>JACDQI010000317.1 GCA_015657675.1 Devosia sp.
GCCGATGCCGGGCTGATCGTGCTCTGCTCGTTCATCTCGCCATTCCAGAACGAACGCCGCGTGGCACGCGAAGTGGCCGGCGACATCAGCTTTACCGAAGTGTTCGTCGATACGCCGCTGGCAGTGGTCGAAGCGCGGGACCCCAAAGGCCTCTACAAGCGGGCCCGCGCGGGCGAGATCAAGAATTTCACCGGTGTTTCGAGCCCCTATGAAGCGCCGCAGGATGCCGACGTCGTGCTCGACGGCTCCCGCAAATCGCCGGCTGAGTTGGCCGAAGAGCTCTACGAGAAGCTGTTCGGTTGGGAGTCGATCTACTCGATCTAGTGACGTACCCGTGGGCGCACCGTAAATATGCGGTGCGCCACCGCTGGCTCGATTGAAGGCGGTCGCGACTGGTGACAGAATGCCCCGCAACAGCTGGCAGGGGTTTTGGCGATGCGCAGTGCGATGGGACTGGTTCTGGCGGTGATGCTCGGTTTCGGGCTCGGCGTCCTGCCAGCTGCGCCGGCGCTGGCCGGCATGGACGAGAGCCGGGTCTGGTTCGAGTCGATGGAGGAGCAGGCGCGGGAGGGCGTGCAATACGACCTCGTGCTGCTCGGGCACTTCCGGTTCATCATCGACCGGCAGTTCGGCGAAAACACCTATCAGGCGATTGTCGACTTCCAGACCTCGCAGGGCATGGAGCCGACAGGCGTGCTGAGCGACGACGACCGGCAAAAGCTCTACGAACTTTCTGACGTCGTCTATCGCCGGCTCGGGATGCAGAGCATGGAGGACGCCGAAGGACGCAGTTCACTGGTGCTGCCGGCGGGTCTGCTCAGCGTCGTGACGCCCTACAATAACGGCCACACCTACGCGACTGCGGACGGGGCGATCTCGCTCGAGACACTGGTGACGCAACAGGCGGAGATGGGCTTTTCGGACCTGTTTGCCAGCTCCACCAAGTCGCAGGACGGGATGGTGGTGACTGATGCGAACTTCAACACGGACCGGTTCGTGGTGTCGGGCACGCGCAATGGACGGCAGTTTTACACCATGTACCAGAATGCCGGCACCGAGAGCGTCGGCTATTCGCTGAGCTGGGCGCCCGAGCACGAGGCGGATGCGCAGATCATCAAGATCTTCATTGCGTCCTATTTCGTGCCGCTCAACTTCCTGACCACACCGGAAACCGACAAGGCGGCAGCGAGCGCCGGCACCGATTTCGGCGTATGGACGCTGCCGCCGGAGGATCCACAAGTGATCGCGCTCAATGGCGAAATCGGCGCAACGCTGGACGAGGATTTTGCCCGCGCTATCGAGGCTCGGCCACAGGCCAAGGTGCTGCTCCTCAACAGCCCCGGCGGCTACGTCGACGACGCGCTGGTGGTCGCCCACAAGGTCAAGGATCTGGGGATGAGCACGCTGGTGGCCCAGGGGATGGGATGCTATTCGGCCTGCTCCTACATCTTCTTTGCTGGCGCGAACCGCGAGGTCAACGGCGAGTTGGGCGTGCACCAGATCTCCGCCGAAGTGGCTGATCTGGTGCTGGCGCAGACGACGCTGGCCGACGTCTTGAGTGCGCTCAACGAGTTCGAAGTGACCCAGTCGATCATCACGGTCATGCTGCAGACGCCGCCTGAGCAGATGTACATTTTCAACGGGGACGAGATTTCCAATCTGGGGATCAACCGTGGCGACGACATCGAGGTGGCCGCAGTCACGACGACGCCCACCGAAGAGACGAACAACCCCGCCACCGACCCGGTGGCGCCCGCGCTTGATCCGGGAACAAGCGTTGCCAGCGGTCCGGCCTTCGTCATGCTGGCCTGGCGCGACAGTGCGGACGGGGCCGAGCGCTCGCTGAAATATGCCAACGACAATTTTGCTGGGGCGATGGGCGATGCGGTGCCGGAGGTGACGACGGCGGACGGTGAGACCGGAACGATCTATGGCGTGCGGGTGCCGGCCGCCTCGGCGGAGAACGCCAACGCCATCTGTTCGGCGATCAAGTCGGCCGGCGGCGGCTGCTACGTGACGCCGGCCAGCTGAAGCCTCAGACGGTCGGATAGGTGAAGCTGGTGAGGGTTTCGCTGGCGCGCCAGAGCCAGTCGGAAGCGGTACGATCGTGGGCACGGCGGGCGGTTTCGTGCTGGCGTGAGCGGGCGAAATAGCGACCGGTGACTGTGGCCAGGCGCGGGTCAGAGGCCAGATAGACCGAGGTTTCGGCGGCCTTGGCCGGGCTGGTGAAGACCGGCTTCAGCAGCCGCATGGCAAGCCGGGCGAGGGGTCCGTTATTGGTGGAAAAGTTCGACGCTACGGCGCCGGGATGCAGCGCATTGACGGTAATGGCCGTGTGTTCGAGCCGGCGCGCCAGTTCGAACGTGAAATGCAGATTGGCCAGCTTGGAGGCGGCATAGGCGGCAAAGCCGCGATAGCCACGCCGCCGCTGCGGGTCATCGCGATTGAGCCGGCCGATGCGGTGCGCATCGGACGAGACGACGACGACACGGCCCTGCGCCGCCTTTGCGAGCAGATCCAGCAGCAGGCCGGTCAGCAGAAAGTGCGCGAGGTGGTTGACCGCAAAAGTCTCCTCGAACCCGTCGATGGTCTCGCGGCGACGGGTGTTGATGACCCCGGCATTGGCGATCAGCACGTCGATATGGTCAAAGCGGTCGTGCAGCGTCTTGGCTACGGAGCGGACATCGCCGAGGCGAGAGAGGTCGCAGGAGAGGAAGTAGAGCCGGCCGGGGTGGCGTGCTGCGGGTTTGAGGTCGGCAATGGTCCCAGCGCCCTTTTCGGGGTCGCGGCCGAGAATGACAATCGTTGCGCCCAGCCGGGCCAGTTCGCGCGCCGTCTCCCGGCCGAGGCCGCTGGTTGCGCCGGTGATGACGACGATCTGGTTGTCCATGGGGCCGATCGTTACGCCGATTCCGGCTCAACGCGCAGGCGTTTCGGCGCGGCGTTTTGGCCGCGCCGACGTCATTGGTGGTGGACCCCATTGCTGATCAAGAGCGGAAGGGAGCGTTCCAACCGTCAACGATGACTAGTAGAGGGTCAACGAATTCAGGCATCTCGTGCATAACTGCACCCACATGATTGCGGGTACTCCGAGACATATTCTTCTTCCTCAGACGTGTAGAACGTAGTGAACTCGTAGACGCACTCTTCTTTTCCGTCGTCTTTTTCAGTGGTTGTGGTCGTTGGCGGAGGTGGGCTGCCGCCAGCGACGGGCGTAGACAAGGAATCCCTTGACGGCTGTAGCTTTTTTCCGCCGCCGCAGACGCGGGCATGCTCAACGGGATTCGTCAGCAGTAGCTTGAGGCAGTCGATAAAGTGGTTGACCTCAGTCTTGACCCGGGCGTTGAGCGCAAAGCTCGGGCTCGTCGCGGAGAAGAGCAGGACGGTGGCGACGGTAGCGCCGATGGCGAGTTTGGAGGAAAGCTTCGCCGCCTCCCGGCCAGAGGCCAGGGTGAACAGATTGGTACGCATGTTTTACTACCTCAGGATGGTCTGAGGGCGAGTTCGGGCTCGCCCCAAAAGTCCGTCGGGTGGCGGACTTGAGGGTTACCAAAGTGTGAAGACCCTGTTGAAAACAAGGGGAATGGCGCGGGTTAGTAAATCGTTAAGGTTTACGGCTCTTCCGCCTAATCATCTGTTTTACATAAGGAAACTAGACTCAATTTTACTCGAATTGGGTCGATGGCTGACCCTTCGTCGATTGTTGTGAATTGTGGGGAGTCGTCCTCAGTCGCTTCTGATTTCTTCTCAGTTCGAAAGAGTGGCCTCGGCGCGTGGGCGCCGAGGCTAATTGACGGTCAGATACTGACGGTGTCTCAGTCATCTTCTTCGTCGTCATCTTCTTCGTCGTCATCTTCCTCGTCGTCATCTTCCTCGTCGTCGTCTTCTTCGTCGTCCTCGTCCTCGTAGTCCTCGTCGTCTTCGTCGTAGTCCTCGTCTTCTTCCTCGTCGTCGTCGTCCTCCTCCTCCTCGCACAGGTCGCCGTCACCGGAGTCGATCGAAATTGCAACGAAGGCGGTCACAGTTACTTCGCAGTCGCCGCCACCCCCGCCACCACCGCCGCCACCGCTGCTCGCGACAACCGCTGAGGCGCCGGCTACTGGGGTTGAGAGAGAGTCGCGGGATGGCTGCAGCTTCTTGCCGCCGCCGCAGACGCGCGCGTGTTCCTGCGGGTCAGTCAGCAAGAGAGTCAGACAGTCGACATAGCGGTCGACCTGACTTTGCATGCGGGCATTGAAGGCGAAGCTGGGGCCCGCCGAAGCGAGGAGCAACAGGGTGGCGACGCTAGCGCCCATGGCGAGCTTAAGGAAAGCTTCGCCGTTCCCCGGCCGAGGGCCGGAGCAGACTTTTCGATACGCATTTACTACCTCAAGTCCCAATGAGGTAGCGCCGCTCTACCCCTCCAAAGGTGTGCCAAAATGGAACACCTATGACTCAGTTAGAATCGGATTTCTGTGGAAAACAAGTGAAAATGTCATGATCTGTTAACGACGACTCGAATCAGTCGACCATTAAGACCTTAGACTCAAAGGACTATTCGACGTTGGTCGGAGTCAAGCTCCGCCTAAAGACCAAATTGGACCTGTTTCGGCTCCATCAACCGTTGGGCGCCGGGACAGTGCCGTCTCAAAATCAGTCCGTTTCGGCTTTCTATGCTGCCATCAGGCGCCGAGCGCCAGTTTGATGCCGTAGGCGACTACGCCGACGGCGAGGACGCCAGCGAGCCAGATGCCGACGAACCAGAGCAAGCGTCGGGGCAGGGAGGAGGAGGAGGGCATCAGTGGTAGCCCTCCTCGGGGTCGACTTTGCCGCGGAACACCCAGTAGGCGTAGCCGGTGTAGGCGAGGATGATCGGAATAAGGATCAGGGCACCGACGAGCAGGAAGCTCAGCGAGGCGTCGGGCGCGGCGGCTTCGGCGATGGTGAGGGCGCCGGGCACAATGTAGGGGTAGAAGCTGATGCCAATGCCCACAAAACTCAGCACGAAGATGCCGAGCGCGGCGAGGAACGGCAGCAGGTGCTTGTCGTGTGTCAGGCCCCACCAGAGCCCAAAGGCGCAGGCCGCAAGGAGGGTGGGCACGAAAGCTGAGAAGAAGGCCGTCGGAAAGCCGAACCAACGCTGGAAGTAGATCGGCTCAAGGAAGGGCGTCCAGAGGCTCACCGCGCCGATCAGCGCCAGGGTGGCGACGCCGCTATAGAGCGCGATGCGGCGGGACTTTTCCTGCAGCGCACCAGTCGTCTTCAGATTGAGCCAGGTGGCGCCGAGCAGGGCGTAGCCGATGGCAACGGCGAGGCCGGTAAGCATGGTGAAGGGCGTCAGCCAGTCCCACCAGGCACCGGCATAGGCGCGCCCTTCGATCTGAATGCCCTGCACCAGAGCGCCGAGCGCAACGCCCTGCATCAGGGCAGCAAGGGTGGAACCGCCAGCAAAGCCCCATTCCCAGAGCGGCTTCCAGCGCTTGGTGCGGAAGCGGAACTCGAAGGCGACGCCGCGGAAGATGAGGCCGAGCAGCATCAGGATGATGGGGACGTAAAGGGCCGGGAGCACGGTGGCGTAGGCGAGCGGGAAGACGGCCATCAGGCCGCCGCCGCCCAGCACCAGCCAGGTCTCGTTGCCGTCCCAGACCGGGGCGATGGAGTTCGTCATGACATCGCGGTCGCGATCGGACGGGAACAAGGGGAAGAGGATGCCGACGCCGAGGTCGAAACCATCGAGGATGACATAGGCGAGGACGGCGAAGGCGATGAGGCCGGCCAGATGGTGGGCAGATCAATGGGCATGCTTGGGCTCCGCTTCTTCGATCTGCTGGGCCGGGGTGATGCCTGCGGCGCGGGTCGGTCCCTCCTGCGAGGCTCCCTCATCGCCCTCCGGACGGCGGCCGAACAGGCGGAATAGGTAGAAGACCCCGGCGCCGAAGACGATGAAGTAGACGATGATGAAGGCAATCAGCGAGGCGCCGACGGCGGGAGCTTCGACAGGAGATAGGCTGTCTGAGGTGCGGAGCAGGCCATAGACGGTGAAGGGCTGGCGGCCGACTTCGGTGGTGTACCAGCCGGCGAGCACGGCGATGAAGCCCGAGGGACCCATGGCGATGGCGACGCGGTGCAGCCAAGTGCTGGTGTAGAGGGTCTTTTTCCAGCGGGCCCAGAGCGACCATACGCCGACCAGCAGCATCAGCAGGCCGATGCCGACCATGATGCGGAAGGTGAAGAAGGGGATCAGCGCCGGAGGCCGTTCGTCGGCAGGGAAGGCCTTGAGGCCCTTGATCTCGGCATTGATGTCGTGGGCGAGGATGAGCGAGCCCAGATAGGGGATTTCGATGGCAAAATGCGTGGTTTCGGCCTTGTCGTCGGGGATGCCGAAGAGGATGAGCGGGGCGCCCTTGTGGGTCTCGTAGTGACCCTCCATGGCGGCGATCTTGGCGGGCTGGTGCTCAAGGGTATTGAGGCCGTGCAGGTCGCCGGCAAAGATCTGGATCGGTGTCACAATGGCGGCCATCCACATGGCCATGGAGAACATGATGCGGGCCTGGCGGTTGTCGCGCTCACGCAGCAGGTGCCAGGCGGCGACGGCGCCGACGGCGAATGCCGTGGTGAGGAAGGCGGCGAGCACAGTGTGCACCAGCCGGTAAGGGAAGCTCGGATTGAAGATGATGGCGAGCCAGTCGACCGGATAGAAGATGCCGTTCTCGTCGATGCCGTGACCGGTGGGGGTATGCATCCAGCTGTTGGCGGAGATGATCCAGGTGGCCGAAATCAGCGTGCCGACCGCCACCATGGCGACGGCGAGCATGTGCAGGCCCGGGCCGACGCGCTTGCGGCCGAAGAGGGCGATGCCGAGGAAGCCGGCTTCGAGGAAGAAGGCGGTCAGCACCTCGTAGCCCATCAGCGGACCGATGACGGCGCCAACGCGGTCGGAAAACACGGACCAGTTGGTGCCGAACTGGTAGCTCATGACGATGCCGGAGACGACGCCCATGCCGAAGGTCACGGCGAACGGGGTTTTCCAATACTCGAACAGCTTGAGGTAAGCGGGATCCTTCTTCCACAGCCACAGGCCATTGAGCACCGCCAGATAGCTGGCGAGCCCGATGGAAAAGGCAGGGAAGATGAAATGGAACGAGACGGTAAAGGCGAACTGGAACCGGGCCAGTAATTCCGCGCTGAGACCGAGAAACATCACGCGACTCCTTGCTGCGGATCGGTACATAGGACTCTAGCAGGGATGGCGTCAGATGCCGATTGGCCGCGCGACAGGTTGACGCTGCTTTATGTTCCTGTAATGTTCTTTTTGGTTGCCGATCGATTTAAGGACGGATGGCTGCGGTGATGGTGGGGGCCAAGACGGCGCGGATGAGCCGCGATATCTATCCCATGCCGGAGGATATCCGGACGCGTCTCGAGGCAGATGGCTTGATGGCCGCCTATCTGGAACGGCCGATGTATCAGCAGAATGACTATATCGGCTGGATCGGCCGGGCGAAACGGCCAGAGACGCGGGAAAAGCGGCTCAGCCAGATGCTGAGCGAACTTGTGGACGGCACTGTCTATATGGGCATGGCCTGGGGGCGGGCGGGCGCAGGCTCCGCGCGGTAAGTCGAGAGATACGATGCGATCGCCTCGGCGGTCATCGGCCGGGCGATGAAGTAGCCCTGCATCAAGTGGCAGCCCATGCCGGTCAGGTGCGCGATCTGACCTGCGTTCTCCGTGCCTTCGATGACGCAGTCGAGGCCCAGATTGCGGCAGAGGTCGAGGATGGACCGCACGATGTTGCTGGCCACCGGAGTGAGTTCGATCTCGCGGACAAAGGCGCGATCGACCTTGATCTTGTCGAGCGGCAGGCGGTGCACATAGGAGAGGCTGGAATAGCCGGCGCCGAAGTCGTCGAGCGCAATGCGGCAGCCCAGGGCGCGCAGGCGTAGCAGCGAGGCGCAGGACTGGTCGAAGTCGCGCATGACGGCGGTTTCGGTGATCTCGAAATCGATGCGGCCCGGGTCGGTGCCGCTGGCCCTGACCCGGTCGATGACGCGCTGGACTGCCTGGGGCGAGGCAACATCGTGAGTCGAGAGGTTGAACGAGAGGCGCATGTCGTCGGGCCAGCTCTTGGCGGTCTCGAGGGCCCGGGCAAGCAGGGTGTCGGTGATCTTGGTGATCATGCCGCAGCGCTCGGCCGCGACGATGAAGGTGTCCGGAGAGACGACGCCGAGGGTGGGGCTCGTCCAGCGGGCCAGCGCTTCAAAGCCGATGGGCTGGCCGGCAAGCACGTCGAAAATGGGTTGGAATTCGAGGTCGAGCTGGCTGGTGAACTCGGGGCTACGCAGGCTCTGTTCAATCAGGCTGTCGCGGTGCAGTCGACCCTGCAACTCGCTGGAAAACAGCCGCGCTGTGCCACGGGCGCTGTTTTTGGCCTCGTAGAGGGCGTAGTCGGCGTACTCGATCAGGCTCTGGCCCGGCTCGAGCGCCTCAGAGGCCGCCAGGCCAATGCTGCAGGAGAGCTGCAGTTCGAGTTCGCCGATCTGATAGGGCGCCGAAATGACGCTGCAGATGCGATTGGCATCGGCCAGCGCCAGTTCGGTCGGGCGATCGCCGACGACGATATAGGCAAATTCGTCGCCCCCCAGGCGTGCCAGAACCCCGGCAGGGGAGGCCGAGGCAGACAGGCGTCGACCCACTTCGGCGAGGACCCGGTCGCCGATGGCGTGGCCATAGAGATCATTGATTGGCTTGAAACCATCGAGATCGACGACGCCGACGATCACCGGCGTGCCGGTTTGACGATACGCGGCCATAGCGGTGTCGAGCTCGGCGAAGAAGCGACGACGGTTGGGGAGGCCGGTGAGGCTGTCGAGGTTGGCCAGACGATTGTTGTCGCGCGACAGGTCGGCCATCTCGCTGTTGCTCTGTTCGAGCGCCTGAAGCGAGGCGACGGAGCGGGTCAGGTTGGTGAAATTGTAGAGCATGACCACCGTCAGCGCGATGCTCACCAGCACCAGGTTGAGAGCCATGGCGATGAAGACCGGATTTCCGGTCAGGGTGAGAAAGATGGCGGCGGGGATAACGACGACGCCCATCAGGGCGAGAGCTGCTGGCAGCAGCACGCTGAGGCAGAAGAGGCAGGCGATGACCGTGACCGAGATGTAGAAGGCGACGTGGCCACGAGAGAATTCGTCACCATAGGCATAAAGACTGATGGCAAAACTCAGAAAGCCGATGCCCAGAACGGCGCCCACCACGGTGGTGCTTCGCAGCTTGCGATAGGCTGCCTCGTCGGTGAGTACGGTGTTCCGAGAGCGCCACCAGAAAGCGAGGCGCAGGATGGAGGCGGCCATCAGCACGCCGGAAACACCCCAGGTCAGTTCTGCCGGCGCGGAGCTGGTATGGGTCGCCGCGAGGGCCACGGTGCTCGTTACGAGGACGAAATATAGCAACGGGATGTGACGGCTCAGCGCCTGCACCTGCACCCGCATTAACTGCGGATTGTCGCGCCTGATCGCAAACAGGGACCGAATCCAAGCAATCAACTGTCCGCACTGCTCCCCTATTGAAGTAGAGAAGGTGCGAGATCGGGCTTAAATTAGCGTGAACACTGGCCTGGTCGGGTTGGGTCTAGAGTTTGTGCTGGATAAGGACGCCAATGGCGATGCCTACAAGGACAGCGCAGCCGGCGACGGGCAACGGCCAACCATAGGCAAACAGCGTCAGGATGAGGCCGGCAAGGCTCAGCGGCAGCAGATAAAAGCGAAACAGGTTGCGCGGCGGCTTGCGCACGCGGCGAACCTCGTCGGGACCCAGTTCGATGATTGTGTAGTCGTGCTCGATCTCGGACATTGCACGTGTAAACCACAGCATTGCGGGGAAGTTGTGGCGGGGCGCCGACACAGCTGGCGGCGCCCCAGGCAGTTCAATTGACGCAATGAGTGACGCGGCGCTTGGCATAGTGGCCGTCGACCCAGACGCGGACGGTGCGCACGGTGCATTTGTCGTGGGGGCCGTCGACGATCACGATCTTCGCGTGCGGGCGGGTGATCACGGCGACATTGTCGCCCGCAACGATGACGGCGCGGCGGGGCGTATCGATGCGCACTTCAGCGGCTGAGGCAAAAGTGGGGGCGGCCACCAAGGCCAGAGCGAGGGAAGCGGCGAGAACTTTCTGCATGGGTAGCTCCTGTCGGTGAGAACAGCAGAGATACGCAGGATCGAGGGAAATCCTTCGCTCCGTTTGGCGGCGACAGAGGTGGAAGCGGTTTGGGGCGAGGTTTGACCTGGATCAAGCCATTCTGGCTGGCGCCAGAGTAGGTGGGCCTTGCCCACGGCGACGGTGGCGGCTGGCAGGAGCATCGGCCAGTTACTCTCGTTGCCTATTGTTCGCAGTGGGCTTCAATCCAGTTGCCGGAACGATGGGTTTCGCGATCTCCGTGGGGAACAAAATGCCAAGACGTCTATTGACCGCCTTTATCGCCGCCCTGATCTTGCTGCCCGCTCCCGGGATGGCGCAGGACATCGCAGCGGGCGAAGCCGTGTTCAAGAAATGCGCCGCCTGCCATGCGGTTGGTGAAGGAGCAAAGAACCGCGTGGGCCCCGTTCTGAATGGTGTCATTGGCCGCCCCGCCGGCAAGGTCGAGGGTTTCAAGTACTCTTCCGCCATGGCGGACTCTGGCCTGGTCTGGGACGAGGCGACACTAGCGAACTATCTCAAAAGCCCCAAAGACCTGGTGCCCAAAACGAAGATGGCCTTTGCCGGCCTCAAAGAAGACGCCGACATCCTCAATCTGGTGGCTTATCTCAAGCAGTTCGCCGACGACGGTACCAAGGTCGTGGCTCCGTAAACGGCGCTGGTCTTGCGACAGCGGCTCGCCGGTCAAAGAGTCCTGCTCCTCGTCCAATCCGCCCCTAGATGTCGAATACGCTACCATCGGCGGCGAAGGCCGCTGGGGTTGCGTCGAGGCGCGGCGGGTTGGCCAGCAGCACGTCTTCGTTCAGCTCTACCCCGAGACCCGGCCGATCGGGCACATGCAGATAGCCCTCCCTGACGGTCCAAGCCTCTTGCATTGCGGCGTCCCGGTAGGGCTCCTGGCGCACATATTCGAGGATAAGGAAGTTCGGGATGGCGAGGCAGAGGTGCGCTGCCGCAGCGGTCGAGACCGGCCCTTGCGGATTGTGCGGCGCGATCTTCACGTAGTAGGTCTCGGCAATCGCGGCGATCTTCTTGACCTCACTGATACCGCCCGCATGGCAAAGGTCGGGCTGGATCACGTCGACGTACCGCCCCTCAAGAAGCCGGCGGTAATCCCACTTGGAATAGAGCCGTTCCCCCGTCGCAAGATCCATTTGCGGATCGGCCATGCGGAGGCGCTGCAATCCCTCCACGTCATCGGGCTGAGTTGGCTCCTCGAAAAACAGCAGGCCGAACGGCTCAAGCGCATGCATCAGGCGTACCGCATTGGACGGTTGGCCGCGCCCGTGGTCATCGACCATGATGCCGATATCGGGCCCAACCGCCTGGCGCAGACTTCCGATCCGCTCGGCAAAGGCGGCGATCCTTTCGGCCTCGGGCACGCCGGCACTTCCCGTCCAGGCGCCGGTTTTCATCGCCGTAAAGCCATCGGCAATATCGCGCTGGGCATCCTCGATCATCCGCTCCGGCTGGTAGATTCCGACGTGGGTGTAGAGCCTAAGCGAGTCTCGTGCGGCGCCCCCGAGCATCTGGTAGACGGGCACGCCATAAGCCTTGCCCGCAATGTCCCACAGTGCGTGGTCAAGCGCCGCGATCGCCGAATTGCCGACCGGCCCGCCGCGCCAGAAGTGGTGGCGATAGAGGCGTTGCCAGTGATGCTCGCGACGCAGCGGATCCTCTCCAATCAGTGCTTCGCCAAAACGTTGAATGCACGCCGCCACGGTGGGCTCGAAACCCTCCAACGTCGCCTCGCCCCAACCGTGAATTCCTACGTCGGTCATGACCTTGACGAGGACCCAGTTGCGTAGTCCTGCCCAGCTTATCACCGTGCGAATTTCCGTGATTTTCACCGTCGTCCCTCGCCCCATACCAGCCAGCCACAGGAGGTTAGCACGGAGAAGGCTTAACTTCGCCATTTCTGCAGGGATGCTCTAGGCCTATGCTGGCGCCCGCCGCGGATATCAAACTCGGCGAGCGCCCTCGGCACCCCGGAAGAGGCGCCATACGCTGAAGAGCGTACTGCAGAAGCCAGCAAAGCCTAGCATTTCTGGGGATCCCCTGAGGGGAAAGTGGCTCCGCGGCTTGGACTCGAACCAAGGACCATTCGATTAACAGTCGAATGCTCTACCAACTGAGCTACCGCGGAACACGTGCCTCTTGGTGAAGGCAGCGACCGTTTAGCGGGTTCGTTTTGGTTTGCCAAGCACGAATTTTGCTTACGGGCCGGGTTGTTGAAATCCGGCGGCGAGGCTGGCGCGTCGCTCGAGCGCAACGAGGTCGTCCGGGGTATTGGCATTGGCGAAGGGATCGCCGCCGGCGTTGGCGGGAAAGTCGACCTGGATGGCGCCGAGTGCAGCCCCGAGGCGCTTGAGGCTGTGGGGGGCGCTGCCGGCGCGGAGCGCTATCGGCAGGTCTAGGAGGGCGTTACGGCGCCAGGCGGAGTTGGTCGGGTAGGGCTGGCCGTCGAAACTGGCGATGGCGGCCGGGGCGTTAGCGAGGCCGGCGATCAGCCGTGCGAGGTAGTCTAGCGGCAGGAAGGGGGTGTCGACCGGCGCGAGCACCAGAATTTCTGGTGGGCTGGACTGCTGGTTAGCCCAGTTTACGGCCGCTGCCAGGCCCGCAAGAGGGCCGGCATAGTCCGTGTCGAGATCCGGAATGCCGATGTGGTGGCTGGCGAGGCCCAGGGCGTCTGGGGGAATCGGGCCATGGGCGACGAGGAGGGTGTCGATATCCTGCAGTCTCTCGGTGACGCGTTCGAGCAGGCGGCGACCGTCGATGGCGAGGTTGGCCTTGATGACGCCGCCGAGGCGCTCGCCGCGTCCGCCAGCGAGGATGACGCCGGCGATGCGGGTCATCTGCCCTTGCGCCAGCGCAGGAGGACCAGCAGCAGGATGCCTGCGACCAATCCCCAGAAGGCAGCGCCGATGCCAAAAGCGGTTATGCCCGAGGCGGCGGTGACGAACGTCAGAACGGCGGGCAGGCGTTCGTCCTCGACCGACAGCGCGTTGGTCAGGGCGCCGGCAAGACTGGTAAGAAGCGCGAGGCCGGCGACCGCCTGGATCAGGATCGGCGGCGAGGCTGCGATGAAGGCGGCGGCGAGGCCGGCGAGCAGGCCGAGGATCAGGTAGGCGATGCCAGCGGCGACCGGCGCAGGCCAGCGGGCAGCAGGATCGGGATGCGCCTCGGGTCCGGCAGTAATGGCCGCGGTGATGGCAGCGAGATTTACGGCGTGGCCGCCGAAGACGGCCGTGATCGCGCTGGCAATGCCGGTCAGCAGAAACTGCGGCCCGGGGGCAACGGTGTAGCCATTGGCTTTCATCACCGCGATGCCGGGAAGATTCTGGCTGGCCATGGTGATGACGAAGAGCGGCAGCGAGAGCCGCAGGAATGCGTCGAGGGTGAAGACCGGCAGGACTGGGACCAGGGCGGGCAGGGTGGCATCGAGCACGCCGGGCGTGACGCGGGTGGTCAGCGCAAGGACGATTATCGTGGCCAGAACCGCGAGCGGCACGGCATAGCGGCGGAGGAACACCATGCCGACGACCCAGGTCAGGACGATGGGTAAGGCAAGCGTCGGTTCGACCTCGATGGCCTCGAGCGGAGCAAGGCAGAGGGTGAGCAGGATGCCGGCGAGCATGGCATTGGCGATGCTCGCCGGGATGGCGGCGACAGCGCGGGCGACAGGACGGGCAAGCCCCGCAAGAATGACGAGGGCTGCTGCCATCATGAAGCCGCCGACGGCCGCGGCAAAGCCGCCCTGCAAGGCCCCGAGCGAGAGCAGGAAGGCGGCGCCCGGCGTCGACCAGGCAAAGCTCAGCGGCGTGCGGGTGCGCCAGGCGGCGATCGCATTGAGCAAGGCCAAGGCGAGGCAGAGCGCGAAAAGGCCGGACGCGGCTTCAGCCGGATTGGCGCCGAGGGCGGCGAAGGCGGCGAGCACCAGAGCGAAGGTACTGGCATAGCCGACAAGGGCGGCGAGCAGGCCGGCGAGCACGGGCTGCAGCGCTCCCACCCGACTGGTGATGGCGCGCGGCTGTTGCATGATCCCTGCATCGCTCGAAGTTGGGAAGTTGGAGGCCACGTCCGGAATCGAACCGGAATACACGGATTTGCAATCCGCTGCGTAACCACTCCGCCACGTGGCCTCAACGACGCGGGTTCTTATTGCAGGCAAACTGTTTCTGCAAGCTTACCGCACGCGTCGGGCAGACCAATGCAAGAAAAAGGGCCCCGCCGAAGCGGGGCCCTAAAGGGCGCAGAGCGGTCAGTTCAGCGGCTATAGGGCGAGATACATTCCTGCCGCCCGCCATTGTAGGGCTGGAAGGTGTTGTCCGAGGCGCGATAGGAGCGGTAGCGATCCTCGCACCAGGCGACGTGGTCGGACGACATCGACCGGCTGGAGCGCGGGTTGATGGTGATGCCGAACGAGAAGGCCGACTGGGGAAACCAGAACCCGTTGTAGAAGCGGTATCCGGACCGGCGGTTCTCGTAGCCGCGGTGGCCATTGTAGTAGTACGAGCTGCCGCGGCGTTCGAAGCGTCCGTCGCGGTCACGATAGCGATCGTTTTGGTCGTAGCGGTCCGAGTTGCCAGTACCGAAGCTGAAGTTGAACTGAGCGTTCTGAACCTGGGCCATTCCGGGGGACGCTGCGAGGCTGGGAGTGGCGCCGAGTCCGACCGCGAGAACGGCAGCCGTGCAGAGCGTTGCGAGCAGTTTCATCGGATTTTCCTTTTTCTTTTCTTTAGTGGTCCGTCAGCCCGCACAACGTCAGGAGTGCTGGAACGATCCCGATGGTTAATGAGATTGGGGTGACAACGTTGCCTCAGTAACAAATCGTTAACCTTGCGAGGCTTGAATGCGCATAGTTGGCGGCGTATGCACGACCGGCAGATAGTGCCAGGGGTGGTTCAATGGTCGATTTCGAGCGGGCGCGCAAAATCATGGTGGATAACCAGCTGCGCACCAGCAATGTGACGGACAGGCGGGTGCTTGCGGCCATGCTTTCCGTCCCTCGTGAACAGTTTGTGCCGGCCGACCGCAAGGCGCTGGCCTATATCGATGACGCGCACGACCTCGGCCATGGTCGGTCGCTGGCGGCGCCCGCGCCATTCGCCAAGCTCCTGCAATTGGCGGAGATCGAGAGTGGCGACGCAGTGCTCGATGTGGGTGCGGGGCTCGGCTATTCGACCGCCGTGCTGGCGCAACTGGCGCATGAGGTAATCGGGGTCGAGGCCGATGCGGGGCTCGCCGCCGAGGCCAAGAAGTCGCTCGCGGCAGCGGGCGTCAGCAATGCCGACATCGTCGTCGGTTCGTTCGATTCTCTGGCTCCCGGAGCGCGCAGTTTCGACGTGATCGTGCTCGAAGGCGCAGTGGATACGGTTCCGCCGGGGCTGTTCAGCTTACTGGCTGAAGGTGGCCGACTGGTGGCCTTGATCCAGCGCGGCGCGGCGGCGGTGGCCAATGTCTACGTCAAGAGCGGCGACGCGGTGAATGCGCGAGCCGAGTTCAACGCTTCGCTGCCACCACTTCAGAGTGTGCAGAGTGCCGATGTGTTCGTGTTCTAGTGCGGATCGTATCGCTGGCTTAGCAAGTGTTGCCGGAGCGGCACGCACGTCGTTCATTCGTACATGAAAACGTCGCGTGGCTTGTCCAATATTGTTGTGAACCCCAAGTACCGGACTTAGTGTCGGTCGGTCGGAGGTCGTGCCTATGAAGTTTTCGGGGGCTCTGCGCGGAAGCGCATTTGCGTTGGTTCTGGCCTTGATGCCGGCTGCGGCGCAGGCCGAGTCGCTGCGTCAGGCGCTCGAGTCGGCCTATACGAACAATCCCAACATCATGTCGGCACTGTTGAGCGTGAAGGCATCGGCGGAGGATATCGTTCGGGCCAAGTCGGCAAAAATGCCACAGCTCGACTTCAACGGCACGCTCGGCACCAGCTACAATGCGGCGGGGACCGGCAAGTTCACTGACCCGGCGCTCAAGCTCAGCCTCAATTATCAGCAGAACCTGTTCGACAATTTTCAGACTGAAGCCAGTGTCGAGGGTGCGCGGGCGCTGACGGAAGTTTCCAAGTACGCGCTGCGGAATGAAGAGCAGAACGTACTGCTGTCGGCCGTCCAAGCTTACATGAACGTCGTGCGCGACACGCAGTTGGTCAAGCTGCGGCAGGAGAACGTGGCGTTCTTCGAGGCGCAGGTGGACAGCGCCGACAACCGTCTGCGGTTGGGCGAAGGCACCAAGATCGACGTGTCGCAGGCGCAGACGCGCCTCGCTGCAGCAGAGGCTTCATACCGTTCGGCGCTGGCTTCGCTGCAGACCAGCCAGGCGAGCTACGAGCGCTGGATCGGCCACAAGCCCAAGAACCTTTCGACGGACTTCAAGTTTGGCGGGGTTCTGCCCAAGTCGATCGAGGAAGCCACAGTCTCGGCCGAGGAAAGCCATCCAGCGATCCTTTCGGCTCGTGCAGCGATCCGTGCAGCGCAGTCCAATTCGGATGCGGCGCAGGCCGCTTTCGGGCCGTCGCTGGCACTGTCGGCGTCGGTTTGTGGCTACGGCTGTTTTTCGACCGATCCCTACAAGGGCGGCGTGACCAGCACTGTCGGCTTGTCGCTCTCGGTGCCGATCTATCGTGGTGGCGGGCTCGGCGCGACGGTGCGCAAGGCCAACCTGAACCAGATCAAGAGCGAAGTGGACGCGCTTGCGGCCCGCGACCAGGTGCGCGAAGCCGTCATCTCCTCGTGGAGCACGCTGCAGAACGCCACCGCGCAGATCGAAGCGGCGAACTCGTCGGTGACGTCGGGCCAGTTGGTGGTTGACGGTACAGTGCAGGAACGCGATGTCGGTCAGAGCACGACGCTCGACGTTCTGAACGCTCAGGCCGAACTCACATCAGCGCGCGAGACGCTGATTTCGGCGACGACCAGCAAGGTGATCGCTTCCTTCGCGCTCGTAGCGGCCGCCGGGCGGCTGACGCCGGCGGAACTGGGGCTTAATGTCGAAGTCAAATCGGCCGATGGCTATATCGCCACTGTCGAGGACGTCTGGCAGGAACTGCGCTCCATCGACGAGTAATCTTGGGGTTAGCGAATGCGATGAGGCGCTGGTCCGGGACCGGCGCCTTTTCTTTTGGATTTGTCCCATCCAGCAAAGTTGTGGGCATGCGGGCAAAGCGATCCTGCGCCGGTTCGCAAATATCTCCATCTCGGACTAGAGTGTTCGTTGACGAATCAGCCGTAAGGCCCGG
This sequence comes from Devosia sp., assembly GCA_015657675.1. Taxonomy (GTDB): domain Bacteria; phylum Pseudomonadota; class Alphaproteobacteria; order Rhizobiales; family Devosiaceae; genus Devosia_A. Next base: position 17,415 of record JACDQI010000317.1, read on the forward strand.
ATCGGGCTGGACTCTGGCGACCGTCTGCGCAGGTGATGTGAGGCAGTAATGAACAAGCCGGCCCCCAAAGAGCCATCGATGGACGAGATCCTGTCGTCCATTCGGCAAATTATTGCCGATGACGATGCGGCCGGTTCAGCCAAGGCGCCTGCGGGTCTGGGCGCTGCGCCGCTGGTGTCGCCGTCACCGCCGATCCGTCCTGCGCTCATGCCGCGCCCCGCTGCTGCAAACCGACCCCGCCGCCTGAGCCGGAACCCGAATCCGAACCAGAGCATGACAGTGCACCGCTGGCGCTTTCGGCGGCATGATCATGGCTGAGCCGGAAGATGAGACCCCGTCGCGGTCCATGAGTTTTGATGAATTGATGGGCGGCGCC
>JACDQI010000032.1 GCA_015657675.1 Devosia sp.
GGGAAGACGACACCGAAGAGACGGCATGACCGATACCAGTGAATTGGCCGGCTGGGGCCCGCGCGGCACTGCCGGCGTCAGCTTTGCCTCCGGCATCAGCTTTGAGGACGTGGACGTGTCGTTGGGCGACCGGCCGGTGCTCGACAAGTTCTGCCTCACCCTGCAGCCGGGCGAGATCGTTTGCCTCCTGGGCGAATCCGGCTCGGGCAAATCCACCATCCTGCGGGTCGCCTCCGGCATTCAGCGGATCGATGGCGGCGTAGTGCGGATCAATGATCGTGTCGTCTCGGGGCCGGGTGTGCACCTGGCACCAGACAGGCGCGGAATTGGCCTGATGTTCCAGGATTTTGCGCTTTTCCCGCACCTGACGCTATTGGAAAACGTCAGCTTTGGGTTGCGCAAACTCGACCGTGCTTCGGTGCTCGCCCGGGCGCGCGCTGCGCTCAAGCGTGTCGGCCTCGAGGATCGCGAGGCGGACTATCCGCATATGCTCTCGGGCGGCCAGCAGCAGCGGCTGGCACTCGCACGCAGCGTCGCGCCGCGTCCCGGCATTCTGATGCTGGACGAACCGTTCTCCAGTCTCGACGCCCGGCTGCGCGAAACCGTGCGCAGCGAGACGTTCGCCGTGCTGCGGGAGACCAATGCAACCACCATCATCGTCACTCATGATCCGGAAGAGGCGATGCTGCTCGGTGACCGGATTGCGCTGCTGCGCGCCGGGCGGATCGTGCAGATCGATACGGCAACGGCCATCTACAACCGGCCGATCGACCTCAATGCCGCGCGGTTCTTCTCGCCGCTGAGCGAAATCGCCGCGACAGTTCGGAGCGGCCGCGCCGATACGCCGCTGGGGGCCGTGGCGGCGCCGGGCCATGCCGAGGGCGCCCGCGTCGTCGTCGCCATCCGGCCTGTGGGTGCGGTGGAAATGCGCACGTCCGGCGCCGGCGTGCCGGGGAGAATCCTGGCCAAGCGAGACGCCATCGGCATCGACCTCTGCGAGGTGCTGGTGGAAGGCATAGACCACCCGCTCGGCATCCGGCAGCGCTCGGACCGGGCACTGGTTCCCGGGTGCGACGTTTTCCTCACCCTCAATCCGGAACACGTCCTTGTGTTTGCCAAGGATTAAACCTATTTCTGCGCGATAGTGTAAGCGTACATTTCGTCGGGAGATCACTGCCATGCACGCGCCAGGCATTTGGGGCATCATCGTCGTCGCCGTCGTCGTCATCCTGCTCTTTGGTCGCGGCAAGATTGCCGGGATGATGGGCGAAGTGGCCTCGGGCATCAAATCGTTCCAGAAGGGCATGCGCGAGGACGACACCAAGCCGTCGCCGCAGCTCGATGCCAATGCGCAGGTCAATGCTGCGCGCGAGACTGAAAAGAAAGACGTCTGAACCCTTCGGTTCGGACGCTAGGCACAGCCGCATCTAGGGGTAAACGTCGATGCTGGGTGTCGGCTGGACTGAAATGATGGTCATTGGGGTTGTGGCGTTGATCGTCATCGGTCCCAAGGACCTGCCCGCCATGATGCAGAAGATCGGCCGTTTTGCCGGAGTGATCCGGCGCATGGGCTCGGACTTCCAGCGCGAGCTCAACAAGACGACGGGTCTGGATGAAGTGCGCAACCTGCGCAGTTCGATCACCGCGCCGCTCAAGGCGACCACCGACGCCATTCGCAAGGAATTCAATACGACGACCGCCAGCGGCACGGTGCAGCCCTCGGGCGCACTCAAGCCCGCCGACCCCAAGGCCGAGAGTGTGGTCAACGAGATTCACGCCGCCGCCGGCATCAAGCCCGAGCCGCTGCCGCTGACGCCCAAGGCGGCGATGGAGCGGGCGGTGCGTGAAAAGCTCGCCGAAAACGAAGCGGCCGCTGCTGCTGCCGCGCCAGCCGCTGCGGCCATTGCCCCGGAAAAGGCCAAGCCTGCCGCCAAGGCGCCTGCCACTGCCGCTCCGGACAGCGTCAAGCCGACCCCGAAGGCAAAGAAGGCCGTCGCCAAGGTCGAGAGCCCGGCGCCGGTCGAGGCCATTGCGCCCGCCAAGCCCGCAGCGAAACCCAGGAAGACCGCTGTCGCAGTCGCAAAGCCGGCAGCGGCGACCAGGCCTGAGCCCAACGCCGCACCCAAGGCAGCTGTGAAGAAGACGGGTGTCGAGGCTGCAGCAGCCAAGCCGAAGTCGCGCGCCAAGGTCGCCGCCGTGTCGCCCGCCGCCTCCGCTCCCGAGGTCACCACGGCTGCTGCTACAAAGGCAGCCGCCCCCAAGACTCCCCGGCGCAAGCCGGCGGCTGCCAAGGCCTAAACCATGACCGACCAGCCCAAACTTACCGGCCCGGCGACTGCCGAGGACGAACTGGCCGGCAGCGAGGCGCCGCTGCTCGACCATCTGATCGAGCTGCGCAAGCGCATGATCCGCTCGGCGATAGTTCTGATCGCGCTGCTGATCGCGTTTTTCTTTGTCTCGCAGGGAATTCTGGAGTTCCTGATCGAACCTTACCGGCAGGCCTACCTGACGGTGGTTCCGCACGGGATGCAGCAGGTGATCCCCGAGGACTTCAAGCTCATCTACACGGCGCCGCAGGAGCTGTTCTTTACGCAGCTCAATGTGGCGTTCTTTGCCGCGTTGTTTGTCGGCTTTCCCTACCTTGCGACTGAAGTTTATGGCTTCGTGGCGCCCGGGCTCTACAAGAAGGAGCGCCGCGCCTTCCTGCCATACCTGGTGGCCACGCCAGCGTTCTTCTTTACCGGTGGATTGCTCGTCTATTACGCCATTCTGCCGATGGCGATGCGGTTCTTCCTCTCGATGCAGACCGCCGACATCGAAATGCTGGTGCAGGTTTCTGAGTATCTCGGCCTCTCCATGACGCTGATCCTGGCGTTCGGCGTCTGCTTCCAGTTGCCCGTCGTTTTGACGCTGCTGGCGCAGATTGACCTTGTCACCTCGAAAACACTGGGCAAGGGCCGCCGCTACGCGATCGTCGCCATCCTGGTGTTTGCCGCCTTCATCACGCCGCCCGATCCGATCAGCCAGATCGGTCTTGCGATACCGATGTACCTCCTCTACGAACTCTCGATCCTGTCGGTGAAGTGGGTGGAGCGATCTCGCGCCAAGGCGCTCGCCGCCGAAGCGACAGACCTCGCCACCACGACCGAAGAGCCGGCTGACAAGACCGGCGCCTAACGCCGGGACTTTCCCATGTTCGACATCAAGTGGATCCGCGCCAACGCCGAGGCCTTCGACGCTGCCTTGGCACGCCGCAAGGGCGTTACTGTACGCGCCAACGACCTGATCGCCCTCGACGAGCGCCGCCGTACGGTGATTACCGCGCTCAACGAGATGCAGGAAAAGCGCAATGCGTCCTCCAGGCTGATTGGCCAGGCCAAAGCCCAGAAGGACGAAGCCAAGGCGAATGCGCTGCTCGCCGAGGTCGCCGGCCTAAAGGACGGCATCCAGAAGGGCGAGGCAGAGGAACGCGCGCTCGAGGCCGAGCTCAAGGCAAAACTGCTCGAGATCCCCAATCTGCCGCTCGACGAAGTGCCGACCGGCGCCGACGAGCACGGCAATGTCGAGTATTTTGGCCGCAATGGCACGGCTGCTACCGCCGCCAAGCTGCGGCCGGCCAAGCCGCATCTGATGTTTGCGCCCAAGGAGCACTTCGAGACCGGCGAGGCCCTCGGCCAGATGGACTTTGAAGTCGCGGCCAAGATTTCCGGCAGCCGCTTCGTCGTGCTGCGCTCGCACCTGGCCCGGCTCGAACGCGCCATCGGCCAGTTCATGCTCGACCTGCATGTCGACGAGCACGGCTATACCGAGGTCAACCCACCGCTGCTGGTCAAGGATGATGCACTTTACGGCACCAACCAGTTGCCGAAGTTCGAGGAAGACCTGTTCTTCACCCCGCACGGCGAAAGCCGGCTGGCCCTGATCCCGACGGCCGAAGTGCCGCTGACCAACATGGTGCGCGAGTCGATCCTTGCTGCCGAACAGCTGCCGCTGCGGCTGACGGCGCTGACGCCGTGCTTCCGTTCCGAGGCCGGTTCGGCCGGTCGCGATACGCGCGGCATGCTGCGCCAGCACCAGTTCAACAAGGTCGAGATGGTCTCGATCACCACGCCAGAAACCTCAGGCGACGAGCATGAGAAGATGCTCTCGGACGCCGAGGACGTGCTCAAAAAGCTCGGCCTGCATTACCGCGTGATGACGCTCTGCACCGGCGACATGGGCTTTGGCTCGCAAAAGACCTACGACCTCGAAGCCTGGCTGCCCGGCCAGGATGCCTATCGCGAAATCTCATCGGTCTCGGTCTGTGGCGACTTCCAGGCCCGCCGCATGGATGCGCGCTATCGCGATTTCGACGGCAAGGTCCGGCACGTCCATACGCTCAATGGGTCGGGCGTCGCGGTCGGCCGGGCCCTCATCGCGGTGATCGAAAATTATCAGCAGGAAGACGGTTCTGTCGCAATCCCGTCGGTCCTGCAGCCCTATATGAAGGGCCTGACCACCATCGGCGCCCGATCCTAGGAGTTCTCTATGCGTATCCTGATCACCAATGATGACGGCGTCGACGCGCCGGGCATAAAGGTGATGGAGGAGATCGCAAAGCAGCTCTCCGACGATGTTTGGGTGGTGGCACCCGACGGCAACCAGTCCGGCGCCTCGCACCGCTTTACCTTTGGCCGCGAGTTGCAGATCGACAAGCGCGGCCCGAGGCACTTCGCCATCATCGGCGGCTCGCCCGCCGACTGTGTGGTGGCCGGCATGACCCACATCTGTGCCGACCTGCTGCCCGATCTGGTGCTTTCGGGCGTCAACAACGGCCAGAACCTGGGCGACATCATCAACTGCTCGGGCACTGCGGCCGGCGCCCGCGAGGGCACCATGCAGGGGGCCGTCGGCATCGGCATGAGCCAGGCCGTCGACTACGAGACACGCGGCGACCTGGTCTGGGACAATGCCGCCCGCTATGGGGCGCAGGTAGTCCGCGCCATCCTTGCCAGCAAGCCGGACGGGCAGGCCTGGTTCAACGTCAACTTCCCGTTCTGCCTGCCTGACGACGTCAAGGGCATTCGGGTCGTGCCGTACCAGCGCTTCTCGCGCTCGCCGATGCGCTACTACCCGAGCGACAACGGGGACGGAAAGTTCTTCATCGCCATTCCCGAGACCCCGATGCCGCTCGACGACAACCGGGATTTCAAGCTGCTGATGCATGGCGACGTCATCACCGTGACCCCGGTCGGCCTGCAGGCCAGCGATATGGGCGAGGCGGGGCGGCTGGATGGGGTACTCAAGCTCTAGGCTTCTCTTTGATGTGCCCGCGTCGCCGCGATAGGCCTCATCCTGAGCCTGTCGAAGGACGAGGCCATGGCGCTTTTCTAGAACCCGACCTCGTGGTTCGACAAGCTCACCATGAGGTCTCTTTGGCTTGTGATCTGAGGCGCTCGGCACCCGCAAAGCCCGCCACCGCGCCCTCCGCCGGTAACCTTATCGTTCCCTGAATCCGGGTTCGAAGATTCCGCGCAATTCGCATCGCACTTAAGTCTGTTTTTACCTTAACGCCGCATAGTCATCTCCATTGAGTACCTGCGTACGAGTGGATTGAATGCGTGATCGCGTGACGGGTAAGGCCCTGAAAGCTGCTGCACTGGCGGGCTTGTTTGCTGCCGCTGCAGCCTTGTCTGGATGTACTGCTCTGGGTAGCCGGGCGTTTGGCGACCGCACTGTGACCGGGTCGGTTGGCCAGTCCAGCGCGGGCAACCTCTCCCAGCCGATGCCGAGCTCCCTGAGACCGACATCGACGCGCGTTGCCTCGAGTCCCTTCATTCCTCCCTCCGACATCGGCAGCGGCGGCTCCTCCGGCACGTTTGTGACCGGTACGTCTGCCATGCCGCAATCGTCAGGGACGATGGGCTCAGTTTCGACCGAAGATTTGCCTGTGCTTGCGTCATCAAACAGTGGGAACGCCCAAATGTCCGCTCAACCCCAACTCGCTCCGGCCGCCGTTGCGCCCAAGACCGTGCTGGCGAGCACCAACCCTGCGCCGGCGTTGGCCTCTGTGCCGTCCGATGCCTATGTGCACGTCATCGCCTCAGGCGAGTCCCTCTACACCATCGCGCGGCTCTACAACGTGACCGCCCAGGCCATCGTTTCGGCCAACGGGATGTCTTCGCCCGACAAGATCTTTGTCGGCCAGAAGATTGTCATCCCGGGCATGAAGGGGAGCGGTGGGCCCAAGAGCGAGCTCAAGACCCCGACCGTCACCGCAACTCTGCCCGAGAGCAAGCCGACCCAGGCCGCCACCCAGGCGCCGACCGTCGTCGCCGAAGTGGCGCCCAACGAGTCCACCCCGATTGCCAGCCCCAAGCTGATCGAGACCGATACCCCGGTGAACAAGCCGCTGGTGCAGCCCAAGGCTGAACCGAAGCTCTCCGGCGCCGATAAGTTCCGCTGGCCGGTCTCTGGTCGCGTCATCACCGATTTCGCCAACTCCAAGGGCACCGGGATCAACATCGAAGCGCCGGAAGGTGCTGCGGTCCGCGCTGCCGAGAACGGCCAGGTGATCTATGTCGGCTCGGGCGTCGAGGGTTATGGCAACCTCGTGCTGATCCGCCATCCCAATGGCTTCGTCTCGGCCTATGCCCACCTCAAGGACATGAGCGTCGCCAAGGGTGACGTGGTCAATCGCGGCGACAGCATCGGTTCGGCCGGCATGACCGGCGGCGTCTCCCGCCCGCAGCTCCACTTCGAACTGCGCAAGGGCGCGACCCCGGTCGACCCGGTACCGCTGCTCGCCAGCTGATCGACGCAAAAGTCTCGACCAAACAAGGGCGGCCACTGGCCGCCCTTTCTGTTTGACGGCAGGAGTCTTTAACCAGCCGAAGCAGTTGAGCTTTGTAGAAGAGCGGCAATAGGTCAGTTTATGTGGAATTTCCGCGCAGGTGAGGGGACACGCGTGCTGTTTGGCGAGGCCGAAAGAGCCAAAACCGGTCAGGTTACATTGCAAGGCCACGCCGAATCCGACCTCGTTGTCGAGGTGGTGCGGGCCGAGGCGCTGTTCGATCTGCCGGCCGCCGACTGGGACGACCTTACGGCGCAAGCGCTTGATCCCAACCCCTTCTACGCGCGGCCCTATCTGCTGGCCGGGCTCGAAACCCTCGACCGCGATACACGCTTGCGTGCCTTGCTGGTGCGGACCGCCGCGGGCCGGTTGGTCGGTCTCTTCCCCTTCCGCCTCGGCCGGTTACCGCCGCGCGTCGCCGTCGGGGCGGTCAACATCTACCAGATGTGCGGTCACCCGCTGATCCACCGCCAGTTTGCCACGCAGGTAACGGCCCACTGGTTTGCGGCCATGCGGCAGGGGACAATCCCGCGCCGCTGGCGCTTTCCGCATGTCGATCTTGAAAGCGGCTTTGCGCTGCTCTGCGGCGATTATCTGCAGGCCGCAAACTACGATCTGACGCCGCTCTCCAGCTACCCGCGTCCACGGCTGCGCCGGTTAGCGGGCGGCTTTGAGGTCCACGCCAATACCGTCCTTGCCAAAGGGCGGCTCAAGGAACTGCAGCGCACCCTGCGCCGCCTGCGCGAAGCCGGCGAGGTCCAGCTCGAGCGGGCCGAGCGGCCCGAGGCGGTCCGACAGCGCATCGAGGACTTTTTGGCGATCGAACATGCCGGCTGGAAGGGCGAGGCGGGGACCTCGTTCCTGGCGCATCCTGAACATGCGCGGTTCCTGCGTGCCGCGGTCGCCGACAATGCAGGGGTGTCGATCGACAGCCTGCTGCTGGACGGTCGCCCGATTGCGCTCAGCATCAACCTGCAGGCCGGCGCCCTGATGTTCACGCCCAAGTGCGCTTATGATGAAGCCTACCGCCGCTTCAGTCCCGGACTAATCCTCGAGTATCTCGTGATCGAGCGGTTCTACGCCTCCACGCACCCCGAGGAGATGGATGCCGCGACCACAGTGGGCGGTCACCTCGTACAGGGGCTCTGGAACGAGCAGCGGACCATCGGCATGGTGCTGGTCGGCCCGCTATCGCCGCTCACCCGAGGGGTGGCCGCGGGCTACAGACTCGGTGTCTCCATGCGGCAGCGACTGCGGGCATCGCTCGGCGACGGTCTGGTCGCTCTGGCCCGACGCATCCGCCGGCACAATCCCGACCTCTGGGCCCGGGTGCAGTCCTTTGGCCAGATGGCGACCTGCCTGGTCCTCTACATCTAGAATGAGCAAGGGCGGCCCGAGAGCCGCCCCTTTTGGTCTTACTGCGCTGCCGGAGCGGCAGGTGCATCCGCGGCGGGTGCAGCCGGAGCATCGGGTGCGGGCGCGGCGGGCGCCGGGGCGGCCGGGTTCGCCTCAACGAATGCCTTGGCCTCTGGCACAGCCGCCTCGCAGACGTCCTTGGTATAACCACCCTCGTCACGGCTGAACGGATTGAGCACGCGGGCCGTGTACTGCGCGGTCAGCAGGTTGAACTGCGGTTCCTGCATGTTCGCCTTCTTCATCGCGGTGACGATTGAGGCAAAAAGGATCTGGCTCTTTTCCGCCTCGGCCATCGCCGCCGGCTTGTCGCCGCTCACGTCCGCAGCACGGGCCGTCAGCGTGTAGGCCATCGCACACCAGAAGTCGCGGTCGGCGGTCGGCGAAATGTTCTCGATCGGCGGCAGCTCGATCGCTGCCGGTGCAGCTGGTGCCGGTTCGGCTGCGGGCGCTGCCGGAGCGTCCTGGGCGAGGGCAGGGCCGGCCAGCAGGGCGGCAGCGACAAAGAGAGAGGAAACGAGGCGCATGGGCGCTCCTTGTGGAGAATGGTTGGACGCTATCGGGTTCGGCGGCCGGGCGCCACACAGCACCACAACCCGGCCGGACTGTGGCTGTTCCCTAGGTGGTGAAGGCCCGCACCGCGTGATGGATGTCCAGCGGCCTGGCGGGATCGATGGAAATGGCAGTGGCCACGCCGCGCCGGTTGATCGGGTTGGGGCCGGCCGAGACATCGGTATGGAGGTCGAAGGCCGAGGCCAGTGGTTCGAGCCCGATGCCGCGGAACTGGTTGTTCCAGGGCTCGCCGCCGACACCGCGGTCTGTGTGCCAGATGTGGAGCGAGGGCACGAGGCTGCGGTCCCAGTCGAGCTCGAAGCCGATGCCCTCGTCGAGATAGGTGCCGGTGAGCGGGCCCCGCATGCCGCAGAGCTGCACCAGGAAGTTCTTGTGCGTCGTCAGCGGGACATGACTGAAGTCGACGGTGCCGCCATCGCGAGTGGGCACGGCCTCGAGGTTCTGGAAGTCCGGCCGCTGGTGATCGGCAAATCCCGGATGTACGACGCCGAAGGCGAAGTCGGCATTGAGCTGCAGCCGGCCGGCTGCTTCCGGCAGCCGGAAATTAGGATGCAGGCCCAGCGACAGCGTCGCGGCACGACGCGCATGGATGCGGAGAGTGAAGTCGATCGCCGCTTGGCCCTCGCGGCCGGTGATGGTGCGTTCGAGACGCAGCACCGGGCTCTCTGGTCCATAGTCGAGACTCAGGGTCACGCTGTTGGGCGAGGTGGACGTGATGGTCCAGTCCGAGTCGCCGGAAGGTCCGTGGATCGGATGGAGGCGGGGCTGCGTCGCCAGATCCGCCCATTCGGGCGCCGCGCCAGGCATCGGCCCGCCGGCCCCGAACGGGATGCCGACAAAGTCGCCGCCCAGTTCGCGCAGGTGTCCGATGATGCTGCGGTCGGTGACCGTGCCCATCCAGGGGGCGCGGGCGAAGGGCGTGAACGGTCCTGTCGGCAGCTGGAAGACGCAGCTGTCGAGCATGGCGGCTGTTGCCAGCACCTTGGCCTCGCCATGCGACCAGCGCAGCGTGTGTGATGCGGTCATCAGACGGCCTTTCCCTGTTCGCCGGCGAGGTTACGGACGAACTGGATGGCGACGCGACCCGAACGGGCGCCGCGGGTAGCGGCCCATTCGATGGCGCGGGCACGCAGTGTGTCGTCGTCGATATCGAGGCCGTATTCGTCGCAATAGCCGCGGATCATGGCGAGGTAGGTCGGCTGGTCACAATTGTGGAAGCCGAGCCAGAGCCCGAACCGGTCCGACAGCGAGACCTTCTCGTCCACCGCTTCGCCCGGCGTGATGGCAGTGGAGCGCTCGTTCTCCACCATATCGCGCGGCATCAGGTGGCGGCGGTTCGACGTGGCGTAGAACAGCACATTGTCCGGCCGGCCCTCGAGCCCACCATCGAGGATGGTTTTCAGCGACTTGTAGCTGGTTTCGTCCTTGTCGAAGCTGAGGTCATCGCAAAAGACGATGAAGCGCGCGTCCTCGCGGGCGATCACCCGCATCAGTTTTGGCAGGGCCTCGATGTCCTCGCGGGCGATTTCGATGAGGATGAGGCGCTTGAGCCCGGTCTCGCCCGAGGCGTTAATATGGGCGTGCACGGCCTTGACCAGCGAGCTCTTGCCCATGCCGCGGGCGCCCCAGAGCAGCGCGTTGTTGGCCGAAAAGCCGCGTGCGAACTGCAGCGTGTTCTGCAGAAGGATGTCCGAGACGTCATCGATGCCGCGCAGCAGCTTGAACGGCACGCGCGACACCTTGGGCACCGGTTGCAGCGAACCCGAACCGGCGTCCCAGTGATAGGCGTCGGCGCTCCCCAGCGTGGGCGCCGACTCGCGCGCCGCCGGGGACATGGCCGCAAGGCTCTTGGCAATGCTTGCCAGGGCATCGGCAATGGCTGCCAGATCCTTACCTGCAGCGCCTTTGCCAGCCGCGTCTTTCTTGCTCATCTGTATGGAAAATCCCGCAGCGAAACAGGCCCGATTTGCCGCACTTGAATGCCTTTGCAATCGCGGGGGGCCAACTGTATAGTCCGCGCGATTTTGTGCCGGGTGGGCCTGCCCATAGCCGGAAACCAGCCCTATATGGGGCAATCCCCGGCATTTTGACAAGCCGAAGACAACTCGTCAGCAAGGAGTGAATATATGTTCGTGACCGCCGCTATCGCACAAGAAGCAGGGGCTGCTGCCGCACCCGGAATGGGCGCCGGCGATCTGCTTGTGCAGTTCGCGCCGATCCTGCTGCTGGTCGTCATCTTCTGGTTCCTGATCTTCCGTCCGCAGCAGAAGCGCATGAAGGCTCAGCAGGCCATGCTCGCGGCAATCACGCGCGGCGATACCGTCGTGACCAGCGGCGGTATCATCGGCAAGGTGACCAAGGCGTCGACGGCGAAGACCTCGAAGTGCAGATCGCCGAGGGCGTCCGCGTCAAGATCGTCCGTCACATGGTGACCGACGTGCGCTCCAAGTCGCAGCCGGTCAACGACAACGCCACAAAGCCCTGAGGCTGGCGTTAGCAGCATCGAACGTTTAGAAGCGCCCCCAAAAGGGCGCTTCGTTTCATTGCCCTCAAGGCATCCAAGGACCTGTTCCAATGCAGTTCACTCCGGTTCGTACCGCGATCATCCTCTTCGTCGCGCTGTTCGGAATTCTCTTCGCTGTTCCGAACTTCCTCTCGAAGGATCAACTCGCGGGCTGGCCGGACTTCCTGCCCAAGCAGCCCATGGTGCTCGGGCTCGACCTGCAGGGCGGCTCGCACCTGCTGCTTGGCGTCAATCGAGACTCAATCATTGAGGAGCGTCTGAAGACGCTGCGCCGCGACGTCCGCAGCAAGCTCGCCAATGAAGCCGGCATCGGCAACCTGATCACCACTGAAGCCGATGGCGTGGTGGTTGAACTCACCGACCCGACCCAGCGCGAGGCAGCAATGACCGCGCTGCAGACGCTGCAGAACAACGTTTCCTCTGGCGTGCTCGCCGTCGGCGGCGTGCCTGAACTGGCCTTCGCCGAGCGGCCGGACGGCAAGATTGCTGTCACCCTGACGCCCGACGGCATTACCCAGCGCATGTCCTCGATCGTCGCGCAGTCGATGGAAGTCATCCGCAACCGTATCGACCAGGTGGGCACCACCGAACCGACGATCCAGCGCCAGGGCGACGATCGCATCATGGTGCAGGTGCCGGGCTTTGAGGACTCAACGCGCCTCAAGGAACTGATTTCGCGGACCGCGCGCCTGACCTTCCACCTCGTTCATCCCTCCATGACCGCAGCGCAGGCCGAGGCACAGGGCGTGCCGGCGGGCTACATGCTGCTTCCCAGCGACGATGGCGGGCAGGAACTGCTCAACGAGAACATCGAATTGGGTGGCGAGTCGCTGACCAACGCCCAGCCTGCCTTCGACCAGCAGACCTCGCGCTCGGTCGTCAGCTTCCAGTTCGACACCCGCGGCGCGATCCTGTTTGGCCAGATCACCTCGGCCAATGTCGGCAAGCGCTTCGCCATCGTCCTCGACGACCGGGTCATTACCGCGCCGGTCATCCAGCAGCCGATCACCGGTGGTTCGGGCCAGATCTCTGGCAACTTTACCCCGCAGACCGCTAACGACCTTTCAGTCCTCCTGCGCGCCGGCGCGCTGCCGGCGACCCTCGACATCATCGAGGAACGAACCGTTGACGCGAGCCTTGGCGCCGACTCGATCCAGGCCGGCGTCACCGCCGGTATCGTCGCCGCGTCGGCGTCATCGTCTTCATGGTCGTGGCCTATGGCCTCTTCGGCGTTTTTGCCAACATCTCGCTGGTGCTCAACATCATCCTGATGATCGCGGCGCTCTCGGCGCTCGGGGCCACGCTGACCTTGCCCGGCATCGCCGGCATCGTCTTGACCATCGGTATCGCGGTGGACGCCAACGTGCTGATCTACGAGCGCATCCGCGAAGAACTGCGGGCAGGGCGCTCCAATGTTTCCGCCATTCAGGCCGGCTTCGAACGTGCCTGGGGCACCATTGTCGACTCCCACCTGACCCAGCTGATTGCGGCCGTTGTGCTCTATTTCCTGGGCTCCGGTCCGGTGCAGGGCTTTGCCGTCACGCTGGCGCTCGGCGTGCTGACGTCGCTCTTTACCGCCTACACGGTGACGCTGTTCTTCGTCGCCATCTGGTACAAGTGGCGCCGGCCCAAGGTGCTCAAGATCCAGCATTTCCGGTTCATCCCGGATGGCACCAAGATCGATTTCATGAAGATCTCGCGTTACGTGATCGCCTTCTCGATCATCATGAGCGTGCTTTCGGTCGGTTCGGCCTTCATCAAGGGCTTCAACCTCGGCATCGACTTCAAGGGCGGTACCGCCATTGAGATCCAGCATACCGGCGGTCCGGCCGATCCGGCCGTGGTGCGCGGCCTGCTCGAGGAACTCGACCTTGGCGAAGTTCAGGTGCAGGGCTTTGGTGCGCCCGAGGACGTGCTCGTCCGCATCGAAGCGCAGGAGGGTGGCGCCGATGCTGACCAGGTCGCGGTCGAAAAGGTCCGCACGGCACTTGCCACCGAGGCCTATGACATCCGCCGCTCGGAGGCAGTGAGCGGCACGGTGTCGGGCGAACTGGCCTTTGCGGGTACCGTCGCGGTGCTCGTGGCACTCGTTGCCATCCTGATCTACGTCTGGTTCCGCTTCGAGTGGCAATTCGCCCTCGCCGCCATCACCACGACCTCGCACGACATCATCATGACCATCGGGCTCTATTCGATCACCGGGCTCGAGTTCAACCTGACCTCGATTGCCGCGGTGCTGACGCTCGTCGGTCTGTCGCTGAACGAAACCGTCGTGGTGTCGGACCGTATTCGTGAGAACCTGCGCAAATACAAGAAGATGCCGCTGCCCGAGTTGATCAACCTCTCGATCAACCAGACCATCGTGCGTACCTCTCTGACCTCGTTCACCGTGTTCCTGGCGCTCGTGCCGCTGGTGATCTTTGGCGGCGAAGTGCTGCGCAGCTTCACCATCGCCATGACCTTCGGCATGGTCGTGGGCATGTACTCCTCGATCATCGTCGCCGGTCCGATCCTGATCTTCTTCGGGCTCAAGTCGCGCGCCGATGTGCCCGAGGGCAAGGTGGTCGAAAAGCGCGCCGACGGCGCCGCGGTCTAGCCGGTGGCGGAGCCGGGCGCGGGGTTCTACCCCTACCAGGCGCAGATCGACGCCTATGGCAATGGCGGCTTCCGCTTTGCCGACATGTCGCATCGCGGCAGCCTGCTCTGCCTGCCCACCGGCATGCACGCGTGGGCAGCGACCGGGCCGGCAGAGATCACGCGCGAAAACCTGCAGCCGATGTTCGATGCGGCCGGTGAAATCGACGTGCTGCTCGTGGGGCTCGGCCACGACATCGCCGGCTTTGACCCGGCCCTGCGGGCCGAGCTGCGCGAGCACAAGATCATCGTCGAGGCGGTCGCCACCGGCGGCGCCGTGCGCACCTACAATATCCTCTTGGGTGAAAAGCGCGCCGTGGCGGCAGCCCTGATCGCCGTCGAGCGCGCCCGATGAGCCAGCTGACTGAGGCGCTCAAGGCCGCAGATCCCGATCGGTACTTTGCCACGCTCGTGCTGCCCGAAACCGCCCGCGACGCCGTGCGGGCGCTCTATGCCTTCAATGCCGAAGTGGCGAGCGTCCGCGACAGGGCGCGCGAGCCGGCGCCGGGCGAAATCCGCCTGCAATGGTGGGTGGATGCCCTCAAGGGCGAGGGGCACGGCGCGGTGCGCGCCAACCCGACAGCTGCCGCGCTGCTCGACGCCATCGAGCGCTATCAGTTGCCGACCGGACCGCTGCTGCGGCTGATAGCGGCCCGCCGCTTCGATCTCTATGACGATCCAATGCCGGACGTGCCCAGCTTTGAGGGCTATGCCGGCGAGACCGCCTCGGTACTGTTCCAACTCGCTGCCATGATCCTCAACAACGGCGCCGAGATCGAGACCGGCGACGCCGCCGGGCACCTCGGCGTCGCGCAGGCCTTCATCGGCCATCTGCGCGCCTTTGGGCTCAATTCGTCGCGCGGCCGAATCTTCCTGCCCTGGTCGATCTTTGCCGCCAATGGCGTGCGTGAGGGCGAGCTGTTCGCCGGTGAACTGAGCGAAGGCCTGCTGGCCGCGCATGCGCAGGTCATCGACCTGGCGCGATCGCACTTGGACCAGGCAACGCGCGCCATTGCCGCGCTGCCGAGGGCTTTGCGACCGGCCTTTGCGCCGGTTGCCCTGCAGCCGCTCTATCTCAAGGGGATCGAGCGGCAGTCGACCACCCCGCTGGCGCCGCCCGCCGAACTGCCCGACTGGCGCAAGATCGCCGCCATCGGCTGGTGGTCGGTGCGGAACGGGTAACCCCTCGCGACGCCGAATGTGGCCACGAACTCGGTGTCATCCCAGCGAAAGCTGGGATCCACCTGACCGCTTGCGCGACTTGAAACATGGACCCCAGCCTTCGCTAGGGTGACAGCCGGCGGGTGCGGCGACAGTCGAGGACAACAAGAGGCGACTAAGCCCAGGCCAAGATATCCCGCAGCGCCCGATCGCTCGCCGCCTTCTTCTTGGCCAGGGTCTTTTCCGTCGATTTCCAGCGGCCGACCAGCCCCTCGGGCTTGGAGATCGTCACCGGCGGCAACAGGCCGAAATTGACGTTCATCGGCTGGAAGCTGCGCGGACCGGGCTCGCCCTCGGCAGCTAGGTGCCCGCCGGTGATGTGCTCGATCAGCGCCCCCATGGCGGTCGTTGCGGCCGGAGCGTCCACTTCCGAGCCCTTGAAGTTGGCAGCGGCCATGCGGCCGGCCATCAGGCCCATGGCGGCGCTTTCCACATAGCCTTCGACGCCGGTGATCTGCCCGGCAAAGCGGAGCCGCGGCTGGGCCTTGAGGCGCATCTGCCGGTCGAGGACCTTGGGCGAATTGAGGAAGGTGTTGTGGTGCAAGCCGCCAAGCCGCGCGAACTGCGCGTTCTGCAGCCCCGGGATCATGCGGAAGATCTCGGCCTGCTTGCCGTATTTGAGCTTGGTCTGGAAGCCGACCATGTTCCAGAGCGTGCCCAGCGCATTGTCCTGCCGTAACTGCACGATGCCGTACGGCTTGACCGTCGGATTGCGCGGATTGGTAAGGCCGACGGGTTTGAGCGGCCCGAACCGCAGCGTCTCCCGGCCGCGTTCGGCCATCACTTCCACAGGCAGGCAGCCATCGAAATAGGGGACGTTTTCCCACTCGCGATAGACGTGTTTCTCGCCCGCCAGCAGCGCGTCGACAAAAGCGTTGTACTGCGCTTCGTCCAGCGGGCAGTTGATGTAGTCGGCGCCCGTGCCGCCCGGCCCGACCTTGTCGTAGCGCGATTGCTTCCAGGCAATGTCCATGTCGATGGACTCGTAATGCACGATCGGCGCGATCGCGTCGAAGAACGCCAGTTCTTCCTCGCCGGTCAGCCCCTTGATCGCCTCGGCCAGGGCGGGCGAGGTGAGCGGGCCGGTGGCGATGATGACGTTCTGCCACTCGGCTGGCGGCAGCCCGGCGATCTCGCCCGGGACGAAGGCGATATTGGGATGGCTCTGGATGGCAGCCGTCACCGCATCGGAAAAGCCGACGCGATCGACGGCCAGTGCGCCGCCGCGGCAGCTTGTGCTGTCGGCCATCGCCATGCATCACTGA
>JACDQI010000033.1 GCA_015657675.1 Devosia sp.
CGCGGTGGTCGGCTCGTCGGCGATCAGCACGTCGGGATTGTTGGCGAGCGCCATGGCGATCATGACGCGCTGGCGCTGCCCGCCCGAGAGCTGATGCGGATACTGGTTGACGCGCGATTCCGGGTCCGGGATCTGCACTTCGCGCAGCAGCTCGATCGCCTTGGCGTGGGCGTTGCGCTTGTTCATCTTCTGGTGCAGGCGCAGCACTTCGGCGATCTGGCTGCCGACGGTGTAGACCGGGTTCAGCGAGCTCATCGGCTCCTGGAAGATCATGGTCAGACGGTTACCGCGCAGGCCCCGCATCTCGGGCTGGCTGAGCTTGGCCATGTCTCGGCCGCCATAGAGGATCCTGGTCTCGGGCGACACGGTGGCGCGCTTGGAGAGGAGGCGCATCAGCGCCCGCGCGGTGACCGACTTACCCGAACCGCTTTCGCCGACCAGCGCGATGGTCTGGCCTTTCTTCAGCCGGAACGACACGTCGCGCACGGCCTCCACCGAGCCGCCGTCCACCTTGAAGGTCACGCCCACCTTGTGGGCATCGATGACGTAGTCTTCGGTCATAGGTTCGGTCTCAATAGGGGTCGATGGCATCGCGAAGGCCGTCGCCCAGCGCATTGAACGCGAACACGGCGAGCAGCACGAAGCCGACGGGCGAGAGAATCCACGGATAAGATCCGATCACCGAGAACGTCTGGCTGTCCTGCAGCATCAGACCCCAGGAGATCAGCGGTGGCTTCACGGCAAAACCGAGGAAGCCGAGGAAGCTCTCGAGCAGGATGATGGTGGGAATGCCCAGCGTCACCGCGACAATCACATGGCTCATCACGTTGGGCAGGATATGCCGGGTGATGATGCGACCGTCCGAAGCGCCGATGGCAACAGCGGCGCGCACATAGTCGACGCGGGCCAGCGCCATGGTCTTGCTGCGCACCTCGCGGCTGAGCTGCGCCCAACCCAGACCCGCGATGACGAGGATGACGAAGCTGATGAACAGGCCCGAGGGCGCCGTCACCGGAATGAGCGTAGTCAGTGTCAGGTAGAGAGGCAGCTGCGGGAAGGCGAGGATGATCTCGACGAAGCGCTGGAACCAGAGGTCGAACTGGCCGCCGATATAGCCCGAGGTGATGCCGAGCAGCGTGCCGATGATGGTGATCAGCGTGATCGAGGTCAGCGCGATGATCAGACTGATGCGGCTGCCGATAATGCCGCGTGAAAGGATGTCGCGGCCGAGCTTGTCGGTGCCCAGGATATGCAGCGGCGTGCCGTCGGTCACGCCGATGAAATGGATGTCGCCCGGGATCAGGCCCCACATCACATAGGGCGTGCCCTTGACGAACAGACCAATGGGCCGCGGGTTGTCATAGTCGGGCGCGATCAGCGGCTGGTAGGTGATGGGGTCGAGTTCCTCGCTCTCGACCAGCGGGAACGCCACCGGAAAGAGCGTGAAGCCGTCCTTGGTGAAGAACGATATGGCGTCGGGCGGCGCGAAGGCGGTGCCGGCGGCATTGGGATCCATCGGCGCGAAAAACTCACCGAAGATCGAGAGCATGAACAGCAGCAGCACTAGCGCCAGGCCGAGCATGCCCATGATCGAGCGGCGGAAACGCCGCCAGACCAGCGCGCCATAGCTCTGGCTGGTGGTGTTGCCGAGGGTGACGCGGGCATCGGCGGTTTCGCCGTCATGCAGCACCGTGCTCATTTGTCGGCTCCGACGCGGATGCGCGGATCCAGCGCCACCAGCAGCAGGTCGGCGATGATGTTGCCGATGATCAACGTAGCGCCGAGGATCAGCAGCAGCGAGGCGGTGACGTACACGTCGCCGATATTCATCGAGCCGACGATAGCGGGCCCGATGGTGGCAAGGCCGAAGACAATGGCCACTTCGATCTCGCCGGTCAGCATATAGGGCAGAACGACACCCTGGTACGCCACCAGCGGATGCAGCGCGTTGGGCACGGCATGACGCATCACCACGGCGCCTTCCGAGAGACCCTTGGCGCGGGCCGTCTCGACATATTGCGCGTTGAGCGTATCGAGCAGGTTGGCGCGCATGACGCGCAGGTTGTAGGCGAGCCCGCCGATGGTGGCGACGGCGATCACTGGCCAGATGTGCTGGATGAGGTTCCAGAGCTTGGCCCAGTTAAAGTCGAACCAGCCCAGCCAATAGGGCTGCCCGCCGAACTTGGAGGAGTAGAACGAGCCGATCTCCTGCACGTTGAGCTTATAGGCCAGGATGTAGAGGATGATCAGCGCCAAGAGGAAGCGCGGCACCGTCATGCCGAGGAAGGAGAAGAACGACAGCGTGGTGTCGATCCAGGAATACTGCCGGGTGGCAGCAAGAATGCCGAAGCCGATGCCGAGCAGCGACGCCAGGATGTGGCAGGTCAGTGCGATCATAATGGTGGGCGGCAGGCGCTGCAGCACCACGTCGAGCACGGGCTTGTTGTAGGCATAGGACTGACCGAAATCGAGTTCGGTGACGATGCCCCACATCCAGCGCACATATTGCAGCGGCAGGGGATCGTTGAGGCCGTTGGCCTCGCGATAGGCTTCGGCGGCGCGCGTGGCAGCCTCGGGCGTGGCGTTGCCCTGGGTAATCATGTTGGTGCGCAGGAAGTCGGCATAGTCGCCCGGAGGCGCCTGAATGACGATGAAGGTGATGATGCTCATCACCAGCAGCACCGGGATCGCCTGCAACAGGCGGACCACAAGGAACCTAAGCATGCCGCGCTACTCGTTGTTCTAACCGGGGGAGGGAACAGGCGGGGCATTGCTGCCCCGCCTGTCGGGAGGTTGGCTTACTGGACCGTGACCGGTCCCTTGTCGCCAGGGGCACCCGGGAGGGTGTCGGGATGCAGCTCGGCGTCGATCTGCTTGTCTTCCGGCACAAACACGCGCTCGCGGATGATGTTATCCTCGGCCCAGTTGTACATGAAGATCGGCGCACCAGCCGGGATGTTGGCGAAGCGCTTGTTGATGATGAGCGCACCCGGGTAGGCAGTCAGACCGATACTGTCGAGGTTCTCGGTCGCAACCTTCTGGTACGTCTTCATCAGCGCAACACGCTCGGCAGCATCGCGGGTCGCGATGAACGCCTTGATCGTGTCGACCAGCTGCTGCTCATGCGGCAGCAGGTCCAGCTCACCAGCACCATTGGCGCGGTGGTTGACGTCGGTCGTCGGCCCGAGCGGAGCGAGCGCCGTGGTGTTCTGCACCACAGTGATCAGTTCGGTACCGTTACGGATGACCACCCAGTCGAACTTGCCGCTGTCACGGGCGTTGTCGAAGTCCTTGCCCGAGAGTGCGTTGAGCGTGACCTTCACACCGGCATCGCCCAGCATGGCGATGACGCCTTCAGCCAGGTTCTTGTCGGTCTGGTAGTCCGAGTTGGTCAGCAGCGCGATGTTGAGGTCGGCACCACCGGGGGCGTTGACGAAGCCATTGCCGTCAGTGTCGGTGAGACCGGCCTTTTCGAAATGCGCCTTAGCGGTCGCAACGTCGAACGGATAGTAGACGGTCGAGTCCTTGTCGTAGAAGGACGTACCGGCATAGAGGCCACCCGGATAGATGGTGGTGAAGGGCCCCTTCACCAGGCTTTCGCCCAGGCGCTGGCGATCCAATGCGTGGGAGATGGCCTTGCGGAACTCGACATTACGGTTGAGTTCGCGGATGGCCTGCTGGTTGGCGTCCGGTTCACCCCAGCCGTTGCCGGAGAGGTTCGGGTAGAGCGAGTAGCCGATGGTGCGCGGGCCGAAAGCCAGCTTGGCCGGGCTTGCCGGATCCGCTGCCTTCTTGAGCGCTTCGACGTAGTTCTCGGCCTGCTCGAGGTTGGAGAAGTCGCCCGTGCCGGCCACAGCCTGCACGTCGCGGTCCGCCCAGGTGGAGAGGCGATACTGCATTTCGTCGAGGTAGGGCAGCTGGTTGCCGGCCTCGTCGACCTTCCAGTAGTAGGGGTTGCGGCGCAGCACGACGATGTCGTCCGGCCGGTGTTCGACGACGACCCAACCGCCCATGACCGGGAAGTTCATGTAGTCGGACGGGATGGCCTTCTGGAACGCCTCATAGCTCTCGCCGCCATGCTTGGGATGGAGCGGCTTGAGGATGTGCGACGGGCCGGGGCAGAAGTTGCCGTAGGCCATGTTGTAGAGCACGCTTTCGGGGAAGGCGGTCTCAAAGGTCAGCGTGAAGGTGTAGTCATCGACCACCGCCAGCGTGCCGCTGGAATAGGTCTCGGCCGATGCGGCCATCAGCGGCGTGACTTCGGGATCCTGGACGATGTCGTTCCAGTAGAACTCGATGTCCGCGGTGTTGAACGGCGCGCGTCCGACCACTTGGCGCCTTCGATCAGGTGCACGGTCAGGGTCTTGCCGTCTTCGGACCATTCCCAGGCCTTGGCGAGGTTTGGCATGGGCTGCAGGTCGTCGGGGTTGACCTGGAAGAGCGGACCGGTGCGGGTCAGACACTCGACGAGGCCGATGTCGATGCCGCCCCAGCCGTAGGACTGACCGGCCCAGAAGTTCCAGCCTTCCGGACGGCCGCCGATGACGTGGCGCATCACGTCGCCATACACACCCGTACCATCGGGCTGGTTGGCGGTCTTGAAGACCAGCGGTTCCTTGGGCAGGCGCTCGGCCACCGGCGGCAGCTTGCCGGCGTCGACGAAGGCCTTCACGAAGGCCGGCTCGCTATAGGCGGGCAGCGCCATGTAGTCATAGATGTCCGAGCGATTGACGAACACAGGCTCGCCCTGTGCGTCAAATTTTGGCGGGTCCGGCGGGGTGGTCGGTGCCACCTGCGCGAAGCCCTGCGAAGCGCTCAGGGACACGCCAAGCAGAAGTGCGCCCGTAAGGGCGAGATTGCGTTTGATCATGGTTCCTCCCATTCGATCGACGCGACAAACGGAGTGCCCGCTGCATTTCCGATGCAGTCGAACAGTCCTTTCCGGTCGTCCAAAATGGTAGCCCTTGCGATGGCCGCAACAATGCGGTTATCTGGATCAGTTCTTCCGGTTTCTAAAGGTGAACGTCGTGGCGCCCGTTCTCAGCACGTCCAGAGTCCCCTCCCCGACCAAGCCCGGAACGGCGCCGCTGCCGCGCCCAGACCGGCAGTTCTACGCCAAGATGTCGGCGTTCGGGCGCTTCGGCATTCGCTGGTTCGATCCGCAGCTGATGCCGGCGGAACATTTCCACGGCCATATCGAGATGAACTGGCTGACCGCCGGCAGCATGGAATATGTCATCGATGGGCACCAGCTCACCGTGCCGGCCAACCGGTTGGTGATGTTCTGGGCCGGCATTCCGCATCGCACCATCAGCGTTGATCGCGGACCGCGCAACGATGGCCGGCAGTGCAATGTCTACCTGCCGCTCGATGCGTTCCTGCACATGCCGAACCTGGGCAAGCTTACCGAGACGATGATGGGCGGCGGTGTCGTCGCCCTGCCCCTCGACACCATCGGCAACGACACGCTGGTGCGCTGGTACAACGACTATCGTCGTGGTGACGCGGAGCGCGCCGACATCCTCAAGTCCGAGATCGCGCTGATGCTTCGGCGCGCTGCGGTGGACGGCTGGGACGAACTGCTGACGCCCTGGATCGAGGCCGTCACGCCCGCCACAAAGGGCGCAACGCCGCTGCGCTACGTTGTGGCGATGATCAAATACATCCTCGAGCACCTTGCCGATCCGCTGCGCTCCGAAGACATCGCGCAGGTGGTGGGTCTCCACCCCAACTATGCGCTCAATCTCTTCACCTCGGTGATGAACGTCTCGATCCACAAGTTCGTGGTGCGGATGCGATTGATCCGGGCGCGCTCGCTGCTGTTCGAGGGCAGCCTCTCGATCGAGAACGTCGCCTTCCAGAGTGGCTTTTCCGCGCTCAGCCAGTTCTACGAACAGTTCCGCAACGCTTACGGCATCACCCCCCGCCAGATGCGGGCGAACTACTTTCATCAGGTATAGGCTGACGCACCCTCGCTCGTTCGCTTTTCTACCGTGGCCGCCTAAAGCAACACCCGATTGCGACCCCACAAATCCGCGGTTAACGTCACCGGATACGGAGGGAATGCAGCATGAAACAGTGCAAGGTGGTGCGTGGCGGTGAGGGTTTTCAAGGCAAGCAGGGGCTCGACTATTTCGCCGGCATTTCGGCCGAATCATCGGGCTCGGATGGCATCTGCATGCATCTGCTGGTGATGCCGCCGGGCGCCAAGGCGAAGGCGCATTATCACGAGGCGCATGAGACCGCGATCTACCAGCTCGAGGGCAGCACCTCGTTCTATCACGGGCCGAATCTCCAGCACCTCGACACGGTGCATCAGGGCGATTTCGTCTACATCCCGGCGGGCGTTCCGCACCAGCCGTTCAACCCGACCGACCAGGTGGCCAAGGCGTTGATCGCGCGCACCGATCCGAACGAACAGGAAAGCGTGGTGCTGCTCTAGGCGACCAATCGCGGCCGGCGCTTCTCGGGGACGTTCTGCTCTTCGAGGAAGGTCGTGAAACGGCCGATGTCGAGCGGACGGGAGATCAGGTAGCCCTGCACGAAGTCCACCATGCCGGTCGACTTGAGCATGCGCAGCCGGTCTTCTGTTTCGACGCCCTCGACGGTGAGACGGTGACCAGCGAAGTGGATCATCTCGATGGTGCTGACCAGCATCTTGCTCATCAGACTGCCATCGGCGGACATGGCAAAGGAGCGGTCCAGCTTGACGCCTTCGAGCGCCAGGCTCGCCAGGTTCTGAATGTTGGAATAGCCGGTGCCGAAATCGTCGAGATGGGTCTTGATGCCGTACCGGCGCAGTGCCTCGATCTCGCGCTGAGCATGCTCGATCTCGACTTCGTCGCTCTCGACGATCTCGACCACCACGGTGAACCGTTCGGAAACCTGGTCGAAGCACGTGAGGATTTCACGCAGCCAGGCAGCATTGAGGTCCGCCGGGAAAATGTTGACGTTGACCTGCAGCTTGAGCTGGGGCGGCACATTGGCCGAGAGTTCGGCACAGGCCCGCTCGACCACGAACCTGGTCAGCTCGCGGCCCAGGTTGTGACGCGAGACGATGGGCAGGAACTGATCGGGAAAGATGATGCTGCCATCGACGTCGCGCCAACGCACCAGCACTTCGCAACCCGAGATCGTGTCGGACGCCAACGCCTTGATCGGCTGATAGGTGCAGACAATGTTCTGCGCCTTGAAGTGACGCAGGAAGCGCGCCTCGAACGACCAGAACTTCCGCAGCATGGTATGCAGCTGGCCGCCGATCCCCATCGCAACGATGGCGCACACGACAATGCCCAGCAGGATCTGGTGGAGTTCGGCGAGCAGCACATCGGTCAGCAGCGCCTTGCCGATAAGGCAGGTGCCGCCATCGGGGACGCAGACACGGCTGTAGAAGGAGCCATTGGCGAACGGTACCAAGTTGGACCAAGGGCCGGCGCCATTTAGCTCCTGCAAGAGGCCAAACTGGCCGCCACGGTGCCAGAACGCACCATTGGCGGCGAACGCGACCACCTGGACCTTCATCCAGTCGGTATTGATCTCCGGCTCGGGCTGCGGCGGAACAACGACGGCGAAGTCGCCAAACAGCACGATGTTGCCGGTCAGGCCCGGGCGGCCGAGAAAGTCGAGCGACTTGTCGTACCAGAGCTTGAAGTCGAACTGCTCGGACGTCGTGTCGGCGACACCCAGGTCAAACGGAGCGAAATTGGACGATACCGAGCACTGCGCCACGCCGTCTGGGGCATAGAGGAACTCATTGAGCCCGTCGGGCAGGAAGGCGATCTCGCGCAGTTGCTCGTGGAACAGCGGCGAGCAGGGCTCTGCGCTCAGCTGCTTTTGCATGATCGCCACGGTCGAGGCGATATTTTCGCGCAGCTTTATCTGCGGCTCCAGTGCCTTCTGACTGTCCCTGATCATGGTTTGGTTGATCTGGAATGCAAACAGCCCCGCGGCCAGCACCAGTGTCAGGAGAAACATCGCCAGCCAGAGGCCAAAGCCGAGCAGTCTCGCGTGAGACTTGTCGATTAGCAGAGAGATGAACTGCGCCATCAGCCGTAGAGCTCTTTTTGTTCCACCGTAGTTTTGCGGAGCGAAACCTCAAGATGCCGTTAATTCGATCCGTAGGGCTCTGGGAACCTTTGCGGTCTTCCGGCCATTTCAGGTCGAAGACAACGTTCGCATTTGTGGGAGACGCCGAATGGCCGAGACAAACCCAAGCGCAGCCGCGAGCGGCACCGCGCGCTTTACGCCGATGCAGATCGCCCGACACCGCCTGTTCACCGCCAAGGAAAAGATCGATTTACTGAACAAAATCAGAGCCGAAATCCGCGGCACATACTTCTCGGAGCGGGAACTGGGGTTTCCACCCAGCGAAGTGGATGACGCCATCGCGGCAGTCCGCCTCGGTGCACAGAGAGGCGAGCAGGTGCGGACGGTCGTCTGGGGAGACAATTGATGGCGACGGTTATCAAAATGTCACCACGCCCGGGGCGTGAAACAGCCCGTGTCGACTTCCTGGTCGACGAGAACGGCGAAAGGATTGACGTGCCAGATGATAGCGGCGTGCAGCCGACGCGTGACAGCGAACGCGCCATTGGTGCCACCTCCCCCGCCAGCTGGTGGCGCTGGAGTCTGGTTGCGCTCGGCGCCGTGGCGCTGGTTCTCCTGATCATGCAGGTGTTCAGCGGCACGCCAGGCACCGACGTGCAACCGGGCACCCCGGTCGCCGCGCCACAGGAGCCCGCGCCGCAGCCCTGACCAGAGCCCCCAAGACAAAAGGCCCGGATCGCTCCGGGCCTTTCTTTCATTCCAATAGACTGTCTCAGCCCTGGATAGGCGAGAGCTGGATCTCGACCCGACGGTTCTGCGCCCGACCGGTCTCGGTCGAGTTGGAAGCGATCGGGTCGGTCTCGCCGCGGCCTTCGATGAAGAAGCGGCGCTGGTCGACACCCTGGTTGGCGAGCAGGGTCGCCACCGAAACGGCGCGGCGCTGGCTGAGATCCTGATTGTACTCGTCCGAACCCGACGAGTCGGTGTGGCCGTAAACGTCCACCACGGTCTTGTTGAACTTCTTGAGCACCAGACCAACCGACACCAGCGTTTCGTTGAACTGCGGCTGGATGGTCGCTTTGTCCACCGCGAAGGTGATGTTCGACGGCATGTTGAGGATGATCTGGTTGCCGACGCGCGTGACCGAGACGCCGGTCCCCTGCAGCTGGGCGCGCAGCTCGGCTTCCTGCTGGTCCATGTAGGAGCCGATGGCCGCACCCGAGAGGCCGCCGATACCGGCGCCGATCAGTGCGCCGACGCGCGGGTCGTTGCCTGTCGCAGCGCCCGCGATGGCGCCAACGATTGCGCCGGTGCCCGCCCCGAACACGGCTCCGCCGGTGGTATTGGAGACCTGCGACTGGCCGGTATAGGGATTGATCGACGTACAGGCGGTTAGCGACAGCGCCGCCAGGCCGGCCAGGATCACCTTCGATTTCATAGAACGTCCCCCATCAGGTTGGTTGCGCGTTTCTTAACGCCGATTGCGGCAGCACGGTGTCGCCCGCCACGCGCTTGCCGGCAATCTAGCCGTGTGCCCAGCCGCCGTCGACAACGAAGTCCTGTGCAGAGATCATCTTGCTGTCGTCGGCAGCAAGGAACAGCGCCATGCGCGCGATATCAACGGGGTAGAGGCGACCCGTCAGCGCCTGCTGCTCGTCGATGAGCCGGTTGGCAGCGTCGTCGACCCAATGGGTCAGTTGCCGCTCGGTCATGATCCAGCCCGGCACGATGGTGTTGACGCGAATGCCGTGCTTGCCGACATCCCGGGCGAGCGAGCGGGAGAGCCCGTGCATGGCAGCCTTGGAGGCAGTGTAGGCGGCAAGATTGCCGGTCAGGATCATCCAGCTGATCGAGCCGAAGTTAATGATCGAGCCCTGCTTTGCAGCGACCATGCCAGGGAGGACTGCCTGCGCCGCGAAGAAGGCGTGCTTGGCGTTGACGGCGATCGACTTGTCCCAGAACTCCGGGGTGACATCCTCCCACTTGTGCCGAACGTCATTGGCCGCGTTGTTGACTAGCGCCAGAGCGGGACCATGCGCCGCCTCGAACTGGCCGATCGCAGACTTGTAGGCGGCGATATCGGTGATATCGCAGGCGATGAACTTGACCGTGTGGCCCTTGCCGGTGAGCTCGGCCGCCAGTTTGCGGCCGGCCTTGTCGGCAATATCCACGAAGCCGACCTTGCTGCCCTGTGCGGCGAACTCGCGCACAATGCCTTCCCCGATGCCGGAGGCGCCACCGGAGATGATGACGGGACGATTGTTGAGGCTGGGATAGACAGCAAAATCAGACATCGGGGTTCCTAAGGGCGCAAACGGTGCCGCGTCTTAGCGCGCAGCGCCCAAGCGGGCAAGAACTGCGCAACGCCGCGCCGGCCTGTCACCTGCCTGACACCGGAATGGCTTAGCTGAAGCGCTTCTTCGACAAGGGTACCGGTTATGCACCTCGATCTCGTAAAACCCGCCCAGGCGGCGCCATTGGACACGCCCGACCAGTCGACCCGTCGGGCCATGCTGCAGCTGGAGCGCACGCACGCGATCCATCAGGCGGCCTTTGACTCGCTGCCCTGTCTCAATCGGATCGAGGCTCCCGCCAGCGCGCAGACCCAGCAACTGGCATTTCCGCTCACGGTCGCCGCATGGAACATGGAGCGCTGCTACGCGGTCGAAGCCTCGGCGGCGCTCGTCGGCACGACGGGTGCGCAGCTGGTCCTGCTCTCGGAGATGGACAACGGCATGGCGCGCACTGGCCAGCGCCACACCACCCGTGACATGGCCGCCCTCCTGGGCATGACCTATGCCTATGGGGTCGAGTTTGTCGAACTTGAGCTGGGCAACGGCGTCGAACTGGAGTTCTGCGTCGACGACGAGAACCGCCATGGTTTTCACGGCAACGGCATTCTGGCCGCGACGACGCTGCAGTCCCCGGTGGTCATCCGGCTTCCCGACCAGCTTTTCTGGTTCAACAACGAGGTCTCGGCCCGCATCGGCAGCCGCTGCGCCATCGCGTCGGTGGTGATGACGACCGAGGGGCCGGTCTGCGCCGTTTCAGTGCACCTTGAGAGCCGCGGTGACGGAGCCCATCGCGGATTCCAGATGCAGGTGCTGCTCGAAACCATCGACACGCTGGTCGGCACCATGCCCGTGCATCCTGGGCGGCGACCTCAATACCGGCCTGGCGGATGACGGCGATTTCGACAAGGAGCCGCTCTTTGCCCTTGCCGCCGCACGCGGCTTCACCCGCCACTCGGGCCAGATGGAGCAGATGACCACGCGCGCCAGCCGGGTCAGCCGGACGCCCAAGCGAGCCTACAAGCTGGACTGGTTTCTCACCCGCGGCGTCGACGTCACCGAGAGCCGGGTCGTTCCGGCTCTCGCGCCCGATGGCGAAATCCTCTCGGACCACGAGATGATCGTGCTGACCGTCTTAGGCCTCACGCGCTAGCCGCGCGCGGTCTCAGCTGACCTCGTCTTCGACCACCTTGCGGCCGGTCGGAGCGAGGTCCATCGCTTCGATCCGCTCGAGCAGGGTCTCGATCTTGCCGACATTGGCGATGTGGCGCTCTTCCATCGAGAAGTTGAGCGTCACGTATTCACGGCCCGGGCAAAAGGTGCAGATGTTCGCGGCCGGGTGCCAGGCGCCGCAATAGATCGGCTCGACCATGCCGTGGGTCATCGGCCCGTAGGTCCGATGCGGCGGCACCAGGGTGAGCACGATGTGCATGCCGCCATTGAAGCGCCAGAAGCGCTTGCCCGGCAAGGCCTTCCACATGCCGTTGAGGCGGCGGAGCATGTTGAACATGTTCAGCATCACGCTCTGGAACTTGCTCAGGTCCTTCTGCTCGATGCCGGCGACGGTGTCGTCGATCATCCGCACATACTCGACAAAGTCATCGAGCACCTTGAACTTGGCCTGCAGGGCGCGGACGCGGAAGAAGTCGTCGTCGGTCTCGAGCCGCTTGCCGTCGAGCATGGTGTAGGCAGCGCCGATCACCTTCTTGCTCATGTGCTTGTCCGGACCATCGCCATTGAGCGCGTAGGTTACCAGGGCAAAGTAGAGCGAGCGCTGGCGGACGCCGAGCTTGTTGGCGAGGAGGCGCAGCCGATGGCGCTTGAGCGCCAGGGTGCGGAAGCCCCAGGGCTGCTCCTTGGGCGCAAACAGGTTTGCCAGAACAATGTACATCCAGGTCATCGACCAGCCCTGCAGGGTGCTGGCGATCCGGGATCCGAGCGAAACCTTGTTGTCCTTGTTGGACATGACGCCGTGGCTGGCCGATTGCGACCGGGTCAGCAGCGCCGAATCCGAGCCTTCGAGCAGCGCGTGGCTAGAGCGTACCTGGATGATCGAGACGCGACCCTCGGCATCGGCGCCACCCTTGCGGACAGCCGCCATGACGCGGAACAGCGGCAGGTCATTGCGCGCAAAGATATCGGTAGATTTCGAAAGCCACTTGTCGGGGTAACCGTCGAACTCGTCGACTTCCTCGACATGGGTGATGGCCTCGAGCATGTGCTTGGGGAAGGGCTGCCCCGGCCGGGCGCCGACGAAGCCATGCGTCAGCTGCGGCGCCAGCGAGACCATATCGGCAACAAGATTGCTGATACTTTCCTTGTCGAAGGCAGTCTTGCTGAACGCGGTAAAGAATACTGTGTCGCGCGCTTCGTACAGGAACCACTGGAAGTCAGTAAATAGCGCCTGTGGGTGCTTGTCTACAGCAGCAATAGCAAGTTCGAGAGCCCGTGCATCATCACTTGCGAAGCTGGAGGACGAAAAACTTTTCACGCGAGATCCCCTCATCCCTAGTCTCTGCCCGCTACACTAGCGCCTGACGGCAGCGGGTCAACGCTTTATCTAGCGCGACGTTAACGGCGACGCGCGCCGCCTACCGGGCAGCAGCGCTCACTTGCACGGGTCAAGCTGAAGCGAAGATGAACAGGCGCGAGGGCCGCCATTCACCGTTGGGCCCTTATGGGGCCGCCGTCCTGGCTGGTCACAACCTAGACAACTCTACAGTGCGGCGGTTGGCAGCCTGAGCCGCGTTGTTTAGTATGCTTCTAAGCTGATCGCCGGTTTCGAGTACCCACAACGGGTTAGCGGAGCATGGTCGCGCGTCATCTTGACCTATATCAAAGCCGGCTGACGGGGACTAGCTAAGCTTCGTGTACTCAAAGGGCCAGCGGCTGCCGCCGCGAGACGAGACGAGAGACATGGATTATCGCGGAATTTTCGAAGACGCTGTCGATGCCCTGCGGCAGGAGAAGCGCTACCGGGTGTTTGCCGACCTTGAGCGCATCGCCGGGCGGTTCCCCCGGGCGGTCTACCGCGACACCTCCGACAATGCCCGCGAAATCACCATCTGGTGCTCGAACGACTATCTGGGGATGGGCCAGCATCCGGTGACCATCGCCGCCATGCAGGAGACGGCCGGCAAGCTCGGCGTCGGCGCTGGCGGCACGCGCAACATTTCCGGCACCAACCGGCCGCTGGTCGAGCTTGAGCGCTCGCTCGCCGACCTGCACCGCAAGGAAGCCGCTCTGGTCTTCACCTCGGGCTTTGTGTCCAACGAAGCGGCGATCTCGACCATCGCTCGCCTGCTGCCCGACTGCATCATTCTCTCCGACCAGCTCAACCACGCTTCCATGATCCAGGGTGTGCGTCAGTCGGGCATGGAAAAGAAGATCTTCCGCCACAACGACGTGGCGCATCTGCGCGAGCTGCTCGCCGGCATCGACCGCAAGCGCCCCAAGCTGATCTGCTTTGAATCCGTCTACTCGATGGATGGCGACGTGGCCCCGATCGCCGAGATCTGCGATCTGGCGGCCGAGTTCGGCGCACTCACCTATATCGACGAAGTGCATGCCGTGGGCATGTACGGTCCGCGCGGCGGCGGCATTGCCGAACGCGACGGGTTGATGGACCGCATCGACATCATCGAGGGTACGCTCGCCAAGGGCTTTGGCGTGATGGGCGGCTATATCGCCGCCAACCGCGCCATCATCGACGCGGTGCGCTCCTATGCGCCCGAGTTCATCTTCACCACCGCCCTGCCGCCGGCACTCTGCGCCGCGGCCCGCGCCTCGATCGAGCACCTGAAGACCTCGAGCGAGGAGCGCCGCCTGCACAAGCGGCAGGCGCAGCTCACCAAGGACATCCTGGGCGACGCCGGTCTGCCAGTGATGCCGACCTCGACCCATATCGTGCCGCTGATCGTGGGCGACGCGCGCCTCTGCAAGGCAGCCAGCGACATGCTGCTCGAAAAGCACAACATCTATATCCAGCCGATCAACTACCCCACCGTGCCCAAGGGCACCGAGCGGCTGCGCATCACGCCGACGCCGATGCATAGCGACGAGATGATCATCGAACTCCGCCACGCGCTGGTTAGCGTCTGGGCTTCGCTCGAACTGCCGCGCGAGCGCCCCGAGACCAAGATCACCTCCGACAAGCTCGTCTCGGGTGATCTGTTGCTGCCCACGATGGGCGGATAATTGACGCAGGTCATGTAGCGGGCTCCGTCCCGCGCCTAGGATCGGGCAACTGATCCGGGAGGCGCACGTGACCACCGTCATTGTCTACGACAGCATCTTCGGCAATACCGCGACCATCGCCAAAGCTATCGCGGTCGGGCGGTCGGCGGATGCTTCGGTGCGGCTTCTTTCCCCAACTGAGGCCAGATCCCTCGAGCTGGCATCGGGCGATCTGCTGATTGTCGGCTCGCCGACGCGGGGCTTTGCGGCGACGCCGGCAATCAACGAGTTCCTGGCTGGACTCTCCTCTGTACCCGCAGGCATCCGGGCCGCCGCCTTCGACACACGGCTGGCGCCCGAAACCGTGCATCCGGCGCCGCTGCGCTGGGTCGTCGAGGCCGGCGGCTACGCCGCCAAGCGCATTGCCGAGGTCCTCCGCCAGAAAGGCTTTGCGGTCGCCGCCGACGAAGGCGGGTTTGCCGTGCAGGGCACCGAGGGCCCGCTCAAACCCGGCGAGGTCGAGCGGGCGGAGGCCTGGGCTCGGGCCCTGCCCTAATCGGTCGGACTGGCGAACCGCGCGTCACACTGCGCCAGCGTGAATCTTTCATGCCCGCATGCCGCACAGCACGTCGCATCCTTTCCCACCTGACCGAAGCACAGGCAGGCGAGCAGACCGCGCGGCAAACGCCGATCCCCCCAGCGATGTTCCGCAGATCGGCTCGCTCGACTCTGCGGCGAAGCTGGCCCATGTTCCTGCCATGCGCATCAAGCTCCACACCCGCTTCCAGAACTCGGCCGGCGAGCGGGTGCGCATCGTGCTCAACCTCAAGGGCGTCGCCTACGATTATGTCGCTGCCCCGCCGGTGACCTCGGACGCGTACCGCGCGATCAACCCGCAGGGTCTGCTACCGACGCTGGAGATCGACGGGGTTACGGTGGCGCAGTCGATGGCCATCATCGAACTGCTCGAAGAGTTGTTCCCGACGCCTTCGATCTTCCCGGCCGACCCCATCCTGCGGGCCAAGGTGCGCGGCTTCGCGCAACACATCAGTGCGGACCTGCATCCAATCAACAACCGGCGTGTGCGCAAGTATCTGGAGACAGAGATGGGCCAGTCGGAGGCGGCGCAAATGGCGTGGTACCGGCACTGGGTCGCCGTCACCTTCGCTGCACTCGAAGCCGAGCTCAAACGGTGCGACGCCGCAGCGTCGTTCTGCTTTACCCACCAGCCGACGCTGGCCGACTTTTGCCTCGCGCCGCAGATGGCCAATGCCCGGCGTTTCGACTGCGACCTCGCGCCCTATCCGCTGCTCGTCGCCATCGATGCGCGCTGCCGCGCCCTCCCTGCCTTCGCGGCCGCGCGGCCCGAAGCGATGCCGGACTATTCCCCCGCCGGCTGATCACCCCATCAGCACGATGCGCATCAGCTCGGCCGTATTGCGAGCACCGAGCTTTTCCATGACGCGGGCGCGGTGCACCTCGATGGTCCGCGGCGAGATGCCGAGCTCGCGCCCGGCCTCCTTGTTGGACTGGCCATTGGTGATGAGCTGGAGCACTTCGCGTTCGCGCGGCGTCAGGTGCTCGAAGCCCCGTACTTCGATCTGTCGCCTGCCGCCCTGGATCGGACCGACATGCACGTCCTCGCGCAGCGCCTCGAACACGGCGGCCAGCAACTGATCGTTGTCGATGGGCTTGGCGAACACATCAGCGGCGCCGGCCTTCATCGCCTCGACCGCACGGCCGATGTCGGCCGCCACGGCGGTCATGAACACCGGCATGCCGGTGCGCATGGTCTTGAGCCGTCGCAAGACGGCCAGGCCCGCATCGCCCCCGATGGCGAGACTGAGGATCACCACATCGGGTCGCCGGCGTTCGAGCGCGACGAAAAAGCCGAGCGTGTCGACCGAGAAACTGGTCTGGAACCCCTCGAGCCGGAACAGCACGCTGAGCGCCTCGCAGCTCAAAGGATCCGGATCGACGATGTGAACCAACCGGTCCCGGTTGAGAAATGCGTGCTGGAAGACTTCCCCTGCCACGTTCGCCTCCACTTCCCATCTGCAGTCGTTTGAGTCGTTTGCGCACGGGATCAGACGTTAGTCTGTCCTAAGTGTTCCCGCTGTGCGTGAGAACCAGTACGTAGTCGAAATTACCGATGAATAGGTCTACAGCCCTATTCATAATGGATGCAAGTGGAAAATATTCCTATCATCTAGAAATGGAAAACCGACGCCCCGTGCGAGGCGTCGGTTTGCAGTAGATCGTGTCCGGCTTTGAGCCGCGGGAGGTCCCGCGACTTTACTTGCTGGCGGGCTTCTTGGCCGCAGGCTTCTTGGCAGCGGGCTTTTTCACGCAGCGGTCTTGGTCGCGGCCTTGGGGGCAGCAGCCGGCTTGGCAGCGGGCTTCTTGGCGGCGGGCTTGGCAGCGGCCTTGGGGCAGCGGACTTGCTGGCGGCCTTCGGAGCGGCCTTGGCGGCGACCTTCATCGGCGCGGGCTTCTTGGCAGCGGCGGGCTTGGCAGCAGCCTTGCGCTGGCTGCGGCCTGCGAGAGCTGAGCTCGGCTGCCGGCTAGGCCGTGGAGTGGCGAGGCCC
>JACDQI010000034.1 GCA_015657675.1 Devosia sp.
CCCTCCCCGCAAGGGGGAGGGTGCTAGCCGGTGGCTCGCGCGAGATACTGCCATGCCCCCGCAAGGTCTCCGCCGTGACTGACCTCCCCATCCCGCGCCGCAGGAATGCTGGCTGGCGCACCCGGGCCTTTGCCTATGCGCTGGTTGCGCCGGTCGTCCTGCTGATCCTCGGGCTCGTGGCCTATCCGTTCCTCTTTGCCATCTGGGTCTCGTTCACCGACATGGTGGTGGGGAGCGTCGGCCAGTTCATCGGCTTCCGGAATTTCGAGTATCTCGCTGGCACCGCCACCTTCTGGAGCGCCATCTGGAACACCATCACCATCGTGCTGATCTCCGACATTCTCAAGCTCGGCATCGGCCTCGGTCTGGCGCTGCTGGTGCACCAGCACCTGCCGGGGCGTGGTCTCTTCCGCTCCTTCCTGATGCTGCCCTGGGCTATGCCGGCCTTCGTGGCGTTTCTCACCTGGCGCGTGCTCTACCAGCCCATCGGCGGCGGCTTTAATCTCATCCTCACCCAGACCGGCATCCACACCGAGGTCATCGACTTCCTCGGCCAGCGCTCCACCGCCATGGCCTCGGTCATCGCCGCGTCGGTCTGGCGCGGTTTCCCGTTCTGGTTCGTCTCCATCCTCGCCGCGCTGCAGTCGGTGCCCAGGGAACTGCACGAGGCCGCCATCGTCGATGGCGCCAGCACTTGGCAGCGCTTCTGGAACGTCACCCTGCCGGGCATCATGCCGGTGATCATCGTCACCACGCTGCTGAGTTCGATCTGGACCGCCAATGGCTTCGAACACGTCTGGCTGCTGACTGCCGGCGGCCCGTCCGACGCCACCATGGTGTTTCCGGTGTTGGCCTATTTCGGCATGCAGACCCAGCGCATCGGCGAGGCCGCCGCCGTTTCGGTCTACATGCTGCCGGTGCTCGGCATCCTGGTCATCTTCGCCACCTCGCTGATGATGCGGAGGGACGAGTGAGCACTTCTGCCGCCAGCGCCCAGCGCCGCTACATCGCCGGCCGCGTGCTGAGCTACGCACTGCTCGGCATCGCGGTGATCCTCGTGCTGTTCCCCATCTACTGGATGGTGATCACCTCGCTCAAGCTGCCGCGCGAGATCTACCGCGCCCCCTCGCTCTGGCCCAACACCTTCACCCTGGCCAATTTCGAAAAGCTGCTCGCCGATGGCAGCTTCATACTCGCCATTCGCAACAGCCTGATCGTCTCGACCATCGTGACGTTGATCTCGGTCACCATCTCGTCCTTTGCCGCCTATTCCATGGTGCGGTTCCGCTATCGCTTCCGCGGCGTCATCGGCCGGTTGATCCTCTTTGCCTATCTGACGCCGGGCTCGCTGCTCTTTATCCCTCTCTCCATCGTCATGGCGCAGCTGCGGCTGGGCAATTCGCTGGTCGGGCTGGTACTTGTCTACCTCACCTTCTCGCTGCCGCTCAGCACCTGGCTGCTGCAGGGCTATTTCCGCGGCGTGCCGCGCGAACTCGAGGAGCAGGGGATGATCGATGGACTGAGCCGCTTTGGCGCGCTGATCCGCATCGTCCTGCCGCTCTCGGCCCCCGGCATCGCCGCGGTCGCTATCTTCACCTTTACCGGAGCCTGGAACGAGCTGCTGTTTGCGCTCGTCCTCATCACTTCGGACAGCCAGCGCACCGCGCCGCTGGCCCTCAGTTATCTTATCACCAGCGACGTGCTCCCCTGGGGCCCGTTGATGGCTGGCGCCGTCATCTCATCCGTGCCCTTGATGGTGCTGTATTTTGTGGCACAACGCTTCATGGTCGCCGGCATGACCGAAGGCGGCGTCAAGGGTTAGCCGGAACATGGACCGCCGGGGAGGCGGTTCCGACACGCACAACAGGGACGAGAACGATGGGTATGAGGGTTGCCGTAGGGCAGTTTCACGAATTGACCGAGGAGCGCCTGCGCTTTGCCGCGCAGATCGGCGCCAGCGGCCTGCAGATGAACAATCCGACGCTGCCGGGCGATCACCGCTGGGAACAGGCGGATGTGCGCGCGCTGGTCGACAAGGTCGAGGCCGCGGGCCTCAAGTTCGAAGCCATCGAGAACGTCCCCACCCATTTCTACCACAAGGCCATGATGGGCCTCGAAGGTCGCGACGAGCAGATCGAGAACTACCAGGCCACCATCCGCGCCGTCGCCCGCGCCGGCGTGCCGGTGCTGGGTCTCCACTTCATGCCCAACTCGGTCTGGACCACTGATCGCAACGGCACCACCCGCGGTGGCGCTACGGCGCGCCAGTTCGACATGTCCATCGTCGAAGCCAATATCGACAACCTGGAACTCTTGCGCTCGTTCATGCCGACGACGCTGGGCCGCGCCTCCTCCATGCCGCTTTTCGGCAAGGATGGCCCGTTCATTTCCGAAGACCAGATGTGGGACAACTATACCTACTTCATGAAAGCGGTGCTGCCGGTCGCCGAAGAGGAGGGCCTCAAGCTCGCCCTTCACCCGGACGATCCTCCGGTGCCCATGCTGGGCGGCGTGGCGCGGCTCTTCTACAAGCCCGACAACTTCAAGAAGGCCTATGACCTCGTGGGGCGGTCCGAGGCCTGGTCGCTCGACCTCTGTCTCGGCTGCTGCTCGGAAATGCCCGGCGGCAAGCAGAACGTCACCGAGATGATCGAGTATTTCGCCCCCAAGGGCCGCATCTCCTACATCCACTTCCGTGACGTGCAGGGCACCGTGCCCAACTTCACCGAGTGCTTCATCGGCGACGGTAACTTCGACCCCGCCGAAGTCGTGGCGCTCTTGGCCAAGAACGGCTTTACCGGCTTTTTGCTCGACGATCACGTCCCCAAGATGGATGGCGACAGCGACTGGAACCATCGCGGCCGCAGCCACGCCATCGGCTACATGCAGGGTCTGATCCGCATGCTGGAGTTCTATAAGCGATAGTGTCGCAGCGCCACGGCGACACAACTGCAAGTTGTTTGATCTCTGTCAAAGAGGAGGGCGCGTCGGCAGCCCAAAAGGCTGCACGCCATCAGCACGACGCCCCTCAAGGAGATTATCCATGCGTACCACCAAGTTGCTCGCCGCCTCGGCGCTGCTCTTTTTCGCAACCCTTGCCCCGGCCCTGGCCGCCAATGTCGAAGTCCACATGCTCAACAAAGGCGTTGACGGGGCCATGGTCTTCGAGCCGGCCTTCGTCAAAATCGCGCCGGGCGACACCGTGACCTTCAAGGCCATCGACAAAGGCCACAACGCCGAAACCATCAAGGACATGCTCCCCGAGGGTGCTGAGCCGTTCAAGGGCAAGACCAACGAAGAGATCGTGGTGACCTTCACCGTCCCCGGCGCCTATGGTGTCAAGTGCACCCCGCACTTTGCCATGGGCATGGTGGCCCTCATCGTCGTTGGTGACGCGCCGGCCAATCTCGAAGCCCTCAAGGCCGTCAAGGCGCCCAAGAAGGTCGCCGAGCGCTTCGCGCCGCTGTTCGAACAGGCCGCTCAGTAATCCGCAATCGGCAGGGCAGGGCGTTCGCCTTGCCCTGTTCGCCCGCCTGCGGTTAGGAAGGCGCATGAGCACAGATCCCGCCGATCCGCCGCGCCTCGCCCGAACCGGCCGCCTCGTGCCCGAGGGACTCGACGAGGCAATGGTGCGCGCCGTGGTCGAAACCTTCTATGCCCGCGCCCGGGCCGACGACGTCATCGGCCCGGTGTTCAATTCAAAGATTGCTCCGGACGCGTGGCCGGCCCATCTCGACACCATCACCGATTTCTGGGCCTCGATGCTGCTGGGTGCTGCACGCTATGGCGGCCGCCCCATGCCCAAGCATCTCGCCATGCCCGAGCTGACCGACGCGCACTTCTCGCGCTGGCTGAAACTCTTCGCCGAAACCGTGCTCGAGCTCTGCCCACCGGGCGCCGCCGCGCTGTTCATCGATCGCGCCGAGCGCATCGGCAACAACTTCCGCATGGGTCTGGCGCTCCGGCGCGGCGAGACCGATCCGCAGCTGACGTACCTCCGGGCACTCGACAGCTGACCCCTTGCGCCCCGCCCCCGGCCCCGACTAGGTGAGGCCCAAAGGAGGCGACACATGACCATTGCAATCATCGGCGGCACCGGATTCATCGGCCGCGCCGTCGCCGAACGGCTGACTCTGCGCGGGCAAACGCCCCTCGTCATTGCCCGTGGCGAGCACCCTGTAAACCTCCCCGCCGGCGCCAGCTTTGCCGCCTGCGACCGCATGGACGGCGCAGCGCTGCTTGACCTCCTGCGCCGCTACAGGGTCGATACCGTCATCGACATCTTCTGCCTGGGGCTACTCAACACCCGCCCCGTGCTCGACGCCATGGCGCAGCTCGGCGGCCGCTACCTGATGCTCTCGTCAGTTGACGTCTATGCCAACTACGCCGGCCTCCTCCGTCGCGAGACCCCGCCGATCCAGTCGACCCCGGCCCGCGAGACCGACCCGCTCCGCAGCTTCCGCTATCCCTATCGCGGCAATCCCCGCCGCCCGCAGGGCGTCTCGGCCGAACTCTTCGAGGACTACGACAAGCTCCTCATCGAGGAGGCGGCGCTGGCTGATACGCGCTTTGCCACCACCGTCATCCGCGCCCCGATGATCTTCGGACCCGGCGACAAGCAGCACCGCTTCAAATGGGCGATCGACGCCGCCCGCAAGGGCGGTCTGGTGAAGCTCGACGAGCGCGCTGCCCGCTGGCCCAACTCCTATGGCTATGTCGAGGACGTCGCCGAGGCCATGGTGCTGGCAGCCACCCACCCGGCTGCCGCCGGCCGCGTTTACAATGTCGGGCAGGACTTCGTCCGCACCCCGATCGAGTGGCTGCTGACCTTTGCGGTGATGTTCAATCGTAGCCTCGAGGTCGAGACCGTCTCGGCCGGCGAAAAAGCCCTGCTCTCCGAGCGCGCCGACGCGTCCGATCTGCGCTACCCGTTGACGCTCGACACCACCCGCATCCGCACCGAACTCGGCTTTGCCGAACCCACTGCCGAGCGCGACGCGCTGGCGCGGACCATCGCGTCCGAAAGCTAGTCCTGCAGCACCACGCCTTGCTCGTCGGCCATCCGCCGCGCCTCGTGGGGCGGCAGCGTCCGCAGCATGGCCTGGATGGTGTAGGCGCCCCGCGTGCCGGTGGCATCGCGGATCATCCAGTCGCTGATCTGGTCCGGTTCGAACTGGATCCGCTCGCCCTCGCGCAGCCTGAGAAAGCGCGGCCGCGACATCAGTTTGCCGCTCTGGCTGGATTCGGTTCGTCCATCCGCCAGCACCCAGACGTGCTCCGTGCCCTGGCCCGCTGGTAGGCCGATCTTGAGTCCGAACTCCGTCCCGGGTGCGGCCGGCCGCCGTAGTGCCGTCCAGAACTCGTCAAGGCTCGCCCGCGCAAGCTGTACGGCCTGGCGATGTCCGGCGTCGTCATCGGAAAAGTCGACGCCCGGATCGGTGAACCATCGCTGGCGGACGAGCCTGAACAGCGCAAACAGCCCCAGCACGGCCAAGAATATCAGGATCGGTCGATAGCTTGGATCGAACAGAAACAAATGGCCCTCCCTCCAGATGTTCAGCCGTCCTTATTAGCGCTGAGTTCCTAATCAATATTGCCGGCTATGCCGAAAATTGCATCAATCTGCCTGTGCCCGCTCCAGTACTTCGACGGTCAAGGTGGAGCCCAGGGACCTTCCCCAACATCGTCCCGCCCCGTTGACTCCCGTCGCCAATAATTTAGTGTCACTAAAAGTTCACGTCCGGGACGGACATCATCCATGCACGCTGACGACATCCGCGAGATGTCCGAGAACTTTGTCACCGAGGGCGAAAGCCTGGGCGCGCGCCTGCGGGCGCGCCGCAAGGCCATCGGCAAGACCATGCAGCAGGTGGCGAGCGAAGCCAACTTGACCGTCGGCTTCATCTCGCAGATCGAGCGTGGCATCTCCACGCCCTCGCTGGCCTCGCTCTACAACGTCGCCAAGGCGCTCGACGCCAGCGTCGACATGTTCGTCACCCACGCCCCGGCCCGCACCCATTCGGTGGTGACCCATGCCGGCCAGCGCCAGACCTACAAGGTCGACGGCACGGCGCGGTACTACGAATTCCTCGAACGCGGCTTCCCCGAGGCAACACTCAACGCCTGCCTCAGCCACGTGCCGCCTGGCCACGCCTCGGAAATGATGAGCCATGAGGGCGAGGACTTCGTCTATCTCGTCGCCGGCGAGATGCTCTACGAGGTCGATGGTGTGCAGTACACGCTCACCGCCGGCGACACGCTGCACTTTGATTCCCGCCTGCCGCATCGCGGCACCAATACCGGCTCGACCACCGCCATCGAGCTCTGGGTCGGCACCATGCGATTGTTCCCTGAATGACCATCATCGATCCCGCCTTCGGCACCCGCCTTGCCCATGCCCTCGCCACCGGGCCGCAAGCCCTGATCACGCTCGTCAACGAGGCACTCCTCGGCCTTCCCGGCGTGCGCACTGTCACCTGGCTCGCCACCGCGCCCGATCGCTCGGTGACCCACCGCATCGGCACCTCGGACCCCAAGGGCTTTCCCATCGGTGGTTTCGACCCCATCGACGACGGCGCCTGGAACCGCCGGATCTTCGGGGACCGCCTGCCGGTTGTCGGCGACACGCCGGCCCAGATGGCCGAGTTCATCCCCGAGACCGACCAACTGGTCGCCATGGGCTATGGCGCCACGCTCTGCGCCCCTGTGGTCATCGGCGGCGAGGTGCGCGGCACGGTCAATCTGCTTGGCGATGCCGGCATCCTGACGCCGGCGCTGCTCGCCGAGTTCCACACCCTTCTGCCCATCGCGGCACTGGTCTTCACCTTCCCGGGGATCAGCGAGCGATGACGAAAAAGCCTGCCATCCGAATAACAACAGCCAGGGAGACTGCCATGCGTTTGTTCAAGACGCTTGTCGCGGTAGCACTCGGCGCGGTCATGTCCGCGTCGGGCGCCTTCGCCGAGACGCCCAAGAATACCCTCGTGATCGCCGATGCGATCGACGACATCATCACCCTCGATCCGGCCGAAGTGTCCGAAGTCGGCGGCGTGCTGATGAGCCAGCAGATCTATCAGCCGCTGGTCAGCTTCGACCCGGTCGATCCCACCAACATCACCGGCGTGCTCGCCGAAAGCTGGACGGTGTCGGAAGACGGCAAGACCTTCACCTTC
>JACDQI010000035.1 GCA_015657675.1 Devosia sp.
CCTGCGTTCGTCAAGTCGCCTCGAGCGGTCTGTCAAATCCCACCCCAACCACCGTCATCCCTCGCGCTTGACGCAAGGACCCATACCGCAGCGCCCGCCATACTCGCTACTCCCCACCCCCAAAACAAAAACCCGGAGCCCTTTTCGGGACTCCGGGCTGGACGCTCTGGAGGAATTCGGCGCCTGGAGGAGATCCAGCGGAAACCAACTGGAACAGGCGGAGCGTTCTAAACTGTCGATAGAACATTTATTCCATTCCAGAATACGTCGTCAAGCGCTAAACTTTCCGCCTGCGGGCCGCGTCTGGGGCTTGGTATCGAGCGCCGGGAGCCGTTCATTTGACGTTCATCGACAAGGCGAAACTGTGACCGACGACACTCTGGCCACCGCAGCTCCCCGCGACTTCGCCGCTCTGCGCGCCCTTATTGGCGAGCGTGCCGCCACCCTGCCGCGCCGCCTCACCCAGGTCGCCACCTATGCTTTGCAGAACCCCGACGAGATAGCTTTCGGCACCGCCGCCAGCATCGCCACCCATGCCGGCGTGCAGCCCTCGACCCTCGTTCGCTTCTCCCAGGCCCTTGGCTATCAAGGCTTTTCCGACCTGCAGGACGTCTTCCGCGCTCGCCTGCGCGACAAGGTCCCGAGCTATGACGAACGCCTGCGCCAGCTCCGCGATCATGGCCTCGCCGCCAGCAAGGCCGGCCTCCTCCTCGATGGCTTCGCCGAAGCCGCCGAACGCTCCGTCGCCGACTTCCGGCACAAGGCCGATCCCGCCGCGCTCGAGCGCGCCGTCGCGCTCCTGGCCGGTGCCGAGACCATCTATCTCGTTGGTTTCAGACGCAGTTTCCCCGTCACCGCTTACATGGCCTACGCCATGGGCAAGCTCGGCATCCGCCACATCCTGGTCGATGGCATCGCAGGTCTCGGCGTCGAACAGACCAGCTTCATCACCGCCCGCGACGCCATGCTGTCGGTCAGCTTCACGCCCTATTCCAACGAAACCGTCAGCCTCACCAACGCCGCCAAGGCGCGCGGCGCCCACATCGTGGCGCTGACCGACTCGGTCTTTTCCCCGATCGCGCCCGGCGCCGACGTCTGGCTTGAAGTGGTCGAAGCCAACTTCGAGGGCTTCCGCTCCATGGCCGCGACTCTCGCCCTCGCCATGACCCTCACCGTCGCCATCGCCGCCCGCCGCTCCGAAGGCGCCTAGAGGCTGCGGGTTTGGAGAGGCAACGGCCGTAGTGTCACCTCCCCCCTTGTGGGGGAGGGTCAGGGTGGGGGGTAGGAGAGCCCGGGAAGGTGTCCGAAACACCGGACTCATCCCCAAACGTCACTGGCCCGTCCACCCCCACCCCTGTCCCCTCCCCGCAAGGGGGAGGGAGACCCGACTGAAGCGCCACCCTATCCGCAATCCTCCGCCGCTAGCGGGGGAGCGGGACCAGCGCAGCCGGTGGAGGGCGCCGCTAGCGCCCCAAAACCCCCAGCCCTTACTGCCCCGGATATCGCCGCCGGTGGCCCGCCATATCCGCCGAACACCGTCTGCTCGTAATCCAGCACCGCCCCGGTCATCGGCGCCGATTCATCGCTGGCCAGATAGGCGATCTGCCGCGCCACATCCTCGGGCTTGAGTAGCTTGCCGAACGGCCGGCTCTTTTCGGCCGCGTCCAGCCAGCCGTCCTTGGCGCCATGGAAACGCTTCAGCGTCTCGTGCTCGCCCGGCGTATCGACCCAGCCCAGCAGCACGCCATTGACCCGGATCCGCATCCAATTGACCGCATTGGCGGTGTTCTTGGTCAGCGTCAGCAACGCGCCTTTGGAGGCACTGTAGGGCGCCAGGTTCGGCGCACCGACATGCGCATTGACCGACAAAATGTTGACGATCGTGCCGTCGGCCTTCTCCCGCTGCATCAGCGCGATGGCGTCCTGCATCAGGAAAAAGGGCGCCC
The DNA here is from genome assembly GCA_015657675.1 of Devosia sp. GTDB lineage: Bacteria > Pseudomonadota > Alphaproteobacteria > Rhizobiales > Devosiaceae > Devosia_A. Next base: position 1,947 of record JACDQI010000035.1, read on the forward strand.
GCACGTTGATGGCGAACATCTTGTCAAAGAACGCCACGTCGCTGTCGAGAATGCCGCCGCGCTCGGTAAGTCCGGCCACGTTGGCAAGAATGTCCACACGCCCGAACGTCGCATCCGCCGCCGGCATGACCTTTGCCACCGCCGCCGCGTCGGCAAGGTCAGTCGGAACCGCAATCGCCTTGTGCCCGGCTGCCGTCAGCGACGCAGCCACGGCGGCGAGCTTTTCTGCCTGCACGTCAACCAGCACCACGCCGGCCGCGCCGCGCTCCAGAAAGAGCCGTGCAGTCGCTTCGCCAATCCCCTGTGCGGCACCTGTAACAACGGCGATTTTCCCGGCGAGGGAGGAGGCGGCATAGGGATGGGTCATCTGGGGTCTCTGCGGTGGGCGGCGCGACACTAGGCAACTGCCGCCCGTTCGCCAAGATGCTTCCCCGTCTGCTCCACCTCCCAGCTCTCAGGCGGATCGATCAAAGTCCGATAAAGCTTTAGCCAATCGCTTCAAGATTACTTTCTGGAATTGGATTTAAGACCGGCCAACCGCTGTGGTGCGTTCGGAATAGGCGCGCCGATCCTGGAGAAGAACCCATGACGTTCAGAGCTGGCCTTGGCCTTGCTGCGCTGCTTTTCACGACCACACCGATTCTGGCGGCAGAAGGTCACCGCTGGGGCTATGAAGGCGAGGGTGGCCCTAACCACTGGGGTGAGATCTCGGAAGAGTTCGCCGCCTGCGCCACCGGCGCGTCGCAATCGCCTATCGATATCGTACCCACCAATGCAGTGGCCGCCGCCGTCTCACCAGTCGAAACCAACTGGCAGGCCTTTGTCCCCACTGTCGTCAACAACGGCCACACCATTCAGGCCAACACCAATGGCCAGGGTGGCTATGCCATGCTCGACGGCAAGCGCTACGACCTGCTGCAGTTCCACTTCCATCACCAGTCCGAGCACACCATCAATGGCCAGCATGCGCCGATGGAAGTGCATTTCGTCCATAAATCGGAAGCAGGCGACCTTCTGGTCCTCGGCGTCATGCTGCAGGCCGGCACCGCCAATCCGGCCATCAGCAGCGTCTGGAGCACGGCTCCGGCTGCCGGCAACGAGACCGTCGCTTCGGGTGCAATCGACATCTCCGGGCTATTGCCGGCGACCAGTGCGTCGTTCCGCTACCAGGGCTCGCTGACCACGCCGCCCTGCTCGGAAATCGTCACCTGGAACGTCTACGCCGAACCGGCCCAGCTCTCGCAGGAGCAGATCGACACCTTCGGTACGCTCTATCCCAATGACGCGCGTCCGGTGCAGCCGCTGAACCGGCGTTTCATCCTCAGCGACGCGTCGTAGTCCGGCGCGTCACGAGGCGGTTGGGCGCCGAGTCGGTGCCCAACCAGTTACCTTCGGAAGGTTAGCTTATCAGTTAGCCGACCCGAACCGCCTGCCCGCTCTTGCGCGAGGCAGTCGCCGCCTCGGCAAGCTTCTGCGCCTCGAGTCCGTCCCGACCCGATGGCGTGGGAGTCTTGCCCGAGGCCATGGCGTCGATAAAGCTCTGCACTTCAGCCGCATAAGCCGCCACGTAGCGGTCGATAAAGAAGTTCTGGATCACGTCCTGCGTGACGCCATTGCCATCAGCCCGCTCCAGCGTCGTCATGTGCACATTGCCGGCCCGCAGCATGCCCTTGGAACCGTGCACTTCCAGCCGCTGGTCATAGCCATAGGTGGCACGACGCGAGTTGGTGATTACCGCGATCTTGCCCGACGCCGTCTGCATCTGCACCGAGGCGGTATCGACATCGCCGGCCACCCCGATCGCCGGGTCGACCAACGCGCCGCCCAGGGCGTGCACGGTGACGAATTCCTCACCGACGAGGAAGCGCGCCATGTCGAAATCATGGATCATCATGTCACGGAACAGCCCGCCCGAGCGCTCGATATAGCTGACCGGCGGCGGTGCCGGATCGCGGCTGATGATGGTCACCAGCTCGACCTCGCCGATCTCGCCGGCCCGCAGCCGCTTCTGCAGCGCCGCAAAGTTCGGGTCGAACCGACGGTTAAAGCCGATCATCAGCGGCACGCCGGCCTTTTCGACCACCGGCAGGCACTGCTCGATGCGCTCCACGGAGAGCGACACCGGCTTTTCGCAAAGGATCGCCTTGCCGGCCCGCGCCGCCTGCTCGATCAGATCGGCATGCGTATCGGTCGGCGTCGCGATCAGGATCGCATCGACATCCGAGGCGATCACCTGCTCCACCGAGGCCACTTGTGCCCCCACGCTGGCGGCGAGCGATGCTGCAGCATCGGCCATCGCGTCGGCCACATAGGCGACCTGCGCCTTGCCCGAGTCCGCAATCGTCCGCGCATGCACCTTGCCGATCCGCCCGGCCCCCAGAATTCCGAACCTGATCACGAAATCGCCTCCAAGATGAACGGGAACTGAACAATATGAACGTCTGTTCATATTGGAACGTTTATTCCGAACTTGTTCCATTTCGGAATTGACGTTTCATTCGCGCGATGGGATACAACGGCGCCACACACCTGTCCAGAGCGACGCGCGAGGGAGTTGACCATGCCGGATACCAAGCTCGATGTCATCACCATCGGGCGGGCGTCGGTGGACCTTTACGGCCAGCAGATCGGCTCGCGCCTCGAGGACATTGCATCCTTCACCAAGGCCGTCGGCGGCTGCCCCGCCAACATCTCCATCGGCACGGCACGCCTTGGCCTGAAATCGGCCCTGCTGACCCGTGTCGGCACCGAGCAGATGGGCCGCTTCATCACCGAGCAGTTGACCCGCGAAGGCGTTGAAACCAAAGGCATCGTCGCCGATCCGCAGCGCCTCACCGCACTCGTCCTCCTCGCCGTCGAGAAGGAAGGCGTCAGCCCCATGATCTTCGTGCGCACCGATTGCGCCGACATGTCCCTGAGCGAAGCCGACATCGACGAAACCTTCATCGCCTCAGCCGGCGCCATCGTCGTCACCGGCACGCATTTTTCCACCCCCAACGCCGAAGCCGCTCAGCTCAAGGCCATCCGCATCGCCCGCGCCAACGGCCGCAAGGTGATCTTCGACATCGATTATCGCCCCAATCTTTGGGGCCTTGCCGGCCACGAGGCGGGTTTCTCCCGCTACGTCAAATCCGACTACGTCACTGGCAAGATCAAGCCGATCCTCGCCGATTGCGACCTCATCGTCGGCACCGAGGAAGAGGTGCTGATCGCGGCCGGCGAAAGCGATCTCCTCGCCGCCCTCAAGGCCATCCGCGCCGTCTCGAAAGCCACGATCGTTCTGAAGCGCGGCGCCATGGGCTGCATCGTCTATGACGGCGACATCCCCGACGATCTCGAAAAAGGCATTGTCGGCAAGGGCTTCCCCATCGAGGTCTACAATGTCCTGGGCGCCGGCGACGCCTTCATGTCGGGCTTCCTGCGCGGCTGGCTGAAGGCCGAACCGCTCGGCACCTGCGCCACCTGGGCCAATGCCTGCGGCGCCTTCGCCGTCTCCCGCCTTCTCTGCGCCCCCGAATACCCGACCTGGGACGAACTCTCCTGGTTCCTCGAACACGGCAGCAAATACCGCGCCCTGCGCAAGGACGAGGACCTGAGCCACATCCACTGGGCCACCACCCGTCGCGGCAGCTGGCCAAAGCTGATGGCCCTCGCCATCGACCACCGCAAGCAGATCGAGGATATCGCCGGCGAAGCCCAGTTCGACCGCATCCCCGCCTTCAAGGCGCTGGCGGTCCAGTCGGCCCTCAAGGTCGCCAACGGCCGCCCCGGCTTCGGCATGCTGCTCGACGACAAATACGGCCGCGACGCCCTGTTTGCCGCGGGCTCAACCGAGCATTTCTGGGTCGCCCGGCCCATCGAACTCCCTGGCAGCCGCCCGCTCCGCTTCGAGTTCAGCCAGGATGTCGGCAGCCGCCTCACCGAATGGCCGGCGACCCATTGCCTCAAGGCGCTTGCCTTCTTCCACCCAGACGATCCCGCAGCGCTGCGCGCCGAACAGATCGAAACCCTGCGCACCGCCTATGACGCTGCCCGCAAGGTCGGCCGCGAAATCCTGATCGAAATCATCGCCTCCAAGCACGGCACCGTCGACGACGACACCATCGCCCGCGCCCTTGGCGAACTCTACGACGCCGGCCTCAAGCCCGACTGGTGGAAGCTCGAACCGCAGCCCAGCGCTGCCGCCTGGGCCGCCGTCGACGCCGTCATCGAGACGCGCGACCGCTACTGCCGCGGCGTCGTCATGCTCGGTCTCGAAGCGCCGATCGAGACGTTGCGCAAGGGCTTTGCCACCGCCAAGGCCGCCCGCACCGTGCGCGGCTTTGCCGTCGGCCGCACAATCTTTGCGGAAGCCGCCAAGGCGTGGTTTGCTGGCACCATGACGGACGACCAAGCCATTGAAGACATGGCCGGAAAATTCCAGGCCCTCGTCGACGTCTGGGAGGAGAATACCTGATGCAAAAGACCGTCCGCCTTACCAAGTCGCAGGCGCTGGCCCGCTTCCTGACCCAGCAGAAGACCGAGATCGACGGCCGCATCGTGCCGATCTTCGGCGGCGTCTTCGCCATTTTCGGCCACGGCAATGTCGCCGGTTTCGGCGAAGCGCTCTACCAGGTGCGCGACGAGCTGCCGACCTACCGGGCCCACAACGAACAGGGCATGGCCCACGCCGCCGTGGCCTTCGCCAAGGCCAGCTTCCGCCGCCGCATGATGGTCGCTACCTCCTCCATCGGCCCCGGCGCCACCAACATGGTGACCGCCGCCGCCCTCGCCCATGTCAACCGCATCCCCGTGCTGCTGCTGCCCGGCGACGTCTTCGCCAATCGCGCGCCCGACCCGGTTCTGCAGCAGGTGGAAGACTGGGGCGACGGTACGGTATCGGCCAACGACGTCTTCCGTCCGGTTTCGCGCTATTTCGACCGCATCACCCGGCCCGAACAGATCATTTCCGCGCTCAACCGCGCCATGCAGGTGCTGACCGATCCGGCCGAATGCGGCCCGGTCACCCTCAGCCTCTGCCAGGACGTGCAGGCCGAAGCCTTCGACTATCCCGAGAGCTTCTTTGCCGAGCGCATCTGGCACCCGCGTCGCCCGCAGCCGGACGCCCGCGAACTCGATACCGCCGTCGCCCTGCTCAAGGCCGCCAAAAAGCCGGTGATCATTGCCGGCGGTGGCGCGCTCTATTCCGAGGCCACCCAGACGCTGCGCAGCTTTGCCGAAAAGCACGGCATCCCGGTGATGGAAACCAATGCGGGCAAGTCGAGCCTGCCGCACGACCATGCCCTCAACATGGGCTCGGTCGGGGTCACTGGCTCCTCGGCGTCCAACCTCCTCGCCGAACAGGCCGACGTCGTCCTCGCCGTCGGCTCGCGCCTGCAGGATTTCACCACCGGCTCCTGGGCCCTGTTCAAGGCCGATGGCGTCTCGATCATCGGCCTCAACACCCAGGCCTTCGACGCCGGCAAGCACCGCGCCCATGCGCTGGTGGCCGACGCCAAGGCGGGGCTCGAAGCGCTCGAAGCGCGCCTTGGTGACTGGGCCTCGCCCGCCGCCTGGGTCGCCACCGCCAAGTCCGCCAAGACCGATTGGCTGGCTGCCGCCAAGGCGGTGACCGATCCCACCAACGCCCTGCCCTCCGACGCCCAGGTGATCGGCGCCGTGCACCGCGCCCGTGGCTCGCAGGCGACCCTCGTCTGCGCCTCAGGCGGCCTGCCGGGCGAACTGCACAAGCTCTGGCAAGCCGGCGCGCCCGGCAGCTACCACATGGAATACGGCTACTCGACCATGGGCTACGAGATCGCCGGCGGCCTCGGCGTCAAGCTCGCAAAGCCCGACCACGACGTCATCGTCATGCTCGGCGACGGCAGCTACATGATGATGAACTCCGAGATCGCCACCTCCGTGATGATCGGCAAGAAGCTCACCATCGTGGTGCTCGACAATCGCGGCTTCGGCTGCATTAACCGGCTGCAGATGGCCACCGGCGGCGCCAACTTCAACAACCTGCTCAAGGACACGCGCCACGAGGTGCTGCCCGAGATCGACTTTGCCATGCACGCCGCCTCGATGGGCGCCTGGAGCCGCAAGGTCACCTCGGTAAGTGAGTTGGAAGCCGCACTGGACGAAGCCCGCAGCGTCGAACGCACCACCGTTCTGGTGATCGACACCGACCCACTGATCTCCACCGATGCCGGTGGTCACTGGTGGGACGTTGCCGTGCCGGAAGTCTCGGTGCGCCCATCCGTCAACGCCGCCCGCAAGGATTACGAAGTCGCGCTCAAGGGCCAGAAGCTCTAGGAGACCAAGGAATGAAAGCCAAACTCGGCATGTCGCCCATCGCCTGGTGGAACGACGATCTGGTGGAACTGAGCGACGACGTCTCGCTCGAAGAATGCCTGCGGCAGTCGCGCTCGGCCGGCTTCACCGGCATGGAAAAGGGCCGCCGCTTTCCCGACGATCCGGACGTCATGCTGCCGATCCTGAAGGCCGCCGACGTGACGCTTTGCGGCGGCTGGTTCTCCGGCACGCTGGTCAACGAGGACCTCGAGACCAACAAGGCCCGTATCGCCCCGATGATCGAGCTCTTCAAGGCGGTCGACGCACCATGCATTGTTTATGGCGAAGTCGGCCGCTCCATCCAGGGCGACCGCTCCAAGCCGCTCGCCACCAAGCCGAAACTCTCCGACGACGAGATGAAGGCGTACGCCGCCAAGGTCACCAAGTTCGGCGAATGGTGCGCCGAAAAAGGCATGCCGCTGGCGTACCACCACCACATGGCCGCGGTGGTCGAGACCGAGCCCGAACTCGACGCGTTCATGCGCCATTCCGGCCCCGGCATCCCGCTGTTGCTCGACGCCGGCCACCTGGCCTTCGCGGGCGGCAATGTGCTGCGCGCCATCGACAACCACCACGCCCGCATCACCCATGTCCACGTCAAGGACATCCGCCAGTCGGTGGTTGATGGACTCGATCGCACCAGGCAATCCTTCCTCGACGCTGTGGCGCTGGGCGCCTTCACCGTGCCGGGCGACGGTTCGCTCGATTTCGGCGCCATCGTCCAGAAGTTCGCCGACTATGGCTATGAGGGCTGGTTCGTCGTCGAAGCCGAGCAGGATCCGCGCAAAAATCCGCCCCTCCGCATGGCGCAGGTGGGCTATAAGGAACTCATGCGGGTGATGACTGCGGCCGGCTACACGGTCGAAACGCAGGGCTTCCCCAACCGTTGAGGCGAGAGGACGCGACCGATGACCGACGACAAGGGTGAAGACAAGAAACCGGGCTTGCTCACATTGGGCTGGTTCCAGCCGCTTTACCGCCGTGTGATCGTACTCGTCGTCATCGCCGGCTGGTCGGTCTGGGAGTGGGGCTTCAACGGGGACCAGTTCTGGGGTGTGGTGACGCTCGCCATGCTCGCCTACGCCGTCTGGACCTTCTTTATCAATTATGACAAGGCCTTGGCCAAACTGCAGCAGGACAATGCCAAACCTAAGAGTTAAGTCCCAGCCCGGCTCTGGCCGCGTCCATCACGTCACGCCGGAAAGTGCCGGCTGGACCTATGTCGGCTTCGACCTCTTCCGCGGCACCCCCGTGGACAGCTTTTCGGGTGGCTCCACCGATCGCGAAACTTGTCTCGTCTTCGTCAGCGGCCGTGGGCAGGTGACGGTCGACGGCGTCGACCTGGGCGAACTCGGCGAGCGCATGAGCCCGTTCGACGGCCCTGCCTATGCCGTCTACGTGCCCGCGGGCGTCACCTGGCAGGTGACGGCCACAACTCCGCTGGAACTGGCCGCCTGCACTGCCCCAGGGAAGCCCGGCTCGCACCCGACCCGCGTCATCCGCCCCGACCAGATCGAGCGGCTGACCCGCGGCAAGGGCACCAATACCCGCTATCCCAGCAATCTCCTGCCCGAGGATCATCCGGCGGATTCCCTGCTGGTGGTGGAGGTCATTACCCCCGGCGGCCATACTTCGAGCTACCCGCCGCATCGCCATGACGAGGACGACCTGCCGCGCCAGAGCTTCCTCGAAGAAACCTACTACCACCGCATGAGCAAGCCGCAGGGCTTTGGCTTCCAGCGCGTCTACACCGACGACCGGTCGCTCGACGAGACCATGCTGATCGAGGATGGCGACGTGGTGATGGTGCCCAAGGGCTATCATCCTGTCGCCGCCATCGCGGGCTACGACATCTATTACCTCAACGTCATGGCCGGGCCGAAGCGGACCTGGAAATTCTACAATGCGCCCGAGCATGAGTGGATGCTGGGCTGAACCGGTTAGGCGCCGCCACTAACCCTTAGCCCATCAATCACTTGACCCGCCGGGCCATCCCGCCGATACCTCCGCGACTTGCTTCCGGAGCGCCGAAAATGACCTCGTCCTTCATCCTCACCCTCTCCTGCGCAGACCGCCCGGGGATCGTGGCAGCGGTGACGACCGAGCTGGCAGCGCTCAACGCCAATATTGCCGAGTCCAACCAGTTCTGGGACAAGGAAACCGGCACCTTCTTCATGCGCCTCGCCTTCACCGCGCCGGACGGCGTCGACCGTGATCGGCTGGAACGGGCGCTCAAGCCCGCCATCGAGCGCTTCGGCATGCGCACGTCGCTCGTCGATCAGGCAAAGAAGAAGAAGCTTCTCGTCATGGTCTCCAAGTTCGACCATGCACTGCTGCATCTGCTCTATCAGATCCGTGTCGGCTGGCTCGATGCCGAGGTGGTGGCGATCGTCTCGAACCACGAGGACAGCCGCGGCACCGCCGACTACGAAGGCATCCCCTACCACTACCTGCCGGTCAAAGGAGACAAGCAGGCACAGGAAGATCAGGTCATCGCGCTGTTCAACGAGACCGGCGCCGATCTGGTGGTGCTGGCGCGCTACATGCAGATTCTTTCCGACCGTTTTGCCACCCGGCTCTTCGGTCAGATCATCAACATCCACCACTCGTTCCTGCCCAGTTTCAAGGGCGCCAAGCCCTACCACCAGGCGCACGAGCGCGGGGTGAAGATCATCGGCGCCACTGCCCACTACGTGACCCCCGAACTCGACGAAGGCCCGATCATCGAGCAGGAGACGGCTCGCGTGACCCATGCCATGACGCCGGATGACCTAATCGCCGTGGGCCGCGACACGGAGAGCCGCGTGCTCGCCCGCGCCGTCAAGCTGCACCTCGAAAGTCGCGTCATGCTCAACGGCAAGAAGACCGTGGTCTTCGGCTGAGGTGCCCCAAAGCCCGTCGTTCTTCGCCGACCGCCGCGGGCTGATTATCCTCGCATCACTCTGCTGCCTGCTCTGGGGCAGCGCCGTGCCGGCGGTGAAGTTCGGCTATGGCCTGATTGGCCTGCCGCCAGGCGATACGGCGGCACTTCTGCTGTTCGCCGGCATTCGCTTCACCCTCTCGGGCTTGCTTCTCCTCGGCTATGGCGTTCTGAGCGGCCGGCCTGTGCTCTTGGCGCCGAAGCGGCTCGGCGAGGTCGCGCTGCTCGGTCTTGGCCAGACGGCCCTGCAATATCTCTGCTACTATATCGGTCTGGCCCACACGACAGCCGTCAAGACCTCGATCATGTCGTCGTCGCTGGTGTTCTTTTCGGTCATCCTGGCGCATTTCCTCTACGTCAACGACAAGCTGACCGGCCGCCGTATCCTCGGTTGCCTGCTCGGCTTTGCCGGCGTCGTCGCTATCAACCTGTCATTGGGACCCTTGGACGCCAGCTTCTCGCTCGAAGGCGAAGGCCTCCTGCTGGTCTCAACGTTTGCCGGAACGCTCGCCGCCATCTATGGGCGCCGCCTGAGCCGCGACATGGACGCGACGGTCATGACCGGCTGGCAACTGCTGCTGGGCGGCCTGACCCTCACCGCATTGGGACTGGTCGGCGGCGGTCACTTCGAGCGCTTCAGTCTTGAGCCGGCGCGCTGGTACTCTACCTCGCCGCCGCCTCCGCGGTCGCCTTTGCCGTCTGGAGCCTGCTGCTGAAGCACAACCCGGTGAGCAACGTGGCCGTGTTCAACTTCGAGATCCCGGTCTTTGGCGTCATCGTCTCGGCGCTGGTGCTTGGCGAGAGCATTTTCGAGTGGCGCAACCTTGTCGCTCTCGTGCTCGTCGTCGCTGGCATCTGGCTGGTTACGACGCGCTCGGGAACAGTCGCCAGCGCTTCGGCCTGAAGGCGATCCGGGTTCGCTCGCCGGCTGGGTGATCGAACGGCAGGTCGATCTCCACCCGCTCCTGCGCCCCACCAATTTCGAGCTCCACCCGCCGCGTGCCGCCAACCCGTCGCGACGCCACGACGACACCGGCAAGCGCCGCACCGTCCTCGACCAGTTCGACATCATGGGGTCGGAAATAGAGTCGCGCATTCTTGCCCGAGAACGCCTGCGATCCGAGGCCGATAGCGCGTCCACCTGCCCACAGTTCGCCGTTCTCGACATCCACCGGCAGCGTGCTCGACTCGCCGATGAACGAGAAAACGAACGGCGAATTCGGGCTGTCATAGACATCGTCAGGCGTTCCGACCTGCTCGATCGCCCCCTGGCTCATCACCACCAGCCGGTCAGCCAGTTCGAGGGCCTCTTCCTGATCGTGGGTCACGAACACCGTGGTGTGCCCGGTACGGTCGTGGATCTCGCGCAACCACTTGCGCAGCTCTTTGCGCACCTGCGCGTCGAGCGCACCGAACGGTTCATCGAGCAGCAGGACCCGGGGTTCGATGGCGAGGGCGCGGGCCAGCGCCACGCGCTGCCGCTGCCGCCCGACAGCTGCTGCGGATAGCGCTTCTCCAGGCCCGAGAGCTGCACCAGATCGAGCAGTTCCAGGGCCCGCCGGCGGATCTCCGCATTGGCTGGCCGCGACGACCGCGGTCGCACCCGGAGACCGAATGCGATGTTCTCAAGGATCGTCATGTTCCGGAACAACGCATAGGCCTGGAACACAAAGCCGACATTGCGCTCCTGCACCGACTTGGCCGACGCATCTTCATCGCCAAAGAAGATCTGCCCCGCGGTCGGAGTCTCAAGCCCGGCAATGAGCCGCAGCAGCGTCGTCTTGCCAGACCCGGACGGTCCCAATAGGGCGATCAGTTCGCCCGAATTGATCCCGAGAGATACGTCCCGCAGTGCCGGGTAGCGGGTGAATTCCTTGCGGACGTTTTGAACGCGAATATCCAACAGGCTGCCCCTTCAGTGCCGTCGTCCAGCGGTGAGCGTGTTGCCGAGGCGGGATGCGACAATGGCATTGAATACCGGCTCAACCAAAGCACAGCGAGCACGAAGTCATAAACGCCTAAAGGGATAGCAGTATCGAGGCTTCACGAACCGCGAGGGCAGTTTCGTCGCGTCTCTTAGTCAATAATTACCCAATTCACGGCGGCACCCTGCCAGTGCTTGGCGACGGCCCATGTCGACTGAGCATAAGGCTCGTGTGTCCGATCGTTGGATACGTTCAGCCGCTTCTGCTCGTCGGCCCGAACTGTGACGATACCTGCGATCAACAGGGCGGCGGCAAGGCCACCATAGGCGAGAAACTGGGACGTCTTCTTCATCAGTGCCTCCCGGCGTCTTAACTGCCGTTACCCTACCGTGTTAGTCGGGATTAACAAGGAAGCGCTTGCCAGCGGCACTTCTACAAAGCGAAACAGATTTCCAACAGTCGCCATCTGGTGAGTGTGCTGCAGCACAGCAACTGCCTGCAGGTCTTCCAGAGGGAATGGTTTTGCGTACGACCGGCTAGAGGCTGAGCTCAGGCACCGCGACGGAATCGGCCAGTGTCGTATGGTCCAGCACATCCCGGGTCGCCAGGGTTACCCGAGCGAAGACGTGGCGGATCTCGCATGTGCCTTCATCGGCACAGTCGACGCAGCGCCGATAGGCGATCTTGGAAAGGCACGGGAGGGGGGCGATCGGCCCGTCAATGAGCCGGAGGACTTCGCCGAATGTGACTTCACTAGGTGCCCGCAATAGGGCGTAACCGCCAAGACGGCCGCGCTTGGAGAGAACTATCCCGGCACGCTTGAGCTCCAGCAGGATCTGCTCGAGGAACTTCTTGGGGATCGCCTGGTCGCGGGCGATGTCCGAAATCATTAGCGACGCACCTGGCCCGGCTTTGACCAGTGCCACCAGTGCTCTCAGCGCGTACTTTGCCTTCTGCGAGATCATCGTTATCCCCGACCGGCGCTGAGCCGACCATACCCATCGGTTATAGAATGATTTGCCGCAGGATCGAGGGGCGCACTGCTATTTTCCTACCAATGCAGGGGGAGGAGGCACTTCCGGGTTGAATGGCATAGCTGCGGTGCGGGCCGGCTGCCGCGCCTTGTAGGGCTGGGTGTCCGGCACCACAGCGTCTGCACTGTCCGGCTCCTCACCAAAGGCCGAAACGACCGCCGGTGGCTCCGCCGGACCGCTATCGGGATGCTGTACAGGGGCTGCCTCGATCGCGTCGAGCAGAACTGCCGGATCGGGCGCCCGCGGAGACGGGGTTGGCGTGGCAGGGGGCGGTGGCACCGTTGGAGTCGGCATCAGCGAGGTGCCGAGAGCTGCAGCCACCGCATCCGCCGCCGTGATCTCGGCAACGGCGATCGAGTCTCGGGTCACGAGATCGACCATGCCCAGGCCGATCTCGCGTTCGCCCATGATCACCATGTTGGCGCCCAGATGAAGCAGGTGCTGCTCTTCGTCCGCCGAATGGGAGCGCGCCACGATCACAAGTCCGGGGTTCTGCTTGCGGCACTGCTCGACCGCCTGCCCTGCCTCAAAGGCATTGGGAATGGCGATGATCGCCGTCTTTGCCCCGGCAACATTGGCAAGGCCGAGCACGTGGGGGCTCGCCGCATTGCCGACGATCACCTCGATGCCGAGGCTGCGCGCCGCGTTGATGCGTCCCTCGGCGTCCTCGATGACGAGGAATGGCCGCTTGGCGGCAGCAAGGCCTTCGGCCACCACCGTTCCCACCCGGCCGTAGCCGACAAGGATGACATGGCCACTCTGCGTGGTGGGATGAACCGTCGGCTCGACCTCTTCGGACTGCGGTGCGGGGCGGGTCGCCGTCGCCATGTCGGGCTCGACGCGCGGCCCATCCGACCTTTGCGGGAAGCGGCCTTCGAGAATAGGACGAAGCCGCTCTGAGCCCCAGAACACCACCGGATTGAGGATGATCGACAGGATCGCCCCGGCAAGGATCAAGTCGCGACCTTCGCTGGGCAGGATGCCGAGGGCAACGCCCAGCGTGGCGAGAATGAACGAGAACTCGCCAATCTGTGCCAGGCTCGCCGAAATGGTCAGCGCCGTGCCCACCGGCTGGCGGAAGGCCAGGACGATGAGGAATGACAGGATGAACTTGCCCACGATAATGATCAGCAACGTGGCGAGCACCGGCAGCGGATTGTTGATGACGATCATCGGGTCGAACAGCATGCCCACCGAGACGAAGAACAGCACCGCGAAGGCGTCGCGCAGCGGCAAGCTCTCCTGCGCCGCCCTATGGCTGAGTTCGCTCTCCGACAGGATCATGCCGGCAAAGAAAGCGCCGAGCGCCAGACTGACCCCGAAGAGATAGGCGGCGCCAGCAGCAACGCCCAGCGCGATGGCCAGCACCGCAAGCCGGAACAGCTCACGGCTACCCGAATGCGCCGTGAAATGCAGAATGAACGGAATGACCCGGCGGCCGACCACCAGCATGAAGCCGACAAAGGCGGCGAGCTTGATGACCGTCACGGCCAGCACTCCCGGCAGCCCCAGTTCAATCCCGGAGATCCGCTGCACGAAGTTGACGAAGGGATCGTCGAGCTGCACGTCGCTGATGCCAGAAAGCCCGGCGACGGCGGGGATCATCACCAGCGCCAGCACCATGGCCATATCTTCGACGATCAGCCAGCCGACTGCCACTTTGCCGCGCTCGCTGTCGACGAGCCGCCGATCTTGCAGCGCCTTGAGCAGCACCACCGTTGAAGCCACCGACAGGGCCAGGCCGAAGATGATGCCGGCACCGACCGACCAGCCGAGTGTCAGCGCCAATCCGAGGCCGAGCAGCGTCGCGCCGCCGATCTGCACGACGGCACCGGGCACCGCGATGGCGCGCACGGAGAGCAGATCCTTGAGCGAGAAGTGCAGGCCCACGCCGAACATCAGCAGGATGACGCCGATCTCGGAGAGTTCGGTTGCCAGATCGGCATCGGCCACGAAGCCAGGGGTGAACGGCCCCACCATCACGCCAGCGAGCAGGTAGCCCACCAGCGGGGGCATTCTCAAACGATTGGCTACCGTCCCGAAGATAAACGCCAGCACCAGACCCGCGACGATCGTTGAGATCAGGGGGGGTGTCGTGGTGCATGTATCCTCCGGTGGGGTGAACCTGATCTTGGTGAATCGATTGGGGTGCAGCATGCGGCAGTGGGTGCCAGCCTGCAAGCCTACTTGGCCATCAAGTGAGGCGGAAACAAGGACTTCAGGCCGGCCGCCGGACCTTGGCGCTGTCCTTGACGTGGAACGGTCGCGACATCTTTCGCCATGGCTCGTCACGCAGGAATCGTTCGACGTCGCTGGCTGGCATGGGTCGCGCCAGCGCATAACCCTGCAGGACATCGCACCCAAGGTCGCGCAGGATGGAAGCATGTTCGAGCGTCTCGACACCCTCACCCACCACATCCACGCCCAACGACTTGCCGATCTCGATCACCGAGGCCACGAGGTGCCGCTGGCCGCCGCCCTTGACGATGGGCGCAACCAGTTGCCGATCGATCTTGAGCCGACGCGGCTTGAGATTGAGCAGGCTGATGATCGAGGCGTAGCCGGTGCCGAAGTCGTCGATCTCGATATCGATCCCGAGTTCCTTGATCTGGTCCACATGAAAGCGGGCCACATCGTCGTTCTCATCAAGAAAGATCGACTCCACCAGCTCGAATGACAACCGGCCAGGCTGGATGTGCAGATCACGCAGGCTGGCGAGCAAGGTGTCGTCGCGCAACCGCCGCGATGACACGTTGACCGAAACGCGCGGCACCCGCAGGCCCGCTGCATCCCATTGCGCCAGTTGCCGCAATGACTGCTCGAGCACCAGCTTGTCGATAGTCGGCACGACGTTGAGTTCTTCGGCAACGGCCATGAAGGACGCAGGCGCCAAGATTCCCTCGGTCGGATGCCGCCAGCGCACCAGCGCCTCGCACCCAACGACATCGAGCGTACGCGCGTCGAACTGCGGCTGGAACCAAGGCTCGAACTCACCACGGTCGAGGCCCTGCAGGATCTGGTCGGCGACCCGCTTGGTCTGGATCACTTCGGCCTGCAGCGCTTCCGAGAAATACTCGAAGCGGTTCCGGCCGCGGCTCTTGGCGCGATAGAGCGCAATGTCGGCATCAACGAGAAGCCTTTTGGCGTCGACCTGGTCGCCGCGGCAAGAAGCGATACCGACCGAGACACCGAACCTACATTCGTGCCCTTCATAGATCACCGGCTGCCGCATACGTTCGATGACCCGGCTGGCGAGATCCCCGGCCACGGTATCGTCCTCGTCCACGAGGCAGACGATCACAAACTCGTCGCCGCCGATGCGCGCCACGAAATCCTCAGGGCGGACATTGGACTTGAGCACGTCCGACGCATGCACCAGCATGGCGTCGCCAGCCGCATGGCCCAGCGTATCGTTGATCTGCTTGAAGCGGTCGAGGTCGATATGCAGCAATGCTAGCCTCTGCCCCCTGAGGGCGTCAGGCCGGGCCAGATCCTTGAGGACTCTGTCGAGGTAGCGTCGGTTCGGCAGACCGGTCAGACTGTCATGCAGCGCGTTGTGCTCGATACGCGCCTTGGCCTCGGCGAGCGCCGAGTTGCGCGCTTCCGTCAGTCGGCTGGCTTCCTTGAGGCTGAGATTGAGCTCCACATCGGCGGTGACGTCCCAGTTGACGCCGGCAATCTTGGGTGTCGAACCAGGGTCCGTATAGACCATGCCAATGGCGCGCACGTAGCGCACCTCGCCGTCCGCATTGAGCACGCGATATTCGGAGTGATAGCTGCCGGTCTCCTCGACCGCGACGCGAAATTCTTCGACTGCACGTTCCAGATCCTCAGGATGTAACGCGTCTTCCCAATCCTGGTAGTGACGCGGCCCACCGTCCTGCGGTTTGCCGAAGATGGCGTTGACGCGATCGTCCCAGAACAGATCGCCCGTCGACAGGTCGTTTTCCCAGATGCCGATGCGGGAGGTCTGCAGCGCCATCTTCAGGCGGCGTGACATCCGGCGCAGCTCGGACTCGCTGCCCCGCAGCGCCCGCAGGTGCGCCAACCGTTCTTCGGCGAGGCGGCCGCTAATAAAGATGGGCACCACGACGAGGCCACCGAGGACGGCAATCATCAGGCGCAGCCCCCAGGCCGAGGGGGCGGTTTCGCGCCAACCTTCACGCGGCACTGCCAGTAATTCCCACGAGCCGTTCGGCAGGGTGACCGGCGCTGTGACCGGGGCGTCGGCAATGATCCAGTCCGGGCCGTAGAACTGCGCGCCATCCGGCCCCAGACCATCCTTGCCCCTGATCGCTACAGCGATCGGCAGGTCCGGCGCGAGCAGGCCGCTATCCTTGTAGAGCCGCTGCACATCAATGACGGCCGAGATCAGCCCCCAGAACTCCTTTGAGCCGCTTTCGCCGACAAACACGGGAAAACGACCGATAATCCCTTCGCCTCCCTGCACCAGGTTAACTGGACCAGCCAGCACGATGCGGCCTGTCTGCTGGGCCCGCAGGGCCGCTTCGCGTTGCGAGGCGTTCTTGCGATAATCGAGCCCGATGGCCTGCTCGTTACCCTTGAGCGGATACATCAGCTTGACCACCAGATCCGGGGCGCCGGCGACGTTGCGGAGTTCTGAAGTCTTGTTGAAGAGGTTATCGGCGAGCTGGCTGAACCGCTCCTGCGGCATGTCCGGCTCGGTGGAGATTGTCGCCACCAGGCCCTGCACCAGCTGCATGTTGCTGGTTATATTGCCCTCGAGCTTGGCCCGGATGATGCTCAGCTCGGATTGGACCGCCGACCGCACGCTTTGCTGGTAAAGCACGTTGTTCTGCTGGTCGGCGAACACACCTGCGACGACGACGACGGCAAGAGCAAGCACGGCCGGCAAGCTCGATGGCCGGCGAATGAAGTGCCAAGGTGCCGAAGCGAGACGGCGGAACCAGTTCAAGATGCGTCGTCCCTTGCTGATGCCGAGCACCAGGTGAACAACCACTTTGCCGTCTGGACGTTAAATTTGGCTTAGCCGCTAGACGACCTTTGCCCGGGCCTTGAATTCTGGCCGATCCCACTCGCTCCGGCGCATGATCTGCGCCAGCACCGAGGCAGCGCGCCAGACGTCGGCGTAACGGAGATAGGCCGGCGCGAGGCCGAAACGCATGATATCCGGGCCGCGGAAATCGCCGATGACGCCGCGCGAAATCATTGCCTGAACAACGGCATAGGCCTCTGGGAAGCGGAAACTGACCTGCGACCCGCGCCATACCGGGTCGCGGGGCGACACTAGCTCCAGCCCCGGCACCTGCGCTTCGACTTCGGTGACGAAGACATCAAACAGCATGTCGGCCTTGGCCTTGAGGCGGGCGATGGAGACGCCATCGAAGACGTCGAGGGCGGCGTCGAGGGCGGCCATGGAGAGGATGGGGGGTGTCCCCACCCGCATCGCTTCGATGCCCAGGGCCGGCCGGTAGTCCGTCTCGAAGGCGAAGGGGGCGTCGTGACCGAGCCAGCCATTGAGTGGCTGGCGCAGGCCGTGATGATGCTCGGGCGCGACATAGATGAAAGACGGGGCGCCGGGCCCGCCATTGAGGAACTTGTAGCCGCAGCCGACGGCATAGTCCGCCCGCGCCGCCGTGAGATCGACCGGCACGGCGCCGGCGCTGTGCGCCAAGTCCCAGACGGTCAGCGCTCCCATTTCATGGGCATAAGTGGTGAGGGCGCGCATGTCGTGGCGGGCGCCGCTGCGATAGTTGACCTCGGTCAGCAGCACCACCGCGACGTCGCGGGTGATGGCCGAAGCCAGTTGGCCCGGCTCGACCAACCGCAGCACATGCCCCTGCCCCAAAAGATCGGCGAGTCCCTGCGCGATATAGACGTCGGTGGGGAAATTGCCTGCTTCCGAGACAATCACCCGCCGGTCGGGACGCAGGTAAAGCGCCATCGACAGCGCCTTGAAGAGGTTGATCGAGGTTGAGTCAGCGACCGTGACGGTGCCCTCGGGCGCTCCGATCAGGCCGGCAATGCGGTTGCCGACACGACTGGGCAGGTCGATCCAGTCATGCGTGTTCCAGCTGCGGATGAGGTCCTGGCCCCATTGGCGCTCGACCACATCGGCGACCCGCGCCTTGACGCTGCGCGGCAGCGCCCCGAGCGAATTGCCGTCGAGATAGATGACGCCATCGGGCAGCTCGAAGAGGCTGCGCAGCGGCGCCAGATCGTCGGCAATGTCCAGCGCCTCGGCGTCCCCGAGGGTGAACCGCCTCACCGGCTGCCCCATTTCTGCTGCCAGGTGGGGACGATATCGCCGGGGGCCGGCGTGGCGAGATAAATGGCCCGGGCCATGGCGCGCGCCAGGCACACAGCGGCGGCGTGCCCCAGATGGATAACGTCAAGGATCGGATCGACGATCGGCTTGTCGCCGGTGGCGACCGAGAACACCAGATCGCCATCGACGGGCGTATGCGACGGACTGGCGGACCGGGCGATGCCGTCCTGCGCGGCGACCGCCATGCGCTTGGCCTGTGCCTTGGAGAGCACGGCGTCGGTCGCCACGATGGCGATAGTGGTATTGGCAATGGCGCTGGTGCCGTCGCGCTTGGTGCGCGCCGACTGCGCAAAGCTCAGTGGCGCCACCAGCGGTCCACGCCCGCCGAACTCGCCATCGACCTCGAAGGGCGACGCCCAGAAATGGGCGCTATCGCCCATGGTGACGCTGCCGGTAGGATTGGCCACCACCAGCGCCCCGACAATATGTCCCGACGGCAGGACCAGGGAAGCCGAACCCAACCCACCCTTGAGATTGGCGGTCAGCGCACCGGTGCCTGCGCCGACTGTGCCCTGCGCAAACTCGGCGCGGGCCGCGGCAAGTGCCTGCCGGCCAAGCGCCACGTAAGGATTGTCGGTCCAGTCCTTGTCGCCGCCATTGAGCAGGTCGAAGATGATGGCGCCAGGCACGATCGGGATCGTTGCCGTTTCCACGCGGAAGCCTCGGCCGATGGCGCGGAGGCCATCCATCACCCCAGAGGCCGCATCGAGCCCGAAGGCAGAGCCACCCGAGAGGACGAGCGCATCGACCTCCTGCACCATCTTGTCGGGTGCCAGCAGCTCGGTTTCCCGCGCCCCAGGCGCACCGCCCATGACGTCGACGGAGGCAATGAATGGTTTGTCGGCCACCAGCACCGTGGTGCCGGATTTGAGCCGATGGTCTTCGGCATTGCCGACCCGGAGGCCGGCGACGTCGGTGATGGAATTGCGGGGGCCGGGAATCATGCGACGGAACCTAGTAGATGCGACCGGGCTTCCGCCAGCGCCCGATTGACCGGCACGCCATCCGGATCCCAGGTGCGCCGCATTTCCAGCATCTGCGCCGCGACCTGCCAGTTGCCGGCTTTCAGGTGCGCATCGAGCAGCAACTGCCCGAAGAGATCGCGCTGCGCATGGCTGCCGCCGATCTCGCTCAGGCGCGGATTGGCGACGGAAAGCCAGCGCACCGCCTCGGCGGCATTGCCGCGGGCATGCGCGAGCACACCACGCGCCGCCGGCAGCGCCACCTCCTGCCAGACCAGCCGATCGAAATCGGTGGAGCGCGCCGCCTTGTCCTCGACCGCCTGCATCAGGTGATCGGCTTCGGCATAGTCGGCCCGCGCCAGCCCGTAGAGATATTGCAGCGTCAGGAACGGCAGTGTCGTATCCGTCACGCGCACCTTCATGTAGCGGGCGACATCCTCCCAGCGATTGCCGACATCCATGCCGGCGATCTCCATCCGCGCCAAGAGCGACACGGCACCGACCTGGTCCTGCGAATAGTCCGGCTCGATGCCCCAGACGTGGTTGTCATAGGCGTCGAACACGGCCGTGTTGTCGCCCTGCGAGATGTGGAACAGCGCCTTGTGCCACCAGTTGTGGGTGTACATGAAGGAGTTGAGGTCGACCCAGGTCTTCTGCGCTTCACCCAGGAACTCCACGCCTTCGGCAACCCGGCCGGTGCCGAGCATCACATGCGCCAGCGCGTGCTGCGCCCACGGCTCCTTGGTCTTGAGGCTGAGCGCCCGCCGCGCCGAAATCTCGGCCTGCCTGAGGTCGTGCATCTGCTCGTAGCCGAAGGCCAGCATGCCATGGATATGCGGATTGTCGGCGTTCTCGGCTTCCACCGCCTGCGCGACGCGCAGCATGGCCGCCGCGTCGCCGCGGTTGAAGGAGAAATACTGGTCGAGCTTGACGAGGTGAGGTCGCGCGGCCAGCGCCGGACAATCTCCGCGCCGAGGCGCTGCACACCCGGAATGTCGCCGGCGATCCAGCACCGCAACTGCTCGATCAGCAGCGCCTCGCGCGCATTCGGCACGCCAGCCGCTTCAGCGCGGCGCAGGTACTTTGACGCCATGGCCGGCGCTGCGGCCGCCTCGAGGAACATCCAGGAGAACCCGGCATAGACATTGGCGAGCATCGATCCGTCATCGGCATCGGCCACTGCCATCACATTGGCGGCCTTGGTCTCGTAGGCGAGAAAGCCGGTGATGAAATCATCTATACCGGCGAGCGTCGCGGCCTCGCCGCTGCTCACTTCATTTCCGAGGGCATCCTGTGCCATGACTGAAAGGCCTTTTGTCCAACCGATCAAATATAGGCCGCGCCATGCGGCTGTCCATTGACCCACATCACTTTTCAGGACCGCGCCATGCCCGATTTCGCCCGCGACGCCGCCATCATCCATTACGAGCTGGTCGGGGCCGGCAAGCCGCTATTGCTGATCGCCGGCACGGCGAGCGATGGCGCAAGCTGGGGTCCGCTGTTGACCCGACTACCCGGACGACAGCTGATCCTGATCGACAATCGCGGCTCAGGGCGCACCAAGGTCGAGGGTCCGCTCAGCCATAAGGATATGGTCGAGGACTGCGCCGCACTGATCGAGCATCTGAAGCTTGGTTCCGTTGACGTTGTCGGCCATTCGCTGGGTGGCTTTCTGGGACTGTTCCTGGCGGCTCTGCATCCCGACAAGGTGTCCAGGCTGGTGACAATGGGTTCGGGTTTTATCGATCCCAAGACCAAGGTGCTGTTCGAGGATCTGTCCCGGCTTTACTTCACCATCGCGCCGGAGGACTTCTTCCGGCTGCTCTACCAGTGGCTGTTCTCGACGCCGTTCTTCGCGAACCCCGAGGCGCTGGCCGCAGCGGCGCGCGCCTCGACGGACTATGTTCACCGGCAATCGCCAGGCGATTTCGCCCGCCAGATTGCCGCCATGGATCGACCGTTGAAGGTGGATTTTGCCACCATCAGCTGCCCGGTGCTCGCCATCGCGGCCGAGCACGACCTGCTCGCGTCGCCGACCTCCGTGGCTACCGCACATGCGCCGATCGCCGAACATGAACTAACCACCATCGAGGATGCGGCCCATTCGATGCACTGGGAACAACCCGATGCTGTGGCTGCTGCGATCGTGGGGTTTCTGGAGGCCAAGTGAGGTCGTCAGGTGGTTCGGGACACACTCGCTCCCCCACACTCGGTGTCATCCCTGCGAAAGCAGGGATCCACCTCTCGGTCCCCGCAGGTGGACAGATGGACCCCAGCTTTCGCTGGGGTGACAGCTGGTGAGTAGGCGAGTCCGTGCCTTTCACTCGGTGATGACAGCGGTGGGATCATTGCCACGCCC
>JACDQI010000036.1 GCA_015657675.1 Devosia sp.
AGTGGCGGCCCTCGTGCGCCAGCCGCAGGTGTTTCTGTTCGACGAGCCGCTGTCCAACCTTGATGCAAAGCTGCGCGTGGATATGCGCACCGAGATCAAGCGGTTGCACCAGCGCCTGGGCACCACCATCGCCTATGTGACCCATGACCAGATCGAGGCCATGACGCTGGCCACCAAGATCGCCGTGCTCAAGGATGGCGCGCTGCAGCAGTTCGGCACGCCAGCCGAAATCTACAACCGGCCGTCCAACCTATTCGTGGCCGACTTCATGGGCTCTCCGGCCATGAACCTGCTGCCGGCCTGCGTCGAGACTGCAGAGAGCGCGGTAGTTTGCGTTGTCGAGCGTCCCGGATTCCCCGCCCTCTCTCTACCGGTGGGCGAGATGGGCGCCGCGCTCACGCCCTACATCGGCAGGGAGATTGTCTTCGGGATTCGTCCTGAAGCGCTGACCGATCCGGACGGGGCCGATCGCAACGCCAAGAACCTGGTCGATGGTGAATGTTTGATCGATGTGGTGGAGCCTGCCGGCTCTGACACTTTCGCGGTCACTCGCCTCGGCGGCAAGGAAGCCACGGCCCGCCTGCGCGCCGACGCCCAAGTGCGCCCGGGTGAACGGGTCATACTCGCCTTCAACCTCGACAAGGCCGTCTATTTCGATCCGGCAACCCAGAAGCGCATCGGCTGACCATGACTGAGCGTCCCGACATTGTCATTGTCGGCTCCGGCATCGGGGGGGCCACCATCGCGGCTGGGCTTGCCCCGACCGGGGCGCGTATCCTGATCCTCGAACGCGGCGAACGCCTGCTGAAGCGGCCGGAGAACCGCGACGCCCGCGCTATCTTCCGGCGCGGGTTCTTCCGGCCGGACGAGACGTGGTTCGATGGCCAGGGCAATCCGTTTCAGCCGGGCAATTACTACAATGTGGGCGGAAACTCGAAGTTCTTCGGCGCGGTGCTCTGCCGTTTCCGGCGTGAGGATTTCCTCGCGATGGAGCATCAGGACGGCACCTCGCCGGCCTGGCCGTTCGACTATGATGAGATCGAGCCCTGGTATACGCGCGCCGAGCAGCTTTACCAGGTGCGCGGCGATGCTACGCAGGATCCAACCGAGCCCTTCCATTCAGCGCCTTACCCGCAGCCGCCGGTGCCCGATGAAGGCCCAGTGGCAGCTGTGCGCGAAAAGCTCGCCGCCATGGGGCTTAACCCTTATGCTCTTCCGCTGGCCATCGATCTCGACCGCTGGCTGGCCAATGGCCAGACCCCCTGGGATGGATATCCGGACAGCATTTCGGGCGGCAAGCTTGACGCGGAATCGATGGCCCTGGCCGAGGCACTGCGGCATCCCAATGTGACGCTGCTGACGGGGGCCCGGCTACGCCGATTGGTGACGGCCGCTGATGGGGTCAAGATAGACAGTGTGGTCTATGTGCAGGGGGGCAAGTGCCACGATTTGCGGGCGCCGATGTTCATCCTGTCGGCCGGGGCTATTCAGTCGGCAGCGCTCTTGTTGGCTTCATCCAGCGCTGACCACCCGCAAGGTCTGGCCAACAGTTCGGGCCAGGTAGGTCGCAACTTCATGAACCACAATGCCACCGCCGTCGTGGCCGTGGACCCGCGCTTCCGCAACACCGCCATTTACCAGAAGAGCTTCGGCCTTAACGACTATTACCTGTCCGACGGCAAGGGCGGACCGCCGCTGGGCAATGTGCAATTGCTGGGGCGCATGGGCGGAGTGATCCTCAAATCCGGCATGCCGCTGGTACCCGAGGCCATCCTGCAGTTGCTGGCCAATCTCGGCATCGACTTCTATGCCATGAGCGAGGATCTGCCTTCGCCGGACAATCGTGTGCGCGTCTCGGGCGACCGGCTGACACTGGAGTGGAAGAAGACCAATCTGGCCGCGCATGAACAGCTGGTGGCCACTCTCAAGCAGCATCTGCGCGACACCGGATTTCCCTTTGTTTTCGCCAAGCCCTTCGACAAGCGGACCCCCTCGCATCAATGCGGCACGGTTCGCATGGGCAAAGACCCGCGTGATGCGCCGCTGGACCCCTTCTGCCGGGCCTACGACCACCCGAACCTATTCGTGGTCGATGCCAGCTTTTTCCCATCGTCCGCGGCACTCAACCCGGCATTGACGATCGCGGCCCAGGCCCTGCGCGTTGCAGAACACATTGCCAGCGAGGATATTGGCCGATGACCCCATTACACTGCGAATTCGCGGCCAAACCTTCGTTCCCTTGCGACCATTGGATAGCGCCATGACCTACGACTACATCATCACCGGCGCGCCCTGCCGGTTGTGTGCTGGCGCACCGGCTCAGCGAAGACTCCACCGTCAAGGTTTTGCTGCTGGAAGCCGGCGGCTCGGACTGGCATCCGCTTTTCCACATGCCCGCCGGCTTTGCCAAGATGACCAAGGGCGTGGGCAGCTGGGGCTGGTCAACGGTGCCACAGAAGCACCTTGCGGGGCGCGTGCTGCGCTATACCCAGGCCAAGGTGATCGGCGGCGGCTCCTCCATCAACGCCCAGATTTATACGCGCGGCAACGCTGCTGATTATGACGCCTGGGCCAACGAGGAGGGCGCCGAGGGTTGGGACTATCGCCATGTCCTGCCCTATTTCAAACGGGCCGAGGATAACCAGCGCTTCGCCGACGATTATCATGGTTATGGCGGGCCGCTGGGCGTCTCCATGCCATCTGCCCCACTGCCCATCTGCGACGCCTATATCCGGGCCGGGCAGGAATACGGCATGCCGTACAACCCGGATTTCAATGGCAGGCAACAGGCCGGCGTGGGCTACTACCAGCTGACGCAGCGCGACCAGCGGCGCTCGTCGGCGGCAATGGGCTATCTCGCGCCCATCCGCAACCGCAAGAACCTGACGGTCACGACCGGCGCGCATGTGCACCGTATCCTGCTCGAAGGCCAAAGGGCGGTGGGCGTGGAATATGCCGAGCGCGGCCAGATACAGAATGCGCGCGCCGACCGCGAGGTGATCGTCTCGTCCGGCGCTATCGGGTCACCCAAGCTTCTGCTGCAATCGGGTATCGGCCCGGCCGCGCACTTGCGTTCCGTAGGCGTCCCGGTTCTGCATGACTTGCCCGGCGTCGGCGGCAACTTGCAGGATCACCTCGACCTCTTCGTCATTGCTGAATGTACCGGCGACCACACCTATGATGGCGTAGCCAAACTGCATCGGACGCTGTGGGCTGGCATCGAGTATGTGCTGTTCAGGACCGGACCGGTGGCCTCGAGCCTCTTCGAAACGGGTGGCTTCTGGTATGCCGACAAGGCCGCGCGGACGCCGGATATCCAGTTTCATCTCGGCCTGGGTTCAGGCATCGAGGCCGGCGTGGCACGGCTGCGGAATGCGGGGGTAACGCTGAACTCGGCCCATCTGCGACCGCGTTCACGCGGCACAGTGCGCCTGTCCGCTGCCGACCCGACAGCTGCGCCGCAGATCGACCCCAACTATTGGTCCGATCCTTATGATCGAGAAATGTCCCTTGAGGGTCTTCGCATGGCACGCGAGATCTTCCGGCAGCCGGCGCTACGCGACTATATCCTCGATGAGCGCCTGCCTGGATCGGACAAAGTCTCGGACGAAGCCTTGTTCGACTATGCCTGCGCCAATGCCAAGACCGACCACCACCCGGTGGGCACCTGCAAGATGGGTGTGGACGATATGGCGGTGGTGGACCCGCAACTGCGGGTGCGCGGCCTGACGGGCCTGCGGGTTTGCGACACCTCGATCATTCCCCGGGTCCCTTCCTGCAACACCAATGCACCGGCCGTCATGGTGGGCGAAAAGGGCAGCGATCTCATTCTCGGGCTCGATCCGCTGCCCCCGCAGCTGTTCCGCGCCAATCTCAACGAAGCTCCCAATATCGGCCGCTAAGGCGCCCGGCCCGATTACAGCACAATTATGCGCCAATCCCGGAGGACTAAGCACATGTCAAAATTGGATCGTTCCAAATCTATCTTCGCGTCGACTATCGGCCTTGCCTGTTTGCTGACAGGGTCGGCTGCGGCCCAGAGTTCGGTAGAAGTCATGCACTTCTGGACCTCCGGCGGGGAAGCGGCCGCACTGTCCGAAGTTAAGGCCGCGGTTGAGGCCCAAGGTGTCACCTGGCTGGACGCTCCGATTGCCGGCGGCGGCGGCGAGCAGGCCATCACCGCCATGAAGGCGCGCAATGCGGCCGGCAATCAGCCTGCGGCCATGCTGATGCTGGGCTATGACATCAAGGATTGGGCCGGCGCTGGCATGCTGGCTGATCTCAAGGATGTTGCCGAGGCAGGCAAGTGGGCCGAAATCCTGCCCGATCCTGTCAAGGAGTTCACCTATATCGACGAACGCTGGGTGTCAGCGCCGACGAATGTCCACCGCGTCAACATGGTCTGGGCGTCCAAGGCGGCGTTTGATGCCATCGGCGCCG
>JACDQI010000037.1 GCA_015657675.1 Devosia sp.
CTCGGTGTCATCCCTGCGAAAGCAGGGATCCACCCATCCGCCCGCGCCGGCCGCGAGATGGACCCCAGCTTTCGCTGGGGTGACAGCTGGCGGGGACGAGCCAGTCTGCCCCAAGTGGGTACAGCCACCGGCAGGTGTGTCACCTCCCCGCAAGGGGGAGGGTGACCTGACTGCGGGTCCGTCCCCTAGTCCCTGATCTCCACCCACACCGGCGCATGATCACTCGCGCCCTCGGCCCCGCGGACCTCGCGATCCACACCCGCATCGACGAGCTTGCGCCTCAGCTGCTTGCTGAGCAGCAGGTGATCGATCCGCAACCCCGCATCGCGCGGCCAGCGGTTTCGCATGTAGTCCCAGAACGTGTAGATCGTTTCGTCCGGAAACCGCTTGCGCAACGCGTCGGTCCAGCCCTGGGCGAGCAGCTCGGCATAGAGCGCCCGCACCTCGGGCTGCACCAGCGCGTTGTCCTTGTAGGACGTGGTGACATAGATATCGCGCGGTTCCGGGACGATGTTGTAGTCCCCCGCCAGCACCACCGGCACTCCGGCCGAAAAGAGCTCGGCCGCATGGGTGAGGAGGCGCCGCGTCCAGCTCAGCTTGTAGTCGAACTTCGGCCCCGGCCGCGGATTGCCGTTGGGCGCATAGAGCGCGCCGATCAGGATGCCGTTGACGGCCGCTTCGAGATAGCGCGCCTGCTTGTCGTCATCGTCCCCCGGCAGGGCGCGGCGCGTGACAACCGGCTCGGCCCCCTTGGCCAGAATGGCGACGCCGTTCCACTGGCTTTCACCCACCCAGGCGGCGCCATAGCCGGCATCGGCCAGCGCAGTGGCGGGGAACTGCCGGTCGGTGGCTTTGAGCTCTTGCAGGCAGACCACGTCCGGCGCCGCGTCGGCCAGCCAGGCCATCAGGTTGTCGAGGCGCCGGTTGATGCCGTTGATATTGAAGCTGGCGACCTTCATCGCGTCAGGGCGCGATGCGCCCGCTCCAGTCGCGCACCTTGCCGGCGATCAGCTCGAGCGCGCCGGCCTGGTTGAGCCCGGTCACCGACTTGCGCGGCTTGAGATCATGATCGCCGTCTTCGAGGATGAAGACCTCGATTGCAGGCGACAGGCCATATCCTGCGATCTCCTCGGGCGAGCCGAACTCGTCCCGAGTGCCGTGGCAGATCAGTGCCGGCGTCTTGAGACCGATCAGGTGCTTGGTCCGCAGCTGCGTCGGCTTGCCCGGCGGATGAAACGGATAGCCAAGGCAGACCAGCCCGGCGATGCGGCCGGCGTCGTAAAGACTGTCCGCCACCATGCTGGCAACGCGTCCGCCCATCGACTTGCCGCCGATCAGCAGCGGCCCCGGCGTCGGGCCGAGATCGTCCACCGCAGCGATGAACTCCGGCATCACGCTTTCGGCGCGCGGCGGCGGCTTGCGCCCGGCCGGGGTGCGGCGGCTCGCCATGTAGCCGAATTCAAAGCGGGCGACGCGGATGCCGGCCTTGGCGAAGGCTGCGGCAGTCGCCGTCATCGAGGGCGAGTCCATCGCCGCACCAGCGCCATGGGCGAGCAGCAGCGTGAGGCGCGCGTCGGTCGGACCGTCGAAGAGGAAGCTGGTGGCCATCAGCCGGCGAACTTGCGCAACTGGCGGTCGATCACCGCAATACCGGCCTTGGCGCGGCGGGCCCAGTCGGAGTCGGTATCGAGCTCGAGATAGCGCAACCACGACGCGCGCGCCTCGGGCAGGGCGCCGCTGTCATAGTCCAGTGCGCCGAGATTATAGATCGCGTCCGCATAGCCGGGGTCGAGCGTCACGGCGCGCGTCAGGTGCGTCCGCGCCGCTTCGGTCTTGCCGAGGTCGCGATAGAGCCCGCCGAGGTTGAACCAGGCTTCGACAAAATCCGGGTCGCGCTTGATGGCGGTGCAATAGGCATGCACGGCGTCTTCCATCTCGCCGGTGGCCTTCTCGCAATTGCCCAGGTTGAACGCGGCGGTGGCGTCGCTCGGGTCGAGCGCCAGGCACTGCCGGTAGAGCGTCGCCGCCTCGGCAAAGAGCCCGGCGGCTTCCGCCGTTTCGGCAAGGCCAAAATAGTCTTCGCTGTCTTCGCCCGTGTCGTCGAGCGCCAGCAGCCGCTGCCCGTCGAGTTCCGCCAGCGAATGCGCATCGCGTGACACGATGCGGCCGCGCGGCGAGGGCTGCAGCGTCAGTGCCGTGAGCGAGGCGACCGGCCCGATCGCATGCACCGAGCGGGCAATCTCGCTCCAGCTCGCACCACCGGCGACCAGCCCCGCATATTTCCGCGCCAGGATCAGGTCGCGAAACGAGAAGGGCTCGGCCGCGTGTTCAAACGCGTCAAACAGCGCAAGATGGTCAAACACCGTCTCGCTGAGTTTCGACTGCTCGATCAGTGAGCGCCGCGTCATCTCGGCAGGATCGGCCGCGGTGCCTTCGAGCAACCGCAGAAACGCGCCTTCGCTGAGGATCGGCAGGCCGGCGGCATTCGCCGCCGCAACCCGGCTCTCGATCTCCGGCTCGCTCTGCTTGAGCAGCAGCGAGCGGCCGAGCACCACCTGCGTGGTTCGTCGCGTCGTGCCGCGGTGCAGCCGGGCACCCAGTTCCGCCACCCGGCGCGCAGCCAGCCGCAGCGGGAACGCACTGAGTGCTCCCACGACGCCAAAACTTTGGCCGCGCATAGCCATGGAACCGATCAGGCCTTCTTTTTGCTACCCGGTTTGGCCGCGGCAGCCTTGGAGGCGGCAACGGCCGCCTTCAGCGATACCTTGGCGGCTGATTCCTTGACAGGGGGAGTTGCCGGCTTGGCCTTGCTCTTGGCCGCCGGCTTGGCGTCGCCGAGCGAGGCCTTCAGAGCATCCATCAGGTTGATGACGTTGCCGCGCTCCGGTGCCGCCGCGATGATCGGCTTGTGGCCCTTGAGCTTTTCCTTGATCATCGCCATCAGCGCCTGCTCGTAGCGATCCTCATAGTCCTTGGGATTGAAGGGCTTGACCTTCTGCTCGATCAGCTTTTGCGCCAGCTCCAGCATTTCCGCCTCCGGCTTGCCGGCCGGTATATTGCCAAAATACTCGGCGGTGCCGCGCACTTCGCTGGGGTTGCGCAGCGTGCAGACGAACATGCCGTTCTCGCGTGCCCCGATGGTGACGACGCGTTCGCGGCTGGTCATGACGAGGCGCGCGATGGCCAGCTTGCCGCTCGAGCGCATCGCTTCGCGCAGCACCGAGAAGGTTTCTTCGGCCATCGCCCCGTCGGGCGCCAGGTAATAGGGCGCATCCTGGTAGATGACGTCGACTTCGCCCTCGTCGACAAAGGCCTCGATATTGAGCGTATGGCTGGATTCGATGCGCACCGCCTCGAGGTCGGAATCCTCGATGATGATGTACTGCTTGTCTTCGTACTCGTAGCCACGCACCAGATCGGAACGCTCCACCAGACCCAGTTCAGGATCGACCGGTTTCATGTTGATCCGGTTGTGCGTGTCCTTGTGCAGCTGGTTAAAGCTGATGCGCTCGGAGGCGCTGGTCGCGGGAAAGAGTTTGACCGGACAGCTCACCAGACTGAGCTTGAGATGTCCCTTCCAGCTGGCCCTGGGTGCCACACTCGCCTCCTACGCGCGAAACAACTGACAAACTTCATCAAATCATGCCGGAAGAAGCCGTGCGGACTGGTTAATCTCCGCCCACGGATCGCCCGTCGTGGTTAATAAAGCCGGAAGCGAAGCGTAGTTGAGATCCTCGGGGGAGTCGATGGATTCTAGATCCGCCCAGGCCAGTGGCGTCGACGCCGGCAGGTGCGGCCGGGCCCGCAGCGAATAGGCGGCGACCGCCGTGGCGCTCCGTGCATTGCGGTGAAAGTCGATGAAGATCCGCTTTTTGCGGTTCTCCGCCCCCATCACCGTGACGAACGTATCGCGCCCGGTGGCGGCCAGTTGCGTGGCGATGGCCGAGCTTGCGGCATGCACCTGCTTCCATTTGAGCTTGGGCTTGATCGGCACCACGATGTGCAAGCCCTTGCCGCCCGACGTCTTGACGAAGGGCACGAGCCCCATGGCTTCGAGCTCGCCCTTGAGGTGAACCGCCGCGTTGACGATCTCGCGCCACGCGATGCCCTCGCCAGGGTCGAGATCAAAGATCACCCGGTCGGGCGTATCGAGGTGCTTTTCATGCGTACCCCAGGTGTGGAACTCGACCACGCCGAACTGCGCCAGCGCCAGATAGCCCTTGGCGTCCTCCACCGTGAGGTAGGACTTGAGCTCGTCTTCCGAATTCTTGCTCTCGAACACCTTCAGTGTCGGCGGCATGCCGGTAAAGGCGTGGCGCTGGAAGAAGCAGTCTTCCGGCTTGCCGGTCGGGCAGCGGAACAGCGACACCGGCCGGTTGAAGAGGTGCGGCAGCATGTAGTCGCCGATGGCCGCGTAATAGACCGCGATATCGAGCTTGGTCGGCCCCGATTTGCCAAAGAGGCGCCGCGTTGGGTTGGTCACCCAGATGCCGGCAAGATCCGCGTCCGAGATCAGCCGTTTGCGCTTGGCAGTGAGCGGAGTGGAAAGCTCGACCTCGCGCAACCCCTTGAACACCGCGTGCCGCAGCGCATTGTCGGTGGTGCGCGTCGCATACTGGATGCGCGCGGTGAGCGATGGCCGCACCGGCAATATGTCCTTGGGCAGGCCCTCGATCCGGTCGGGAATGCGCATCGGTTCGAGCCGGCGGAGCAGGGCGTCCATGGTGCTCGCGTCAAAGCCGGTGCCGACCTTGCCGCGATACTCGAGTTCCCCATCCACCCACTCGGCCACCGCCAGCGCACCGATGCCGCCCGCGGCCGACGAGGCCGAATAGCCGGCAATGACGAAGTCGCCGAGCCGTAGCGCCTTGGCCTTCAGCCAGGCCTGCGAGCGGCCGCCTGAATAGGCACCGTCGGCGCGCTTCGACACAATGCCTTCAAGCCCAATCTCCGACGCACGCTGGTAGAGCGTATCGCCCTCGCCCTCGACATGGTCGCTGAGCTGAATCGCCGAGCGACCGGTGAGGTGCCCGGCCAAGAGCCGCGCCAGCATGTCCTTGCGTTTGACCAGCGGCGCCTTGCGCAGGTCATAGCCATCGAGATGGAGGAGGTCGAACGCATAGAACACGAGCCTGCTGCCGGCCCCGGAGGAGAGCGCCTCCTGCAGGTCGGCAAACCGGCTGACACCCTTGCTGTCCAGCACCACGATCTCGCCATCGATCACGGCCTCGCGGCAGTTGAGATCGGTAAAGGCCTGCGGCAGGTCGCCATAGCGCTTGGTCCAATCGAGCCCGCCGCGGGTGATGAGTTTCGTCTCGCCGCCCGTCACCATGGCAAGTGTGCGATAGCCGTCGAACTTGATCTCGTGCACCCAGCCCGCCCCCTTTGGCGGCTCGGCCACCGGACTGGCAAGCTGCAGCTCGACCCGGTCGGGCATCGGCGCCTTGACCGCCCCCGTGACTCGCCCCGGCTGCAGCTTTGCGGCGCGCGCCGGCCGCTGCGGTGGCGCGACCAGCTCCTCGATCCGGCGCCCGGTCTTCACGCTTTCGGGCGCGCGGTGAGGATGTCGGTCTTAGTGTCCATGGCCGTGTCGTGTTCCTTGAACAGCAGCCAGCCTTCCTTGCCCTTGTCCTCGGGTTTGCCTTTAAGGCGGGTCAGCATCCAGCCGCCCTTGAGCTTGTCGCCCCAGAGCCGGAACTTGAACGCACCTTTCTTCAGATCGGCGCGCGGGTCGCCCATCGGCGCCCAGTCGCCGGTATCCCAGACGATCATCGGCCCGCCGCCATACTCGCCTTCCGGGATCACGCCCTCGAAGTCGATATAGTCGATCGGGTGGTCCTCGGTGGCGGCAGCAAAGCGCTTGTCGGCCGGATTGAGCGAGGGTCCCTTGGGCACCGCCCAGCTCTTGAGCACGCCATCCAGTTCAAGCCGCAGATCATAGTGGTCGGCGGTGGCCGAGTGCTTGTGCACCACAAAGCGGCTGCCGCTCGATGTTGGCTCTGACCCGGCCGGTTCCGCGGTCTTGCTGAAGTCGCGCTTTTTTCGATAGGTGCCGAGGTCTGCCATGCCGGGAGGCTAGCTCCGCCTCTCGGCTGTGTCACCAGCTGAGGCATCCTTCCCCAGGCTCAGCGAGTACACAATCCAGCAGACCAGCGCCCAGGCCCCGCCCAGCGCCCAGCCGGCAAGCACGTCGGTGGGGAAATGCACGCCCAGATAGATCCGCGACACGCCGATGGCAA
This sequence comes from Devosia sp., assembly GCA_015657675.1. GTDB lineage: Bacteria > Pseudomonadota > Alphaproteobacteria > Rhizobiales > Devosiaceae > Devosia_A. The sequence goes on from JACDQI010000037.1 coordinate 6,240, forward strand.
AGGTCAGGAGGATGCCGAGCACGATGAAATAGGCCTTGAGCCGGCCATGGCTCACCGCCTCGGCCATCAACAGCCCGAGCGTCAGATACACCACGGCCGACACAGTGGCGTGGCCGCTCGGAAAGCTCGCGGTAAAGACCCGCGCCGCCGCTTCCACGTCGGGTCGGGGGCGATCGAACGCCGCCTTGAGGCCGGTCGACAGGATGGTGCCGCCGATCACCGAGATCAGCACGAACAGCGCGCTGCGGAGCTTGCCTGAGAACGCCAGGTAAAGCACCGTCGCCACCAGCACGATGCCGAGCACGGTAAAGCTCCCCAGCGCCGTCAGATCGCGCACAGCCTCCTGTAGCCAAACCGGACCCCAGGGCGTCTCCGGGGCGCCCGGCGCCCGGAACCAGCCTTTGACAGTGCTGTCGAACACCGTGGTGTCGCCCTCCAGCACTTCGTCGGCCACCGCCGCAAAGCCCCAGAGGAGCAGGGCGGCAAGCCCTGCGAGGATGTATGGACCCGGCCGGCGGATGGTGGGCAACTGCATGAATGTGACGCTCCCTTGATCGAGCCGCCTAACGCCCGGCCGGACTTTTGGTTCGCGGGCATCGAACCAAATGCGCCTCCGGCCGTTTGTGGGGACGAAAGGCGGCCCCCGTGCTTCAGACATCTCACCATATAGTGCTCAATTCCAGCTCCGGTACCGCCGCCGGAACCGGCGTCACTGCGGCTGACCTGATGGCGCGCTTTGCCGCGCTTGGCATCAGCGTCAGCATCGATGCCGACGCCTCGCGGCCGTTTGCCGACCGGCTGAAGACCGCGCGCGACAGCGCTGCCCCAGTTCTGGTGGCGGCCGGTGGCGATGGCACGGTGACGGCGCTGGCCGAAGCCGCCATCCATTCGGGCAAGACCCTTGCCGTGATCCCGCTCGGTACCGCCAACCTTCTGGCGCGCGACCTGGCGCTGCCGCTCACGCTCGACGCCTGGTTCACAGCCTACGAGCAGATGGCGACGCGCAAGATCGATGTCGGCGAGGTCAACGGCCGGGTCTTCCTCCACAAGGTGGTGATCGGCGCCGTGCCCGGCATCGCCGCCGCCCGAGAGCAGATCCGTGGCCGCCGCGACCTTGGCGCCAAGCTCGGCTTTCTGGCGCATTTCGCTCGTCGCCTGTCGCGCGTACGGCGCTTTGCTGCCGAGATCACCCCAGTCAATGGCGAGTCCCATATCGAGCGTGTGCAGTCGATCGCTGTCGCCAACAACGACTATGACGAGGGCCCGGGCAAGCTCTTTGCCCGCGCCCATCTCGATCGCGGCACGCTGAGCCTCTACCTCCTGCGTCACCTCAGCTTCGTTGATGCGCTGCGCCTCGGCATGGGCATGATGCTGGGCAACTGGCGCCACGACGATGTGCTCGAAGTCGATAACGTGCGGGCGTTGACCATCCGCACCCGTCACAGGCGCGTCCGCGTCATGCTCGATGGCGAGATCGAACTGCTGGATGGCCCGCTGTCCTTCCGCAGTCTGCCGATGGCGCTCTCGGTGCTGGCGCCACCGGCGGTGGACGCGGCCGAGCCGACCCTCGTCGTCGCCCGGGCCTGAACCGCATGCGCATCTGCCATCTCTCGGACCTCCATTTCGGTCATCACGATCGGCGTCTCGCCGACGGTCTGGCGGCCGACGTCACGGCGCAGAACCCCGACCTCGTCATCGTCTCGGGCGACTTTACCCAGGTCGGCACCGAGGTCGAATTTCAGGCGGCGCGCGCCTTTCTCGACAGCCTCTCGACCCCGGTCTTCACAGTGCCGGGCAATCACGACGTGCCGGCGAAAAATCTGCTCAAGCGCTTCATCGATCCTTATGGTCTTTATCGCCGCTACATCGCCGATGACCTCGAGCCGCTGCTCGATCTGGGCGAGGTCGTGGTTGTCGGCATCCGCACCTCGCGGCGGCTGCGCGCCGAGCTCAACTGGGCGCATGGCTCGATCAGCAAGGGCCAGCTGCGCCGGCTCGACCAGCGGCTGGCCGCGACGACGCCGAACGCGCTCCGCATTGTGGTGGCGCACCATCCGCTGATGCAGCCCGATGGCGATGTGCTCAAGCCCATGCGGCTGGTCCGTCGTGCCGACCGGGCCCTCGAAACCTTCGCCCGCCTCGGCGTGCGGCTGGTGCTCTCCGGCCATTTCCACCTCTCCTATGTGCGCCGGCACGAGGTAGGCGCCGTGCGCGAGGGGGCGCCACACGGTCTGCGTGAAGCGGGGGCCGCCCCGATCCTCGTGGCCCAGGCGTCCTCCACCATTTCCACCCGCCTGCGCGGCGATACCAACGCCTATAACCTCATCGACATCGCCGCCGGCCGCATTGCGGTGACGGTGCGCGAATGGCGCGGCGAGGGATGGCTGACGCGCGAGACCAGTTCGGCCGTTTCCGATCCGGCAGTTGCCAATGCCGAAGTGGTTGCCGGCGTCCGTTGACATCGGCCGACGGCTCAATGAAGTCTGCGCCCCGAGGCGTCCCGCCTCCGGGACAGAGAACGTGAGCGCAGCAACAATCGACACCGCGTCCGCGCACCCGACCCTCGGCGAGGCAACCCGCGTCTGGGCCCGCATCGGGCTCCTGAGCTTTGGCGGCCCCGCCGGCCAGATCGCCCTGATGCACAAGGAACTGGTCGATGACCGGCGCTGGATCGCCGAGAGCCGGTTCCTCCATGCGTTGAACTTCTGCATGCTGCTTCCCGGACCGGAGGCGCAGCAGCTCGCGACCTATATCGGCTGGCTCCTGCATGGCTGGCGCGGCGGCGTCATCGCCGGCACGCTCTTCGTCCTGCCGGGCTTTGTGGTCATCGTCCTGCTCTCGGCCGCCTATGCGCTGTTCCACCAGACCACCTGGCTGGAGGGGCTGTTCTTCGGCTTCAAGGCGGCCGTGCTCGCCATCGTCATCGAGGCGGTGATCCGCATCGGCAAGCGCGCTCTGCGCAATCGCCTGCATCTTGGCCTCGCGGTGGCGGCCTTCGTCGCCCTCTTTGCCTTCAACCTGCCGTTCCCGCTGGTGATCCTCGTCGCCGCGCTCATCGGCTTTGTCGGCGCACACCTGGCCCCCGACCTCTTCGCTCAGGGCGGCCACAAGGCTGCCGCCCCCGACCGCCCCGCCGTCATAGGAGAGGCCTTCGTCGAATCGCGCCCCAGCGCCGCGAGGACGCTTGCAACGCTGCTGCTCTGGGGAGGATTGTGGCTGGCACCGCTCCTTGCCATCCTGCCGCTCGCCGGCTGGGGCAGCAGCTTTGCCACCCTCTGGCTGTTCTTCTCGCAGATGGCGGTGGTCACCTTCGGCGGCGCCTACGCCGTGCTCGCCTATGTGGCGCAGGAGGCGGTGCAGCAGTTCGGCTGGCTGCGGCCCGGCGAAATGCTCGATGGGCTGGCGCTGGCCGAACCACGCCCGGCCGCTGGTGCTGGTCCTCAGCTTTGTCGGCTTCCTCGCCGCCTTTCGCGCGCCCGTCGGGCTCGATCCGCTGCTCGCCGGCGTGCTCGGCGCCACGCTCACCGCCTGGGTGACGTTCGTGCCGTGCTTCCTCTGGATCTTCCTTGGCGCGCCCCATATCGAGCGGCTTCGCTCCAACCGGGCGCTCTCCGGCGCGCTGGCCGCGATCACCGCAGCGGTGGTCGGCGTCATCGCCAATCTGGCGCTCTGGTTCGGCCTCCATGTCTTGTTTCGAACAGTCGAAACCTGGCGCTTCGGTCCCCTCAACCTGGCGGCGCCGGACTGGGGCTCGATCGACCTCTTCGCCCTCGTCCTGAGCCTGGTCGCCGCCCTCTGTCTCTTCCGTTTTCGGCTCGGCGTCCTTGCCACGCTCGCCATCTGCGGCGGGCTCGGACTGTTGCTCAAGGTTTCTTTGCCGCTTGCCTAAGCCTCGCCTTCCTGCCTAAGCAATGCGGTCTGGGAGGGGAAAATCGTCGTGGTCACGCTCAAGGAAATCGCCAAGGCCGTGGGCCTTTCCACCGCGACGGTGTCGCGCGTGCTCAATTTCGACCAGACGCTCTCGGTCAGCGCCAAGACCCGCCAGACCATCATCGAGACGGCCGAGGCGATGAAATACGAGCCGCTCCGCACCCGCGCCCGCGCCAACCAGCAGGGCGTCAGCAAGATCGCGCTGGTGCATTACCTGCGGCCCGACCAAGAGCTGATCGACCCCTACTACGTCGCCCTGCGCCTCGGTATCGAGAGCCGTTGCCAGGCGCTCAAGGTCGAGACCGTCAAGGTCTACCACACCGGCCGGTTGCCCGAAGCCACGCTGCTCCAGAGCGCTTCCGGCATCATCGCCATCGGGCGGCACGACGAAAACGAGATCGCCTGGCTCAAGCGCCACAACAAGAACCTGGTCTTTGCCGATTTCAGCCCGCCGACCGACGAATTCGACTGCGTCGAGTCCGATCTGATGCTGGCCATGCGCAAGCTGCTGCAGTCGCTGACCAGCGCCGGCTACAAGCGCATCGGCTTTGCCGGCTGGGTCGACGTCTATGATGGCGTACCCTCCGTTACTCCCGAACGGCGCTGCCGCGCCTACATGCAGTGGGCGCAGGAAGCCGGCGTCTTTGACCCGCGCCTCTGCCTCACCGGCAGCAAGGCCGAAGAGAGCGGCTACAAGCTCGCCCGGCAGATGCTCTCCGAGGAGAACCGGCCCGATGCGCTGATCACCGCCAACGACAATATGGCGATGGGCGCCTATCGGGCCATCCACGAACTCGGGCTGTGCATTCCTGAGGATATCGCGGTCGCCAGCTTCAACGATATCTCCGCTGCCCAGTTCATGAACCCGCCGCTCACCACCGTGCATCTGGCGGCCGAGGAGATCGGCGAAACCGCCGTCGATCTGCTGCTCGAGCAGGTCGGTGGCCGCGAATTGCGGCGTCGCATGATGCTCGCGACGTCGATCCGCTGGCGCGGCAGCACCCGGTCGCCAGCCCAGTAAAACGCGCAAACTAAAAGTTTACTGAAAATCTTGCGCGGCGCTCAAAGCGCCGCTATCGTCCTCTGCGAGGCAAAGGGAAAACCCACCTCGGTCTTGGAGGATAATCATGCATCACCATTGCACCGGCACGCGCCGGACGCAGCGCAACTGCGCCTGTTCGCATCCCCAGACGCTTCCCAATTCCCGCTAGTCCACGTCGCGCTCACGACGTCCCAACCATTTGCGGCAGGAGGGATGATGGCAGCCAAGGTTCCAGTGGAACGACGCAAGCCGCTGCTGCGGCAGCTCGCCGACAGCAAGATTTTGCTGCTGATGTGCGTGCCGGCGATCGTCTTTTTCATCGTCTTCAACTATGCCCCGCTGCCGGGTGCCTGGATCGCCTTCACCAATTTCAACTACCGCGATGGCATCTTCGGCAGCCCCTTTGTGGGCTTCAAGAATTTTGAGTTCCTGATCAAGTCCGGCCAGCTCTGGCTACTGACCAGGAACACCATCCTCTACAATCTCGCCTTTATCATCTTCGGCAACATCCTGCAGATCGCCATCGCAGTGATGCTCAACGAGATCCGCTCGACCTTCTTCAAGAAGATCAGCCAGGCAGCGATGTTCCTGCCCTTCTTCATCTCGGCCGTGCTGGTCGGGGTGATCGCCTTCAACCTCCTCAACTACGACACCGGCGCGATCAATGCGTTGATAAAGCAGACCGGCGGCGATCCCATCAAGATCTACAGCGTCGCCGGCATCTGGCCGCTGATCATCATCATGGTGCATCTCTGGCAGTCGACCGGCTACGGCTCGATCGTCTATTTCGCCGCCATCATGGGCATCGACCGCTCGCTTTATGAGGCCGCCGCCATCGACGGCGCCTCGGCCTGGCAGCGCATCCGCTACGTCACCCTGCCCAGCCTGAAACCGACCTTCATCATCCTGGTGCTGTTCTCGCTGGGCAGCATCATGCACGGCAATTTCGGGCTGTTCTGGAACCTCGTCGGCAACAACGCTGCGCTCTTTAAGACCACCGACATCATCGAGACCTCCGTCTACCGGATGGTCCTTACCCAGAACAATTTCACCACCTCCACGGCCGTCGGACTCTACCAGTCCCTGTTCGGCTTCGCGCTCGTCATGACGGCGAATTGGATCGTACGAAGGATCAACAAGGACTATGCACTCTTCTGATCTCGCAGAAGGCGTCGGCATCGGGCCTGCCAAGCCCCGTGCGATCAAGCTCGACCGCAGCGACGTCGTGCTTCGCACGATCTCCTACGTCACGATCACGCTGTTCGCGCTCTTTTGCGTGCTGCCCTTCATCATGATGCTGTCGGCCTCGCTCTCCAGCGAAGCCGAGATCCGCCGCAGCGGCTTTGGCATTCTGCCCAAGGATTTCACGCTCACCGCCTACGAATACATCTTTAACGCCCCGCGCCAGATCGTTGGCAGCTACATCGTCACCATCGTCATGACGGTGTGCGGCACGGCGATCGGCCTCTTCGTCATCGCTATGACCGGCTACGCGCTACACCGCCGCGACTTCCCGTTCCGCAACCACATCTCGTTCTTCATCTATTTCACCACCCTGTTCTCGGCCGGCCTCGCGCCGACCTTCCTCTGGGTGGCGCGCGACCTCGGCCTGCGCGGCAGCTACCTCGCGGTGTTCCTGCAGCTGCTGATGACGCCCTGGCTCATCATCCTGATGAAGAACTTCATGCGCACCGTGCCCTACGAGATCGTCGAATCCGGCAAGGTCGACGGCGCCGGCGACTTCCGCATCTTTGCCCAGCTCTGCCTGCCGATGATGAAGCCGGCGCTGGCCACCATCGGGCTCTTCCTGGCGCTGAGCTACTGGAACGAGTGGTACCTGAGTTCACTCTATCTGGGCAGCACGGTCGAGTTCAAACCGCTGCAGTACCATCTCTACAATCTGATCAACACGGCCAACGCGCTGCGCAATTCCGTGGCCGGGTCCAATGTCAGCATTACCGATCTGCCGAGCAACACGCTCAAGATGGCGAGCGCCATCGTGGCGACCGGGCCGATCCTGCTGCTCTACCCCTTCATCCAGAAATACTTCGTCAGCGGCATCACCATAGGTGCGGTGAAGGGATGACGCGCCTGCCCCAATAAAGGGGCGACATCACCGCAAGACCAAAAACATAAAAACGGAGGAGACTAACAAATGAATAGACGCAATATCATCAAGCTCGGGGCAACCATACTCGCCCTCGGGATCAGCGCCAACGCCCTGATGGGCAGTGTGCAGGCCCAGGACGCGCCCACTGAAATCACCATGCTCACGATGGGCAACAAGCCGACCAACGGCCGCCTCGAAGCCATGCTGGAAAAGCTCAACGCGCGGCTGCTCGAGCAGGCCAATGCCAAGCTCGACCTCTTCTACATTGAATGGGCCGATTGGCAGACGCAGTACAACGTGCAGCTGCTCTCCGGCGACGACAATGTCGACCTGATCGCTACCGCCACCGACTGGCTGTTTGCCTGGGAAAACGCCGAAAAGGGCGCCTTCCTGCCGCTCAGCGAAGAGATGCTCAAGGCCAACGCCCCCAAGACCTGGGCGCAGGTTGACGCCAAGGGCCACTGGGACCTGACCAAGCTCAATGGCGAGATCTTCTTTGCCCCCGAGGACAACTACACCCAGTACACCAACCACGGCTTCTTCTACCGCGGCGACTGGGCCACGGAAGCCGGCTTCGAGAACGGCGAGATCACCAAGTTCGAGGACTTCACCAAGTACTTCGAATGGGTGAAGGCCACTAAGCCCGATGCGTACCCGTGGGACATCGCCGGCGCCAACGAAGCTGCGCTCACCGGCTACCTGCAGGGCCATACGGACCTCCAGACGCTCCAGCAGGTGACGGCCGGCAACTACTTCCCGTTCCAGACCTCGGAAGCCGACCCCTACACCGTCACCTCCTGGTACATGCAGGGCGACGAACTGCTGGCAGCCGCTGAACTGGCAAAGAAGTGGAACGATATCGGCGTCTGGCGCGAAGACGCGCTCAACTACGACGGCGACACGCGTGAAGAGTTCTACGCCGCCCTTACCGGCGTCGAGCAGCACCATACCCAGACTTATCTGACCCAGATCGTCGACAACATGAATACCAAGCAGCCTGGCTCGGACCCTAGGTTCTTCTGGTTCGGCAAGGAGAACGGAAACTTCTTCAAGGACATCTTCACGCACGGCGCCATGGCCGTCAGCGCGAACTCGAAGAACCCCGAGAAGGCGCTGCAGGTCTATGACCTGATCCGCAACGACAAAGAAAACTACATGCTCTTCAACTTCGGCATCGAGGGCACCGACTATATCGTCACTGCCGACGGCAAGCTCGGCTTCCCGGAAGGCTACGACTCCTCGACCGACGGTCTGGGCACCAACTACTGGTGGGGCCGCATGGACGAGTTCGAGCTACCCAAGACCTCGGACGCGCCCAACAAGGCCGAGATCATCGCGGCCCTCGACGCGCAGGCCAAGGACTACCCGTACTCGACCCTGATCGTCTCCAAGGCGGCCATCGACCCGACGCTCGCTGCCATCAGCGGCGTGCTGTCCGAGTACATCCCGCAGCTGCAGTACGGCAAGTTCGACGACCCGGCTGCTGCCATCGCCGAGATGCGTCAGAAGCTGGCTGACGTCGGCTTCGAGGAAGCCCGCGCTTCGGTGCAGGCCGATATTGATGCCTGGGCCACGGCCCGCGGCTTGAAGTAACATCCGACCCGTCGGGGCGGTCGCACCATGCGATCGCCCCGGCACTTCTGGAGGATCACCCAGTGGACACTTTGTTCTCGGCCGACTCGGCGCTGATGCGCGGGCTCACTCGACTCGCCGACGTCATGATCCTCAATCTGCTTTTTCTCGCCACCGCACTGCCGGTCTTCACGCTCGGCGCCGCGCTGACCGCGCTCAACTTCACCGCCATGCGCATCGGCACCGGCGAGTGCAATTCGGTGACCAGCGACTATCTCCGATCGTTCCGCCAGAACTTCCGCCAGGCCACCATTGTCGCGCTGTTGCTGGCCGCCTTCGGCGCCGGCCTTGTCGCCTGGTATCAGGTGATCCCCGGTCTGCCCTTCGGCAAGACGGTGGAGTTTGGCCTCCTGATCGTCTGGTATGTCCTCGCCTTCGGCTTTGCCACAACCACGCTCTTTGTCTTCCCCTACCTGGCGCAGTTCGATGGCGCGACTCGCGACATACTGCGCAATGCGCGCCTTCTCTCATGGAAGCATCCGTTCGCCGCGCTGGGCGCCCTGGCGCTCGTCATCCTCAGCCTCGCGGTGACCGTGTTCTACCCCATCGCCACTGGCTACGGCCTCTTCTGGTTCTTTGTCGGCTTTGCCGGCGTCGCCGTGGCCAATGGCTTTCTCTTCACCCGCATCTTCCGCCCCTACATCGCCGCCACCACTGCGGCCAAGGCCTAATCGAGACTGATCGAGCATGCAAAAGACCGAGATCGCGCAGTGGCAGTTCCTGCCCGCCGACGAACCAGACGCCTGGGCCAAGGGCTTTGACGACACCGCTTGGCGCGGCGTTACCGTGCCGCATGACTGGAGCGTCGAGCAGCCCTTCGCGCAACACCATTCGAGCGGCACCGGTTACCTGCCCGGCGGCATAGGTTGGTACCGCGCCCATGTCTCGTTGCAGTCGCTCGGCGATCTCGGCGCCAAGCACCTGCGGCTGGTCTTTGGCGGCGTCTACAAGAACGCCCAGGTCTGGGTGAACGGCTATCACGTCGGCGGCCGCCCTTCGGGCTATGCCGAGTTCTCATTCGATCTGACCGACATCCTCGCCTACGCCAACAGCGACGACCTCGTCGTCAGCGTCCGTGTCGAGCACACCGACATCTCGGACTCCCGCTGGTACAACGGCACCGGCATCACCCGCCGTGTCTGGCTCGAGGTCGAGGAGCCGGTGCGGCTCGCCCAATACGGCACCGCCTTCACCACGCTCAGCGCCGAGGCCGCCGCTGCCGAAATCCGCATCGATCACGTGATCCGCAACGACACCGCCGCTGCAGTTTCGCTGCGCCTCGGCCACGAGCTGCGCTCGCTCTCCTCCGGCAATAGCTACAGCTTTGCCACCCAGGTCGATGTGCCCTCCGGCGCGGCACAGAACGTCACGGTCACCGGCACGGTGCCGCACCCCGAACTCTGGTCCGATAGCACGCCAAATCTTTATCGTCTGACCACCACGCTGCATTGGTCCGACGCCGGCGTGGAGCAGAGCGCCGTCTACACCGAAACCGTCGGCATCCGCACCTTCCGCTTCGATCCCGACACCGGCTTTGCAATCAACGGCACGCCGGTCAAGCTCCGGGGCGTGTGCCTCCACGAAGACGCCGGCTGCCTCGGTACCGCCGTGCCCGAAGCGGTGTGGCTGCGCCGGTGCTCAAGCTCAAGGCCATGGGCTGCAATGGCGTCCGCATGGCGCACAACCCGCATGCCCCAGAACTCTACCGGCTCTGCGACGCGCTCGGTTTCTTCGTCATCGACGAAGCCTTCGACGAGTGGGAGAACGCCAAGAACAAGTGGTGGCAGGGCCACAATGTCTACCCGCCGCGCCACCAGGGCTACGCCAAGGACTTTCCCGTCTGGCATCAGCGCGATCTCGAAAACATGGTCGATGCGCATCGCAACCATGCGTCCATCATCGCCTGGAGCATCGGCAACGAGATCGACTATCCCAACGACCCCTATGCCAGCGCTCGCTTCGAAGCGATGACCGGCAACAATGACGCCAACAAATCCGCCAAGCAGCGCGCCTATGACCCCAACCGCCCTGACGCCCGGCGTCTGGCGCCGCTGGCGCGGCAACTCGCTGCCATCGTCAAGGCCAGGGACACGACGCGCCCGGTGACGGTCGGCGCCGCCTTCCCGGAACTGTCACGTCACACCGGCTTTTTCGATCCCCTCGACCTCGTGGGCTACAACTATAAGGAATATCTCTACGAGGCCGACCATGCCCATCTGCCCAACACCCCGCTGGTCGGCAGCGAGAACGGCCACCGCTACGCCGATTGGCTGCACGCCCGCGACAAGGCCTACATTTCCGGCCAGTTCCTCTGGACCGGCATCGACTACCTGGGCGAAGCGCATGGCTGGCCGATACACGGGTCCGGAGCAGGGCTCCTCACCGTTGCCGGCTTCGAAAAGCACAGCTACCACATGCGCCGCAGCTGGTGGACCGATGCGCCTGTCGCCTACATCGTCACCCGTCCTTACGTCGAAGCCGCGGACAAGAGTTTCTGGTCCCACCCGATCGCCCGCCGCTGGGACGGCACCGGCCTCGTCGAAATCCTCTGCTTTGCCAATGGCGACGAACCGCGGCTCCAGTGCGGCGACGCCGAGATCCCGCTGACCTTCGACGCCGAGCAGGGCTACTGGACCGCTCATATCGCGCCGCGCCCATATGCGCTGCTGCTCGAAACCCGCCGCGACGGCATCGTCGTCGCCCGCGACGAACTCGGCCCCCGCGGCGAAGCCAAAAAGCTCGAGGCGACCGTCTGGCAGGCGCCAACCGATGCCGCCGCCAGTTGCACCGCCGCCGGCCTCAGTCTCGACGGCGTCGTCCAGATCGAATGCACGCTGCGCGATGCCGCCGGCACCATTGCCGGCGACGAACGCATCGTCTCGGTCGGCGTCGATGGCGGCACGCTGCTCGGCATCGAGAATGGCGACCTCAGCGACAACACCTCCTACGCCGCGCCGCATCGCAGTACCCATGACGGGCGCCTGATCGTCTTCGTCCGCCCCTCCGGTCCGACACGCGTCCGGCTTTCTGCCGCCGGTTTGCCCGATGTGTTCGTCCAATGCGAGTAATTCGCCAAAAAGCGACCGCTTAACACCTCAGTCCAATTGCCATTTGCCCGTTAGCCCGGCACGACCGGGTGACGTATTCAAACAGGGGAACCCCATGCTGATCGATCTCACCAACAAGGTCGCCATCGTCACCGGTGCCGGTCGCGGCATCGGCAACGAAATCGCCCGCACGCTGGCCGCCGAAGGCGTCAAGGTCGTCGTCACCGACATCCGCCAGGACCTGCTCGATGAAGTCGCGGCCGAATGGCAGCGCCAGGGCTGGACCGGCCTGCAGCTCCTCTGCGACGTCCGCAAGTCCGAGGATAACCTCGCCGTGGTCGAAGCTGTCGACAAGGCCTATGGCCGCATCGACATCCTCGTCAACAATGCCGGCGTTGCCAGTGGCGCCCGGGTCGAAGATCTCTCCGAAGAGACCTGGGCCATGAACATGGACATCAACCTCACTGGCACCTTCCTCATGTGCAAGGCGGTGATCCCGGTCATGAAGCGCCAGCGCTCCGGCCGCATTCTTAACGCCGCGTCGTTCGCTGCCATCATCCCCTCGATCGGCGGCGCCGCCTATGCCGCCTCCAAATACGGCGTCGAAGGCTTCACCCGCGTCCTCGCCGGTGAACTCGGCGCCCACGAGATCACCGTCAACTGCTACGCCCCGGGCATGATCCCCACCGGCATGAACCGCTTCGCCGAGCGCACCGATGTCGAAAAGGCCCGCCTGCTCGATACCCTCACCCTGCGCCGCTGGGCAGCCCCAAGGACGTGGCGCAGCTCATCTGCTTCCTCTCCTCCGATCTCGCCTCCTATATCACCGGCACCATGATCGACGTCTCCGGCGGCAAATTCGCCACCCAGATGCCTTGGCTCGCCCACCGCGAGCCGTAAGCAGCCGCCGGGCAGGAGTGATCACGGCGCTGGGCTGGTCCCGGTGCCTTCGGCATTGGCGATGAACGCTTTGGCGATCTCGGCGTAAAATCCCTCCGGCTCGGCCTGCACATAGGCCTTGTAGGCCGCCGTCGATGCCGCCTGGTCGCCCAGGGCGAGGAGGCTCTTGGCCCGCTCGTAGTCAATCTCGGCATTGGTCGGGTCGAGCTTTTTGGCAACCTCGAGGTCCGCGAGAGCGTCGGCATGCCGGCCCAGCAGGGCCAGCACCTGGCCGCGCTTGATCCGGTAGCTGGCATTGCCATCGTCGTTGAGCACCGCCTGGTCAAAGCGCTGCAGCGCGCCAGGATAGTCGCGATTGATCACCATCAGGTCGGCATGCATGATCTGAATGGCCGCGTCTTCCGGCGCGAATTCGGCGGCGCCGCGATAGATCCGCTCGACCGCCGCGAAGTCGCCCTTGTTACCATAGTAGCTGCCCAGAATGGCCAGCGGCTCGCTCGCGGCGGGGCTGATGCCGAGCGCATCCTCGGCAATGGCGACGGCCTCCTCGATACGGCCGGCATCGAACAGCATGATGGCCGCCTTGGCCTGGTAACGCGCCTTCAGCGGGTCGCGCCGGAACGCCTCGAGGTAGAGGTCGCGCGCCATATCGAACTGGCCGGCCTGGCGTGCCAGATCCCCTTCGATTTCCGGAGCCAGCGGGCCATTCGGGTCGGCCTTCTTCAGCCGTTCGAGATAAGGCGTGCCCTCCGCAGTCCGCTTGGCTTCGCTATAGGCGCCCGCGAGATTGGCCAGCGCCGGGACGAAGTTGGCATCCATCGCCAGCGCCGCCTGGTACTCGACGATCGCCTCTTCGACGAGGCCCGCATTGCGACGGATATTGCCCAGGATGTTGTGGGCCCACTTGGCATCAGGGTGGTCTGCAACGATCAGCTGCCGCGCCAGCGCCGCCGCGGTGATGGGATTGCTGTCGGCCTCGGCGGCAAGTGCAGTGAAGGGGTCCAGCACGCCCATCAGCGCCAAGGACGCCTTGCGCCAGTATTCCGCCTCGGTGCTCCGTCGCATCGGTGGCAGGTCGATCACCTTGAGCACCTTGCCATAGACCCGCAGCCGCAGCGACACCTGGGCCGGGGCGCAGCTGGCATCGCCACAGCGGAACTCGCCGCTCACCACCGTCTCGTGCAGGTTGAAAAACTGCCGGGCGTAATAGATGAGCGAGTCCAGAGAGACGCCGGCATCGGGCACCGCAAACGTCACCTTCTGTCCCTCGGGGATGACATTGACGCTGCTCTTGGCCGATCCGCCTTCCTGCTTGATCTGTTCCAACCCATCCCACAGCCGATTGGCTGCCACCGCCGGCGTCAGCCCGGTGGCCTCGAGGGCGCCTGGCACGCTGAGCGGCTGCACCAGGATCTGATCGCGCGAGAACTGCGTCACCGTGAGCGGGATCACCATCGCCAGCACCAGCAGCAGCGCGATGTTGATGATCACGGTGCGCAGCGAACTCGACGTGGTCTCGACCCCCGGCAGGGACGGCAGACGTTGCCACCAGCGTTTGGGCGGCGTCGGTGGGGGCTGCGTGACTGCGGGGCGTTTGGCCATCGGCAGGGCGTCTCCGGAGGGACAGAGCAGGGAGGGAAAGGTGTAGCGGGCGCCGGGCGTTGGCCTGTGCTTGGCGCACCCCTCCCCCAGGGAATTCCGCCGGCACGGCAATTGGCTGACACTAGCTTGCATCCGGCTTCCGCGAGCGCAAGGGCGGGGCGCGAAATGTGAGCAGTTCCGCATCCGGATGCGTCCGGCGCGAGTTGTGACTGACCCAAGGCTTGCCAGAGCCCCGGCCGCCGCACCATTGTGCGCGGAAGGCTGCTGGTGAGGGGAGACTAAGTATGCGTTCGATCGTTTTGGCGTGGGCGGTGGCTGGAGCCGTAGGACTGCTGGCGTTGCCTGTGCAGGCGACCGAGCCGGCGCCGACTGCCGAATGCGACAGGCTGGCGGCCAGCCCCAATGACGTGTCGATCCCGCCGGGCACCGGCGTCGAGTTTGTCGACATCGATGCGGCGGCGGCCATCACCGCCTGCGAGGCATCGGTCAAGGCCCTTCCCGATGATCCCAGGCAGCTCCACCAGCTCGGCCGGGCCTATGACGCAGCCGACCAGTACGACAGGGCGATCGCCAGCTACACTGCGGCGGCCGACAAGGGTTACGCGCTGGCCTTTGCGGCGCTGGGCGCGCTCCATGAGCTTGGGCTCGGCGTGCCCGAGGATCCGGCAAAGGCGGCCGCGCTCTACCAGCAGGCCGCCGATGGCGGCATGGTGGAAGCGCTTGTGAATCTCGGCCTGCTCTACGAGGACGGTCGCGGCGTGGCGCAGGACTATGCCAAGGCAGCGAGCCTTTATCGGCAGGCCGCCGATAAGGGCTCGACCTATGCCAACGGCATGCTTGGCTGGCTGGCCGAGAATGGCTTTGGCGTGGCCAAGGACGAAGTCGAGGCTTTGCGGCTTTACCGCATCGCGGCCGATGGCGGCGCGGCGTTTGCCCAGCACAATGTCGGAGTGATGCTCACCGAGGGTCGCGGCGGGCTGGCGCCCGACGACGCCGAGGCGTTCAAGTACTACAGCCTCGCTGCCGAGCAGCACTGGGCGCCATCCTATAACAGCCTGGGCTGGGTCTACAATAACGGCAAGGGCGTGGCCAAGGACCTCGCCCAGAGCGAGCATTTCTTCCGCCTGGCGATTGCCGAAGGCGATGCCGACGTCAGGGGCGATGCGAGCAATAACCTCGCCTGGTTGTTTGCGACCCAGAACATCCACCTCGACGAGGCCGAGGGCATCGCCCGCCAGGCGATCGCCGCTGACCCAACTGTGGCGACCCGGCACGACACGCTTGCCTGGATCCTCCACCTGATGGGTCGGGATGCCGAGGCCTTGCCGGTGATCGAAGAGGCACTGCGACTTGAGAGCGACAATGCCGAGTTCATCGCGCATGCCGCGGCCATCAGGGCCAAGCTCAAGACCTAGAGGGTCGTGTCCGGAGAAGTTCGGTGAAGCGTCTGGTCTTTTGCTTTGACGGCAGCTGGAACCGGCTCGACACGCCCTATCCGACCAACGTCCTGCTGACCGCCGAAAGTGTGCTGCCCATGGCCGACGGCGTGGTGCAGGTAACCTTTTACGACGAGGGCGTCGGCAGTGAGCAGGGCGAGGAACTGGCCGGCGGCATGTTCGGCGCCGGGCTCGTCAAGAACCTCTCCGACGGCTATCGCTTCCTGATCTTCAACTACGCGCCGGGCGACGAGATCTACGTCTTCGGCTTCTCCCGCGGCGCCTATACGGCGCGTTCGTTCGTCGGTCTTTTAGCCACCAGCAGCATTCTCGACCGGCAGCAGGCGCATCGCGCCAACGAGGCGGTCAATCTCTACAAGCGCCGGCAAAGCACCGATGCCTTCCGGCTCGAGGCCATGGCGTTCCGGCGCGATTGCGCGCCGCATGTCTGCGTCTCAGTGGCCGAGGACAACTGGCGCGCCGACAACGTCCCCGGCCATCGACCGGGCATCAAGCCGCTGCTCAAGGTCAACTATCTGGGGGTCTGGGACACGGTCGGCTCGCTCGGCATCCCGCGCTACATCGTCATGGCGAACGCGGTCAACCGCATGCACCAGTTCCACGATGTCAGCCTCTCGCCCATGGTCGAACACGCCCGGCACGCCGTGGCCATCGACGAGCACAAGATCGATTTCGAGCCCACGCTGTGGGAGAATCTCGACGAGCTCAATCGTCGGCGCGGCGCCCAATTGCACAGCCCCGACGCCCCTTACCAGCAGCGCTGGTTCCCCGGCGGTCACGGCTCGGTTGGCGGCGGCGGTGAACGGCGCGGCCTCTCCGATTTAGCCCTCGACTGGATCTGGGACGGCGCCCGCCACGCCGGACTGGCGCTCGATGGCTCCGAGCACTCGCACCTGGCGCGCCTCAACCTCAACCATCGCGAGCACCTCGCCAACCGTGCCCAATCGAAAGGGTTCAGCCCGATCGGCTTTGTGCTCGATCACCTGCCAACCGCCGCGCGCTCGCCCGGGCCGCAGCAGCTCTACGAAGTGAGCCCGAGCGCCCGCCGACGCTGGGGCGAACCGCCCGAGCATCTGCCCGAAGCCGCGCCCTACCGACCCTCGACGCTCAGGCAACTGACCGAGATGATGGACGGCAGTGCGCTGCACGCTGAGGCCGACGACCTGCCGCCCGAGGAGCTTGGTTCGATCTACATCGTGCGGCCCGGTGACACGCTGGCGCGCATCGCCCGCCGCACCTACGGCTCGGTCCGCAAGGCCGATATCATCTTTCGCGCCAATCTCAATAAGCTCGCCGATCCCGCCGACATCCACCCCGGCCAGGCTCTGCGCCTGCCAAGGATCAAGCCTGAACGCTAGTCGAGGCGGCCGCCTGCGCACGTCTCACGCCGTTTCGGCCTCGAGCGCCACCAGGATCTCGTTCCGTCGCATGAACCACAACGTCCACGGCGGATCGTACCGGGCCACCGTCGGCGCGCGGCCGCCTTGAGGTCGTGCATGCTGATGAAGGTGTTGAGCCGCGCCGTGTGCTGGGCGATGTCGGGCTCTCGTGCCAGTCCCGAAAAGCGCAGCGCCGCGAAACGGGTTGGCGCCACCCCCCGCAACTGCACCTTGGCATTGTTGGGTTTGGGCAACGTATCGATGGTCCAGCTCGCCGGCATTACGAACCCGACAGTCCAGCTCTGGCCGACTTTTGTTTGCAGGACGGGGGCCGTCATGGCGATGCGGGTTCCCGACTGGGCCTGCTGCATCACCGGTGCCGTCATGGCGATCTGGCGCCCACCATCATTGCCACCGAAAATGTACCCGGCGAGGAGCCGAAAACCCTCCCGCACGGCGGCATCCCGGTCGCCGTCGACGCTCACTTCTGCTGTCACGAGTGCTGGATAATCCCGGATCTCGATGTCGCCTTCCTTGCGGGTGATGCGATAGGCGGGGATTTCGGTGCTCATTGTTGAGAGCCGCCGCTGGCCACGAGCAGGCGGGTCGGCGCGCGTCGGGACGCTCCCGGAATTGCTCCGTCGTCATGGTCAAGTCTCCCTCTTCGTGGCTCGCAGGCGCTGGCCACCGCGGCCGCACTTCTGTCAACGCGGACGAGATTGCGCTGCGGATCTTCAACAGCGCCAGAGCCGGAAACTACCCAACCGGGGTCGGCGGTTCTTGCACCCCGCCAGATCCGCTGCCAGCCCGGATGTCGAACCGCCTTGTTGCAAACACTTTTCCAGACTACAAGGCGCCATACGTTTCAGCCAATCTGGCTTCTGATCTGCCGGTTCTCCGGTTGCTTGGTTCTCCCGCTTCGCGAACGTCTAGACCTCATCGAGCATGCTGCTCGTGGGGAACGAGAGTGTTCGCCCTTCGGGCTCACCTCACAACTGAAAGGGTCAATTCCATGACCACCGGCACCGTAAAATTCTACAATTCCACCAAGGGTTTTGGCTTCATTCAGCCTGAAGATGGCAGCAAGGACGCGTTCGTGCACGTTTCGGCGATCGAGCGCGCTGGCCTGTCCGGCCTGAATGAAGGCGACAAGGTGAAGTTTGACCTCGAAACCGGCCGTGACGGCCGCGTTTCGGCAATCAACCTGTCGATGGCCTGACACATCTTGCGACCGGGCCCAGCGCCCGGTCGCTCTCCCGACGACACGCTCTCGGGACTAGATCCGGCCCGGCCGGACATTCGAGTATCACATGCACTTATTTGACGACGCCACCAGCGCCCAGCTTTACCTGGGACGCGACTGGCCGACTGCCCTCTCGCTCGGGCCACGCCGCTTCAGCAGCGTATCCAGAGCCCTGCGCTTTGCCTTTGAACACGCCGCCCCGGTCAGCCTTCGCGGCGCCCGTTTGCTGGTGGGCGGACAGAGATTTGCAGGCGACGACCTCGCCAGGCTCAACAGCCTGCGCATTCGCACCTCCCACCCCTGACCCGCCCAAGGCGGACATTGGAGATCACATGGCCGTCCTGTCCACTCTCGACATTCACCACGCCCGCGTTCGCGATGCGCTGATCCTGCCCTTCCAGCGCCGGATCGCCAGCCTGACGATCCGCACGGACATCTGGAAGGACACGCTCGCGGGCAAGTCCGCCACTGCCGATGGCCAGGTAGAAACCCGCTCACGCGCCCTGGGTGCCATCACCGAGGTCGACGACCAGGTGACCCTGCTGATGGATCTGAAGCTGCCGGGCGAAAAAGAAGGCGCGCGATTCCGAAGCCGAAGTGAAGCGCCTCGCCGACGCCTTTGCCGCCATGCGACTGACGCTGGTCGGCATGGCCGGCAAGCCCGCCGCCGCCTGACCAACACTGTACTTCCCGTTGCCGCCAGGCAGAGCCTGGTGGCAGCGCTCTGCTGCCGATCGAGGACGCCTGTCGTTCTCTGTCGTCATCGAGCCACGTGCAGTGGCTGGGGTATTCCGGTCGCCAAAGCGAGAAGCTCGGCGCGATGTCGCTGCATGGCAAGCTGGACCCGATAGTCACGTTCCAGCCCTGCGCCGCCTCCAATTCGACGACCACAAACGGGTTCGACCTCTGCGGCGAAGCCAAGCGCGACGCGGCGCCTATGTGTGCGTCTACACGCGAACCTAGCGGTCAAGCAGTTAAGACTGGCGGAGAGAAAGGGATTCGAACCCTTGAGACGGTTACCCGCCTACACACTTTCCAGGCGTGCGCCTTCGACCACTCGGCCATCTCTCCGCTTGTCTTCCGACGGAAGCTGGAAGCTGCTCCCGCATGCTTTTGGGCACGATGGCCGGTCGCAAGCGGGCGCAATATACTCAGGAACGGCCCGACCGCAAGCCATCACGCGCCGTTGAAGCCGGTTTGTGCGCGCAAAGCCGGTTTGACTTGTCCGCGCGGGCTGGCTCGTGCCAGAAAGGCCGCCATGTCGGAACCGGCAGCTCGGCCGGCGCGAAGGGACACATGCGGCTTATCCTGCGGATCATCGGCACCATTCTGCTGGCCCTGGCGCTGATCCTGATCATCCTCGATGGCACCCGCTCGCTGGGCCAGAACGCGCTGGTCTTTACCCCGCTGGGCGAAACCTGGCGCATCCTCCACAAGCAGAGCCTTGCGGCGCTGCAGGCCTTCATCCAGACCCGTTTTTTCGGCGCACTGCTCGATAGCATCGTCGGCGCGGTGCTCAGTGCCCCCGGCTGGGTGGTGCTGGGCATTCCGGGCGCGCTGTTCGGCTGGCTCGGTCGCTCCAAGCGCACCCGCGTCTTCATCAAGCAGAGCCAGATCTAGCCATGAACCTCCACGACAAGGACCGGTTCGCCGCCCATCTGGCCAACTGGAAAGGCGTCGAACTGGTCGAGCAATGGGAAAACCTCGTCGCCAAGGTCGGTGGCAAGATCTTCTGCCTGCGCGGTCAAAGTGACGGGTCGATCGCCTTCAAGGTCAGCGAACTGGCCTTTGACGGTCTGGTGGAACTGCCCGGCATCGGCCAGGCGCCCTATTTCGCCAAGCGCATGTGGGTGCGGGTCGAACCCGGGGCGCTCGATGACGACCTGCTGGCTGGCTATATCGCGCAATCCTACAAGACGGTCGCCGCCGGCCTGACGAAGAAACTCCGGGCCGAGCTCGGCATCGCGCCGTGAACCTCTTCCGGCGCGCCGATTTCGAGGCCTATGTGCTGGGCCTGCCCGGCACCACGCTGGTGCATCAGTGGCGCGACGATTCCGTCGCCAAGATCGGCGGCAAGATCTTTGCGCTGTTTGATCGCGACGACGGCGAGATCTGGTTCAAGGCCTCCGATCTGGGCTTCCGCCTGCTCACCGAGCAGCCCGGCATCCGCCCGGCACCCTATTTTGCCAGGGCCGGCTGGGTCGCAGTCGCACCCGCCGCCAGGCTCTCCCAGGCCGACCTCGCCGCCTATATCGACCAGGCCCGCGAACTGGTGCTCGCCCGTCTCACCGGCAAGGCGCGGGCCGAACTCGGCCTCTAGCGTCCCCCGAGCCAGTTGACGGCGACCGGCGCGCCGCCTTTACTCCCCCGCGGGGAACAAGGGGGACCATCATGGTCGCAGGACTTTTATTCATCATCGGCCTCGTTGCCGTGCTGCTCAGCATCGCCATACTGGGCTACGGCGCGCCGGCCATGTTCCAGACCGTCACCGCCGCACTCGATCGTGGCGATGCCAACATGATCGATGTCGTCGCCGGCCTCTTCGCCGGGCTCAACTGGGCGGTGGCCCCCATTATCGGCGGCCTCGTCCTCATGGGCTTTGCCCGCATCATCATGCTGCTCGGCTCGATCAACCGCAGTCTCCGCGGCCAGGCCTGACGTCCAAAGCCTGAAATGCAAAAGGGCAACCGAGGCTGCCCCTTCAGGTCGTTTCGATACGGCTGCTCAGCCCTGCGGCTGCGGTACGATGCGCAGGTACGGCTTTACCGTTTTCCAGCCTTCCGGGAACTTGGCTTTGGCGGCCTCGTCGCTGACGGCCGCTGCGATGATCACGTCCTCGCCCTGCTTCCAGTTCACCGGCGTCGCCACCGAGTGCTTGGCGGTCAATTGCAGGCTGTCGATGACGCGCAGCACTTCGTCGAAGTTGCGGCCGGTCGAGGCCGGATACTCGATCTTGAGCTTGATCTTCTTGTCCGGCCCGATGACGAACAGCGACCGCACTGTCAGCGAATTGTCCGCATTGGGGTGGATCATCTCGTACTTGGTCGCCACCGACCGGTCATGGTCGGCAATCAGCGGGAAGTTGAGCGCCGTCCCCTGGGTCTCTTCGATGTCCTTGGACCATGCCGGATGGTTCTTCAGCTCGTCGACCGAAAGGCCCAGCACCTTGACGCCGCGCTTGTCGAACTCGGGCTTGAGCTTGGCGGTATAGCCGAGCTCGGTGGTGCAGACCGGGGTGAAATTCTTCGGGTGCGAGAACAGCACCGCCCACGAGCCCTCGATATAGTCGTGGAAACGGATGTGACCTTCGGTCGTCTCGGCCTCGAAGTCGGGCGCGATATCGCCAATCAGAATAGCCATGTTGGGCTCCTCGTTCTGGCCCCAAGTGCAAGGATATGCAAGGATGTGTAAGGGCCGATAATCACTGCACAATATCGGCCTTCTCGCTGCTACGCGCAGCTTTGCCGAGCGGATTGATTTTGTTTTTTGCGCGCCGCCCGGAACATCCCGTTTCAACATTGTCGGGCTGGGCGCAATCGCGCTCAGGAACATGCCGTAGCGCGCCGGACGCACGCAGTGGCGCCCGGCATTGTGTCGGAAAGCGTCGGACTATTTCGTGGCCGTCGCCGGCGCACCCTTGGTCCAGGTCACCTCACGCCCGCCCAGCGACACCACCGAGAGCGACATCTTGCCCGAACCCTGCTGCAGTTCGCGCGCATGGGCGAGATAGACGAGCGAATTGTTGGCGGCGTCATAGATGCGCGACACGCGGATCGACTTCCAGATCATCGAGCGGCCCTGCTGGAAGATCTCCTCGCCGCCCTTGGCCATGGCGATGTCGCCGATGGTCAGCGGCCCGCTGGCTTCGCAATCCACCGCCGAATAGGACGGATCCTCGAACCAGTTGCCCTGGCTCATCCGGTCGATGAAGCTGCGGTTGAAATAGGCCACGTGGCAGACCACGCCCTGCACTTCGGGATCGGCGACCGATTCCACCGCAATGTCATTGCCCGTCCAGTCGACGCCGACGCTGGCAACTTCGTTGCGATCCGAGCAGCCGGCCAGCACGCCCACGAGCGCAAGCGGCAAGGCAATGGCGGCAATCTTCTTGAGCATATGCGGGGTCCCGGTGTGTGGGTGAGCAACCCCGCGTAAATGGTCACGGCCAGCCCGCTTGGCAAGCGCCCCCGCGCGAATTCGGCCGCGCCAGCGCGGGTGAGCTCTTACCTACCGCCGCTGCGCCGGCGGCTGGCTGCC
>JACDQI010000038.1 GCA_015657675.1 Devosia sp.
CCGGCTCGCCGATCAGTGGTGGGCTGACGGAGTTGATGCGGAGGCCGCGAGGCAGCTCGACGGCGGCGGCCCGGACAAAGCCGTCGATGGCGGCGTTCATCGGGCTGATGGCGCCGGCGTTGGGGGGTGGTTCGATGCCCCAAACGCCGCTGGTGAGCGTGATGGATCCACCGTCGACGAGATGCGGAATGGCAAGGCGCGCCAGATTGACCTGGCCCATGAACTTGCTGTGAAAGCCGACGGCGAAGTCGGCCGGCTGCAGATCGGCAAACGGCTTGTAGCTGGCGCTGCCGGCGGCGCAGACCACAGCATCGAAACTCCCGACCGTCGCAAACAGCACTGAAAGGCTCGCGGCATCGTCGATATCGGCGCGATAGCCGCTCTTGCGCGAGGCGGGGATGACCTCGTGCCGGCCTTCCAGGGCTTTGACGATGGCGCTCCCGATGGTTCCCGTGGCACCCACGACGATGATCTTCATGAACTATCCTAGCTGCGGTTGAAATGGTCGTAGATCAATTGCGCCATCTGGCTCGAAACGCCGGGGATCTGCGCGAGATCGGAGAGCGAGGCGCGGCTCACCGCCTTGGCTGAGCCAAAATGCTGCAGCAAGGCGCGCTTGCGGGTAGGGCCGATGCCGTCGATCTCGTCGAGCGGGTTCTTGATGGCTTCCTTCTTGCGCTTGGCGCGATGCGTGCCGATGGCGAAGCGGTGGGCTTCGTCGCGTAGCCGCTGCACATAGTAGAGCACCGGGTCACGGTGCGGCAGCATGAAGGCGTCCTTGCCTTCCATGAAGAACTTCTCCCGGCCGGCGTCGCGCTCCTCGCCCTTGGCGATGCCGATGAAGGTGACTTCCTTGGGCAGGTTCAGCCCAGTGATCACCTCGCGCACGGCGTTGAGCTGGCCGGCACCGCCATCGATGAACACCACGTCGGGCCAGTCCGGCATGCCGGTCTGCTCGTCCTCGGCCGAAACGTCGCTCTCCGCGGCGAGGCGCGAGAAACGGCGGGTCAGCACTTCGCGCATCATGCCGAAGTCGTCGCCGGGGGTGAGTTCGGTGTTCTTGATGTTGAACGTCCGGTAATGCTTTTTGGAAAAGCCCTCTTCACCGGCGACGATCATGGCGCCGACCGCATTGGTGCCGGAAATGTGCGAGTTGTCGTAGACCTCGATGCGCTGTGGCGGTTCGTCGAGGCCGAAAAGTTCGGCGACGCCTTCGAGCAGCGTGCGCTGGGTGGCGCCCTCGGCCAATTGCCGGCCGAGCGCTTCGCGCGCATTGTTGTGGGCGTAAGCGACGAGTTCGCGCTTTTCGCCGCGCTGCGGCTGCTGCACAGAGACCTTGTAGCCGGTGCGGCTGGAGAGCGCTTCCTCGATGAGGTCTTGCTCGGCGAGCGGCTGGGAAACCAGCACCAGCTTTGGCGGCGTCCGGTCTTCGTAGAACTGCACTAGGAACGCCTCGAGCACTTCGTTCTCGGTCAAGGTCGAGTCGGCCCGCGGGCGGTAGGCGTGGTTGCCCCAGTTCTGGAAAGCCCGGAAGAAGAACACCTGGACGCAGAACTGGCCTGCCTCATGGGCGACGGCAAACACGTCGGCCTCCTCGACCGTCTTGGAAGCGATGTCGCCCTGGCTCTGCACCAGGGCGAGGGCCGAGAGCCGGTCGCGCATCATGGCGGCGCGTTCGAAATCAAGGTTCTCTGCGGCGGCGTTCATGTCGCGTTGCAGGTGATCCTGCACCGACTTGGTCTTGCCCGAGAGGAACTGACGCGCTTCGTCGACGAGTTCGGCATAGTCGGTGAGCGAGATCTCGCCGGTGCATGGGCCTGCGCAGCGCTTGATCTGATAGAGCATGCAGGGCCGGGTACGCGCCTTGTAAAAACTGTCCGAGCAGGTGCGCAGCAGGAACGCTTTCTGCAGCGAGGTGATGGTGCGCTTGACCGCCAGCGCCGAGGCGAACGGGCCGAAGTAGTGGCCCTGCTTGCGCCGAGTGCCGCGGTGCTTGCTGAGTTCGGGAGCCTCGTGCTCGGTCGCTATCAGGATGTAGGGGAAGCTCTTGTCATCGCGCAGCAGCACGTTGAAGCGCGGGCGCAGGCGCTTGATCAGGTTGGCCTCGAGCAGCAGGGCTTCGGCCTCGGTCTCGGTGCGCACGAACTCCATGGTGCGCGTGGCATAGATCATGCGCTGGATGCGCGTCGGCAGACCATCGGGGCGGGTGTAGTTGGTGACGCGGGCCTTCAGGCTGCGGGCCTTGCCAACATAGATCACCTCGCCGGCTTCATCGAGCATGCGATAGACGCCCGGAGAGGCAGGCAGGGTGCGGACGAAGTCCTTGATGACCTCGGGTCCGCTCACTTGATCGGGTGCGTTCATGGCTTGCGCGGCGTGACGTCCCGGCGTGGCGACCATTCGAGATGCTGGCCGCCATCGAGAGCGAGCATCTGGCCGGTCATGGCGCGGGCGGAGAGGATGTAGACGAGGCCATCGGCGATGTCGTCCGGATCAGCGCCCAGCTGCAGCGGCAGGCGCGCCTGGGAGGCGGCGAACTGGTCCTCGGTCTGCACATTGGAGGGCAGGGTGGGGCCCGGGCCGATGGCGTTGACACGAATGCGTGGCGCGAGCGATTGCGCCAGCGTCCGCGTCGCGGCCCAGAGTGTGCTCTTGCTCAGCGTATAGCTGAAGTAGCTGGGGGCGGTGTGCAGCACCCGCTCGTCGATCAGGTTGACGATGTTGCCTTGGGCGCCTTCGGGCAGCTGGTTGGCGAAGTCGCGCGCGAGAAAGACCGGGGCCTCGACATGCACGGCAAAGTGCAGGTCCCAAAGCGCTTCATCGAGATCGGTGACGGCGTCGGGCTCGAAGGTCGAGGCGTTGTTCACGAGCAGGGTCAGCGGACCGAAGGCTGCGGCAGCCTTGCCGACCAAAGCGGCCCGCTCGGCGCGGTTGCCGAGGTCGGCTTGCACGAGTGCAGCTTCGCCCCCAGCCGCCTCGATCTCGGCGACCACGGCCTTCGCACCAGCCGCGGACGACCGATAGTGCACCACCACCTTAAAGCCCTCGGCTGCGAGGCGCCGGGCAAGGGTTGCGCCGACGCGATCGCCCGCCCCGGTGACGAGGGCGACCTTGTGGCTGGACGATGTGGGAGTGCGGGTGGTCATGGTGCTTTCTAGATAGGTGATCGGCTCAGGGGCGCAAATCGGCTGGGGCGGTGGCGTTGCGGAAAATCTCCGGAAACTCGCCCGGCGGGACCGAGGCGTCGCACACTGCCTGCATGGTATAGACCTGCATTGCAAAGAGCGAACCGGTCCATTGCCACAGCCCGCGCATGCCGCAATCGCCGATGCCGCGACCGCGATTGTAGCTGCGGAGCTGGCTGGTGACGGGATCGAAGCTGTCGAACCAGATGCCTGCTTCGGCCTGCCAGCCGGCGGCATAGCTGGGGGTGGCAAAGCTTAGCAGCTCAAAGCCGGTGCCGGTGTCGAGATAGGCGCTGTAGAAGCGGTTGTAGTCGCCGCCGGTGCAGGGGAGGAGCCAGAGGGTTTTGCCCTCGCCGAGATCATGTCGGTAGAAAGACCAGTCGCCGACGATATCGAAGCCGTCGCAGGCGTCGATGCGGGCTTCGTCCTCGGCAACGAGATGGGGTGGGAGGTCGGCGAGGGTGACTTGACCGTCGGCAGGAACGACTGGTTCGGCCGCCGCGGTCAGGCCTTCGGGAGGCGCCTCGACAACGCGCTCGGAGCCGAGACGGCCCTGCTGCTCGTCGATCCAGATCAGCGCCGCAGTCAGGCCGTTGAGTGAGAAGCGCGTTGTGGTGGGTACTCCGGCTTCGTCGGTGAAGGCGACCTGCAAAGACTTGCCGGGCATCAGTCGATCCATGACGGCCTGGGCCTTCTTGCCCAAGAGGAAGAAGTCGTTGATCGACCCATAGGCCGCAACCTCGCTGGCCCCGGTAAAGGCTTCCGGCGTGCCGTCGACGCTCAGCGTGAACGGGGCGGTGGCGGCGGCCATCACCACGATCGGGGTGAAGGATATCTCCCAATAGAGGCCCTCAGCGTGTCGACCGATGCGGAACCAGTAGTCAGCGGCATGGCCGTCGGCATTCGGGTTCACATAGCTTATGGCCGAGCAATAGCCGTCCGGCCGGCAGGCCCCGAGCCAGTCACCGAAATAGCGGCGGGTCTCGGCCTGCTGCGCCTGTGCGGGAACAATGGCCGAAAGTATGAGCAGCGCCGCGGCAAGAAACAGTCGAAACATGAGCACCCAAGAGCATGGCGAGTCGGGAGCCCAGAGGCTATCAAGGCTGGGCCCGGGCGACCATGCCCGCTGATGAATCGAGCCCTCGCCGTGAGTTCCGATCCAACACTTGCGCGTCGCCGCGCCGACAACGTCCCACTCGGCATTGGCCTGACGGTGGCTGCGATCCTGATCTTCGGGGTACAGGATGCTGTGTCCAAGCACCTGGTGCAGGACTATTCGCCGTTCCAGCTGGCGATGATGCGGTTCTGGGCCTTCGCGGTGTTCTCACTGATCCTGGTCATGCGGCAGGGGCCGATCAGTCAGGCGTTCCGGTCCAAGTCGCCCTGGCTGCAGGTGTTCCGCGCTGTGCTGCTGGTGGTCGACATCTGGTTTTTCGCCAGTGCGCTTGTCGACGTCCCCCTGGCTGAACTGCAGGCGATCGTGCTGGTCTATCCGCTGATGGTGACGCTGGTGGCGATCCCGATCCTTGGCGAAAAGGTCGGCATCTTCCGGTTCAGCGCGGTGGTGGTCGGCTTTCTGGGGGCACTGCTCATCATCAGGCCGGGTGGGCTGCCGATGACCTGGGGTGTGCTCTATGCGGTGCTGTCGGCGGCAGCCTATGCGGTCTACATCGCGCTGACGCGAAAAGTCTCGAGTCAGGACTCAACGGCGACCAGCATGGTCTATGTCGGGGTGATCGGACTGGTGATGACCACCGGCGTCGGCATCTTTTTCTGGAAGCCGATGCCACTCGAGGATCTTGGGCTGGTTGCGGTCATCATGTTTACCTCGACAGCGGCGCATGGGCTCATGATGGTGGCGCTCAGCCGCGCGCCAGCGAGTACAGTGCAACCGTTCAACTACACGGCGCTGCCTTGGGGCATTTTGCTCAGTTTCGTGTTCTTCCAGCACCTGATCGACGCGGTCAGTTTTCTGGGTGCGATGGTCATCGTGGGGGCGGGGCTGGTGGTGATGCTGCGCGAGCGATCGCTCGCGCGAAAAGGACGCGTTGCACCAGTCCAGCCAGCAGAAGAAGCACCCCCGCACTAGCAAAGGCGAGGCCAAGTGGGGTGACGGTGATAGTCAAAAGGATCGCCACCGTGCCCAGAAAGCCTTCGCCCAAGGCAGGAAACAGCATGATCAGTAGCGCCGGTGTCGCCGACACCAGCGCCATGATCACGCCGATCACCAGGATACGACGACCCCAGAGCAGCATCTCAGGCGAAGAACTTCGAGATCCAGACGCCCGCCGCAGCGCTGACACCGGTGAGGACAGTGCCCCAGGCCATGTCGATGGCGACGAGTGTCGGGGTAAAGTTGCGCAGGGTGGCGAGATTGGTCAGGTCATAGGTGCCGTAGGCGACGAAGCCGAATAGCGCACCCATCCACAAGGCCTTGAAGATGTCGCCATTGGCCGGGGCCGTGACCAGAACGACAAGACCGACCAGATAAAGCAGGTAGAAGCCAGCAGCCACCGGCAGGTTGGGCTTGTCGAGCATCATGTCTCCCAGCACCGGGCGGTACAGGCGATCGCCCATGGTGGAGAGCCAGACGAAGTCTGCGGCAAAGAACACGACGGCCGAGGCGATGTAGAGGATGACGTAGTTCATGGGGATTCCCTCAGGTTTTCTGGGAGGGGTCGTCCCTCCGTTGCCACAGCAACGCCATCGTGCGCCGGAAAGTTCTCTCAGTCACGCGTGCTGGTCTTGAATGGGGTCAGCATAGGGGACATTTGTCGGCAGGGACACACTATCCCGCTGTTGCAAAGGGGTGGATGCCATCATGCTCATACTCGTCGAAATTGCCATTGCCCTGCTGCTGATCGGTGGCGTGGTCAACTATTTCCTCGGTCGGCGCAAGGATGCGGAACGCGAGGCGGTGACCGCGCGGCGCGTGGAGGCCTATGTCGAGACGATCCGCCGCGAGCGGAAAAACCCGAACTCACCGCCATGTCAGACACAGAGCTGCGCGATGTGCTGCAGTCGGGCGCGCGGAACCTGCGGGCGCAGTCCGAGCGGCGGTTCTATGTGCTGCTCGGCGGGGCAGTGATCACGCTGCTGGTGGCCGTTTTCGTGGCGACCGATAACGGGCTCGCCGGGTTTGGCGTGGCGATCGCCGTGGGCGGATTGGCGCTCTATGGGCTCTACGAGTTCCTCGGTCGTCGCATGCGCGAACCGCTGGAAGTGCTGGGGATCGACGCCGAGCGGCTGCGCGTCGAGTAGGGACCTAGAGCCGGCGCATCTTGCCGATCATGAAGATCAGGCAGCCGGCCAGCACCAGCGCGACTGGCGCGATGACCAGGATGCTCAACAAGGTGCCATCGAGATGCAGGGCGGTGTGGTTGGGGCCGGAGAGCTGATCCAGCCCCAGGCGCTCGATGGCGAAAATGCCCATGCCGATGATGATCAACGTATAGGCGAGCTTGACGTAAGGCTTGGTCGAGGGGGCCATGGGCGCGTCCAGAAACTGCGATTGCCAAGACATAGGGCGCCCCGTAGGGCGCCGCAAGTCAGGTCAGGTGGCGCTGGTTAGCGCCGGCCCCTAGGGGCTTTAGTTGCTGATGCAGAACGTGGCGTTGGGGCCACCGATGCAGGCGCTGGAGCCATAATAGGGGCGGTATGGCCGATAGGACGGACGACGCGGCGGGTCGATGAAGAAGTAATCGTCCTCGTCGTCATAGTAGTAGTCATCGTCATAACCGCGGTCGCGTGCCAGATAGCTGGCAGAGACATAGCCGTCAGGGCCCGGCTTGCGGACGTAGCACCAGCTGCCCTGGCAATAGTCGATGTCGACGCGATCGCCGCGGCGGAGGACGTCGACGACGCCGTAGCCGGTGCCGGGTCCCATGCGGACATTGACGTTGGATGTGGCGTAAGCGGGCGCGGCGAGGGCGGCCACGGCTGATCCGATGATAGCGGCTGCAGCGATGCCGAGAGTGAGGGCGGTACGCTTGAGGGACATGATGGGACTCCATTGCAGACCAGATCTGGCTGAGACAACGCCCAGCGTTTCCTGAAGTTGCGAGTCCGAGGCTGAACGCAAGCTGAACAGCCACCCCGCTGCGGCTGAAGCCGGAACGGGATGGCGTAGGGCAACTGTAAGTGCGTCCGGTGTTTAGTTGCCGATGCAGATGTAGCCGTACTGACCGTTGAAGCAGACCTGGCCGTTGCCGTTGTTGGGCCACGGGTTGTTGTTCGGGAACGGCGCATAGTCGAGCACGCCGGACTTCACCCAGCCATCCATGCCGGGGATCTTGATCTTCACCCAGTTGCCGTTCTCGGCGATGATTTTGACCTTCTGGCCTTCGAACACGGTGTTGACGGTGGCCGATACGTTGAAGGGCTTGGCCTTGACCTTGGCGTTCTGGTCGACCCAGGCGTACTGGGCGGCGGAAACGGCACCGGCGGTGGCGGCGAGAGCAAAGACCGCGACGGCGGCGGCGGTGACGATACGGTTGATCATGAGAGTCTCCTCAGTGGTTGTTGGCAGCATTGCCTTGACCACGAGAATGGATCGACCGGCATGAACCGGGGATGAGCTTGGCGTTTAGCTAGCGGAAACCGAAGGTCATGAAGCCGCCGGTGAACTCGGGCGGGCTAACACGGTTCTTGGCGGCCGAGCCGACGAGATAAGAGCCTGCCACCCAGCCATCCGGGCCATCGCCATAGATGATCTTGCACCAGCGCTGTTGCCGGGTGCAGGTCGAGAGGCCGACGCGGGCGCCGTCGGGGAGGGTGCCGATGACGCGATAGAACTCGCCCGGGCCGGAGCGGATGGGAAGGTTGCCGGTGGCGCGGGCATTGGCGGCGGCGACCGGGGTGGCGAGTGTGAGCAGGGCGGCGACAAGGATGAGCTTTTGCATTGGAATTTCCAGGACTTGGACGCCTCTCGGCGGAACCGGGAGGCGCTGAAGTCTAGATGCGGACGGTGGCGTTGTCACCGAAATCGGGCTTGGCGCCGGCTGACGGCGGCGGTCGAG
>JACDQI010000039.1 GCA_015657675.1 Devosia sp.
CGCCCTCACGAATATCCATCGACATACGGATAATTGGATTATCCCGCGCCTGCCGGTGGATCTCGGTCAGCATGATGTCGGGATCATGCGCCGTGAAGAACCCGGCGCCCTGCACCGGTGGCAGCTGAAACGGGTCGCCCAGCACCAGCACCTTGGTGCCAAAGCTGAGGAGGTCGCGCCCCAATGCCTCGTCCACCATCGACACCTCGTCGATGACGATGAGGTCAGCCAGCGCCGCCTCGCTCTCGGGATCGAGCGCGAATTTCGGCTCGCCCTCCTTCTCGGAGACGAGCGAGTAGATCAGCGAATGGATGGTCGAGGCGCCGCGGCAGCCGTTCTTGCGCATCACCAGCGCCGCCTTGCCGGTAAAGGCCGCGTACTTGACCGACTTGACCCCCTGCGCCAGGTGGCGCGCCAGCGTCGACTTGCCGGTGCCGGCCCAGCCAAAGAGGCGGAACACCTGCGGGCCGGATTTGTCCTTGAGCCAGCGTGACACGGCCATCAGGGCCTCGTCCTGCTGCGGCGACCACTCCACCATCAGACGATCTTTGTCCGCACGGTGCCAATGCCGGCAATCTCGCCCACCAGCACATCGCCGCGCACCACGGGACCCACACCCGCCGGCGTGCCGGTAAAGATCAGGTCGCCGCGCTTGAGCTCGATCGATTTGCTGAGATAGGCGATGACATGCGGCAGGTCCCAGATCATGTCGGCAATGTCGGCGTCCTGCCGCACGGTGCCGTTCACCGTGAGGCTGATGCGGCCTGAGGCGGGGTGCGTGCCATTAGCCGGCACCAATGTGCCGATCGGCGCCGAATGATCAAAACCCTTGGCCATATCCCAGGGCCGCCCGCCCTTCTTGGCAATGGCCTGCGTGTCTCGGCGGGTCATGTCGAGCCCGACGGCATACCCCCAGACATGCTCGAGAGCCGTCTCGACCGGTATGTCCATGCCGCCCCTGCCCAGTGCCGCCACCAGTTCGATCTCGTGATGCAGGTCCGCGGTCTCGGTGGGGTAGGGCATGTCGCCATCCCCGATCACCAGCGCGTCAGCTGGCTTGCCGAAAAAGAAGGGCGGCGCCTCATTGGGGTCGTGACCCATCTCGCGGGCATGCTCGGCATAGTTGCGCCCCACGCAATAGATGCGCCGCACGGGAAACATCGCCCCGGTCGAGGTCGGCACGGCCGTGATGGCAGGCGGAAAGACGTAGTCGGTCATCGAGAGTCTCGCGTTTTCAGGTCGCCAGACTAGCCGATTTCCGCTGAGTACAAAATGCGAACTTTCTTGCGGAACGAGCTTACCCCGTCGCCCCCGCCCGCTGGGACCCTTCCGGCACCTCGAGGCTCACCACTTCGAAGCCGGACAGCACCGCCGGGCCGAACTGCGTTGAAAGCGCAACGTCGGTTGCGTCACGGCCGATGGCCATCAGAACGCGGCCGATGCGCGGTTTGTTGTGGCGGGCATCCGCGGTGTACCAGTGACCGCCCAGATAGACTTCGAACCACGCCGAAAAATCCATCGGCCCGGGATCGTAGGGCATGCCGAAATCGCCAAGATAGCCAGTGCAATAGCGCGCCGGAATATTGAGGCATCGGCAGAGCGTGATGGCGAGATGCGCAAAGTCGCGGCAGACGCCGACGCGCTGCGTATAGCCACCCCAGGCGCTGCGGGTCCGGTCGGCCAGCTGGTAATCGAAGCGGATATGATTATGCACGAACGCACAGACCGCCGCGACCCGCTGCCAGCCAGGCGGGATGTGTCCGAACTGACTCCAGGCAAAACTGCCCAGGATATCGGTTTCGCAATAGCGGCTGCCCAGCAGGTAGACGAGCGTTTCGTCCGGCAGGTCGCGGATATGGTGCTGCGCCGCATCCGTCGGCACCACATCGGGCAGACCGGAATCATAGATTTCGAACTCGGTCGAGATGGTGAGATCACCCGCCGGCGCGGTGATCCGCGTCGCGACATTGCCGAAGCCGTCGGTATAATCCCAGGCTTCCACCTGCTGCGAAAAACTCAGCACCTGCGGCGTCAGCAGGTCCTGCCGGCGCGACGGATGGATGTTGAGCGCCAGCAGCATCGGGGTGGGCTGTGGGCAGGTATAGCGGAGCGTGTAGCCGGCTTTGATCTGCATGGTCAGTTTGTCTCGAGGGGCTGGGAAATGGGGGCGATGGCGGGGTCGGCCGTGGTGACGTTGACCTGCACGACCATGCCCATCGGGTCATCGGCTTTGCCCGCATAGGTGCCCGACAGTGGAATGGCTTGGCGCGGGTCGCGAGCGACACCGACGCGGATCAGGTCGCGATTGCCCTCAATGCCATTGGTCGGGTCGAACTCGACCCAACCCGCGCCCGGCAGGTAGACTTGGCACCAGGCATGCGTAGCGCCACCACCGCGGGTCTGCGAGCCATCCCGGCTCGCCACGTAGATGTACCCGGTCACAAACCGCGCCGCGAAGCCGAGCGACCGGCAGGCCTCCATCATCAGCAGCGCAAAGTCCCGGCAGGTGCCCGTTCCGGTCGAGAGTGTCAGCCCCGGCGGCTGGGTGCCGGGATCAGTGCGGCGCGAATAGGAAAAGCCTTCCTTGATGGCCATGGTCATGGTGCCGAGCAGATGCCCGGTATCGGTGGTGCCGGTCGGATGCACGAAGCGTCGCGCCCACTTCTCCACTGCGCCGTCCGCATCCGGATAATGCCGCCGCATCGAGGGTTCGAGGTCGGGCAGATCATCCTCGTCGTAGTCCATCGGCCAGGTCTTGCCCTTCGACCGCGTCCGGAATTGCGGCGCCGCAGCCGGCGAATGGTCGAGCGCAATATTGGTCTCGAACCGCAGTTCCTTGGCGCGCTGGTCGAAGTTGACGATGGCCACGCAGTTGCCGAACACATCATGGATCCAGTGCATCCGCGAAGGTTTCGGCGACACCTCGATATCGGCCATCAAGAGCCGCTGATCGTAGCTGTCGCGCGGCCGGAACAGCACGCGGTGCTCGCCGAAGCCGACCAGGCGCTTGTAGGCATATGTGGTAATGTGGCGGACACGGAGTACAGTCATGGGCGCGTAACGCGCCAAGGCTACAAAGGTCGCCATCAAACTGCAGCGTAGCAGCCATGTCGGCAGTGCGGGTGGGGAACCGGCGGCCGGCTTTCCCATTGTGGCTGCTTACGCCACCTCATTTCTCAAGGGCACCAAAGCATGCGGTTCACACTCGGCTGCGAACTCGACTACACCATCCTCCAGCCCACCACGATGATCCTCAACATCGAGGCGATGCGCGGTAGCCAGCAGCTGGTGCTGTCCGAAAGGCTCGAGCTCACCCCGAGCCTGCCGAGCGAACGGCACGAGGCCAAGGAAACCTCCAATCTCTATCGTCGTCTTGTGCTGCAACCCGGGCAACTGCGTATCCGCTACGAGGCCGAAGTGCAGACCTCGCCGAAAACCTTCGATCCGGCAGGTATCCCCGAAGTGCCGGTGGCCGAACTTCCGCTCGCCGTGCTGCCCTATCTCTACCCCAGCCGCTACTGCGTCAGCGACAAGCTCGGCCGCTACGCCTGGCGCGAGTTCGGCGACATCGCCCAGGGGCACGAGAAGGTCACGGCGATCTGCAACTGGATCTTCGAACACGTCGACTATATCGGCGGCTTCAGCCATTCCGGCACCTCGGCCGAGGACACCTTCACCGAGCGGGCCGGCGTCTGCCGTGATTTCGCCCACCTGGGCGTCAGCTTCTGCCGTGCCCTCGGCATTCCGGCGCGCTTCGTTTCCGCCTATGGCTGGCAATTGCAGCCACAGGATTTTCATGCGGTGTTCGAAGCCTATCTGGGCGGGCGCTGGTATCTCTTCGATGCGACCCGGCTCTGCCCGGTCGATGGCATTGTCCGCATCGGCATCGGCCGCGACGCCGCCGACACGGCCTTTGTCACCTTCTATGGCCAGGTCGAAAGCGCGCCGAAAACCGTCTGGATCGAATCCCTCGACGGCGCCGACCCGCAATTGGGCTGGACCACCGAAGCGGTGAGCGTTTCCGAGGTCTAGGCGCCTCGCCTCAGTTGCCCGCCCGCGCCCAGAACGCTTCCAGCTCGGCTCGCAGGGCCTCGGTGGCATCAAGATTGGCGCAGTGCCCGCCGCCGGGCAGCTCGACCAGCGTAAAGTTCGGTCGCCCCTGCATCGCCGCCAGCGTCGGCTTGAGCGCGGCATTGATCGCCTTATCCTCGCTGCCGCGCAGCATCAGGATTGGCAGGGTGGCGGCACGGCCATGCGCGATCAGGTCATAGTTGGCGAGGTTGCGGCTGAGCGGCAGTCCGACCGCCGGGTCGAACTGGCGGATCAGCTTGGCGATCAGCGGACGCGCCGCGACATTGCGTGTCGTCGCCTGCGCCGCGATCCAGCCGACAAAGGGTTTGCCCAGCAGCGCCTGCACCGGCGGTACGATCGGCGCCCAGAAGTCGGGCAGCTTCAGCCGATAGCTGGTGCCGAAGGTTGCCAGCGTGCGGAATCGCTCTTCATGCTCCCGCAACATCCAGAGCGCCACGATGCCGCCCAGGGAGTTGCCGACCCAATGGACGCGCGGCGCGGCAGCATGGTCGAGCATCTCGACCAGATCCGTGGCCAACCGGCCGATACTCAGGTTGTCCCGGTTGAGCGGGGTCGGTTTGCCCGAGCGGCCATGGCCACGCAGGTCGGGAACCAGGACGCGAAAGCCGCGATCGGCAAAGTGCTGGGCATCCGGCAGCAACTGTTCGCCGGCCGCGGCGAGCCCGTGGCAGAGCACCACGATGTCGGTGCCGTTGCCAAAATCGTCATAGACGATGTCGACGCCGTCGGACGCGCGGAAGCGCTGCGCCATGCCTAACCCTCCAGAGGATCAGGCACTGCCTATCAGAATTCCCGCCGCAAACACCAGCGCACCACCCAGCACCACCTGCAGTGCCGCGCGCCAGAACGGGGTCTGCATGAAGCGCTGCTGGATGAACGCAATGGCCCACAGCTCGACCAGCACCACGGCGGCGGCAACGCTGGTGGCGATCCAGAATTCGTGGATCAGATAGGGCAGGGCGTGTCCGAGCCCGCCGATGGTCGTCATGATGCCGGCTGCGAGGCCGCGCTTGATCGGCGAACCCCGGCCCGTCAGCTTCCCGTCGTCGGACGCCGCCTCGGTAAAGCCCATCGAGATACCGGCACCCACCGCCGCAGCGAGGCCGACGAGAAACGTCTGCCAGGTGTCGCCGGTAGCGAAGGCCGCCGCAAACACCGGCGCCAGCGTCGACACCGAACCATCCATCAATCCGGCAAGGCCGGGCTGCACATAGGTGAGCACGAACTGCCGATGCTCTTCGCTCTTTTCGGCTGCCCGCTCCTCGGGCCCCAGTGCTTCTGCCTCCAGCCGGTCGGCCGCATTGGCATGGCCGCGTTCTTCCACCGCGAGGTCGCCCAGCAGCCGGCGCACCGCCACGTCGGTGGTCCGTCCTGCCGCCGCTTCATAAAAGCTCGAGGCGCCCGCTTCCATTTCCCAGGCCAGCTGCCGCACTTGCTCAAGCGACATGGTCTCCATCAGCCAGACCGGCTTGCGCGCAAGAAAGCCGCGCACATGCTCGCGCCGGATCGGCACCAGCCGCGGCCCGAAGCGTTCGACATAGAGGTCGAGCAGCCGCTTGCGGTGGCCATCCTCCTCGGCCGACATTCCCTCGAACACCTTGGCAGATGCGGGGAAGGTATCGCGCAGCCGAGTGGCGATCTCGGCATAGATCTGCCCGTCCTCTTCCTCCGCGGCAATCGCCAGCGACAGGATTTCGCGTTCGTCGAGGGAGCTGAACTCGCGACGACCCGTTTGCAGCAAGCGATTGAACATAAAGGATGATCCCAATCAGATTAGAAACATTCTAATCTTTGAGCAGCGCGCACGCAAGGTCTGCGAACCGCGTCGGCGCAACTGGCGGCTGGGTCTCCACGTACAGACCGGGCTGACGAAAGAAGCGAGCGACCTACTCGCCGGCGACCAGGGCGCTCGCGACCTGCAGGATTGCGACCTCCGAGAACGGTTTGGGGATCACCATGATGCCGGGGAAGCGCCGCTGCATTTCCTCGGCCATCGAGCCGGTGCAGAAGGCAAACGGTACGCCGCTTTCGGCCAGCCGCACCGAGAGACTCTCGGTCGAAGAGTCGTGCAGCTTGTAGTCGATGAGAGCGAAGTCGATGTGATTGTCTCGCAGATAGGCGGAAGCCTCCGCATCATGGGTCGCGAGAAAAACAGTCACACCCTGGCTCGATAGGATTTCCTCGATCATCGCGCCGATGAGGAATTCATCGTCGACCACCAATGCAGTACGGCCAGGCAGGGGATGGGTCACGTCGAAAGTCCGCTTTTCAGGACCGGTCCCAACATGGAAACCGGCAGAAATCCAAGATTGGATAGTCAAGACTTGCGCAGGATTGAACACGCCCGGATACAACGTGTGCCATGGCGCCCGCTGGACGCCTGCTTACCCGGTCAAATGCCAAAGTCGCATGGCCGGGGGCGCCACGCATTAACATTGGTGAATACAGTCCAAAACGTTGCGCGGCGGCCTTCACGTCTCGGTGTTCGCTCGTCCGTCAATGACCCCTGCCGCCTCGGCCAACAGCCAGTCTCGGAAGAACCGCACTTTGGCAGGCATGCGACGACCCTCCGGGCGGACCAGCCAATAGCCGAGATCAGTTTGGGCCGACCGTTTGAACGGCCAGGTCAGCCGGCCCTCTCGGACAGCATCTGCTGCCATCATGTCGACCGTCAGCAGCACGCCCTGACCAGAGATGGCCGCGTCGAAGGCAAGCGCCGGATCATTGAGGCTGGGGCCGCTGAGTTCGACCATGGGCGCACCGACCGCCGCGAACCATTCGCTCCATGGCAGCATGGTCGTCGTGTCCTGGATCACCGGCACTTGGGCAAAGTCGCTCGGCGAGCGAAGCCGGGCGGCAAGTTCGGGTGTCGCTACTGGCTGGAAGTGCTGGCCGCCAATCCGCTCGGCGAGTACCCCCGACCACGGGCCGCGGCCGAAGCGGATACCGCAATCGATGTCCGAATGCTGGAAATCGATCATGCTGGCAGTCACCACCAGCCGTAACTCGATCTCTGGATGTGCAGCCGTAAAGCGCGCCATTCGCCAGATCAGCCAGCGCGACGCAAACACCGCACCCACCGTCAGTGTCAGCACCTGCTCATTGGCCGGGCGCAGGGCACGGACTGCATCCGCCAGCGTCGAAAACCCGGCACTCAACTGCGGTAGGATGCGCGCCAGCGCCGGTCGCGGTCTTAGCCCCTGCGGCGTGCGTTCGAACAGCTCGATGCCCAGCCGCTCCTCGGCCCGCCGCAGATGCTGGCTCACCGCCCCGGGCGTCACCCCCAGTTCCTCGGCCGCCGGCGCCAAGGCGCCGCGCCGCGCCACCATTTCGATGGCGCGAATGGCATTGAGCGGGATGGGGAAGGGACTAACCATATAGATTATCTAAATCGACTTCGAACTCTTGTCCATT
The DNA here is from genome assembly GCA_015657675.1 of Devosia sp. Lineage (GTDB taxonomy): Bacteria > Pseudomonadota > Alphaproteobacteria > Rhizobiales > Devosiaceae > Devosia_A. The sequence continues at coordinate 7,507 of JACDQI010000039.1, forward strand.
GAGACATCATGCGAGGATAGGCATATGTGCCTCGAAACGCCGCGAGGAGGCCTACAAAATGTTCAAGATTGTCGAAACCGTTCGGGATTGGCTGCGCGCCCTTCTGGCCCGTGAATGCCCGCCTGATCCCCTGGCGCAGCTGAGCCTGCGCGACTTCGCCGACCTCCCCGCCAGCCACCCGCGCCGAGACGAGTGCTGCCCCAATTAGGGCGAGGCGATGTCGATCACGTGGGCGTACGAGCCCATCACCCGCCCCTGCACGAGCCCCATCGGGTCGAGCGGCGTGCCCAGCGCATCGGCCGCTGCAAACAGCGGCGTGCCGTGCGTCTTGCGGGCCGACGAATAGTGGAATTCATGACCATTAAGCGCCGCCGGCCAGGGCAGGGGAGCGGCATGCACCAGTCGGCGATAGCCGAGCACCCGCCGCGGCCGGTCGATGCGCGTATCATGCGGCAAAAGCCCCACCATCGCATGGGTTACGCCCGCCTTGTCGGTCAACGTCTGCCCCAGCACCATGAAGCCCCCGCACTCGCCATAGATCAGCGCGTCCCGCGCCGCCGCTTGGCGCAGGCCGTCGAGAAACCGCTGATTGCCAGCAATCCGTCCAGCATGCAGTTCCGGATAGCCACCGGGGAGAAACACCGCATCGGCAAGCGGGTCTGGCGCTTCGTCCGCCAGCGGCGAAAAGAACGAGACGCTGGCTCCGGCGGCGCGCCAGTCGGCCAGCCAGTGCGGGTAAAGAAAGGCAAACGCGTCGTCCCGCGCGACGGCGACATGCTGACCCAGCGGCGGCACCTCCCTCCGGGCCTCACCCAAAATCGGGGACGTGGAAATCGAGTGCGTGGCACCATCTTCGCCCAGTCCGCCGGCAGGCACCTCCCCCCCTTGTGGGGGAGGTTGGGAGGGGGGACGCCACGAGCGCGGAACTCAACGCCACCAGCAGATTGAGGTCCACAAAGTCGCTCACCACCTCCGCCGCCCGGCTCACCACCACATCGAATGCCTCAACTTCGTCCGGCAACACCAGCCCCAGATGCCGCTCCGGCAGCACCAGAGTGTCCCGTCGTGGCAGAACGCCGAGCAGCGGCACGTCCACCTCGGCCAGCGCCGCCCGCAGCATCGCCTCATGCCGCGTGCTGGCGGCACGATTGACGATTACCCCAGCTACCCGGACCTGCGGTCGCCAGGTAGCAAAGCCATGCACCAGCGCCGCAATCGATTGACTCTGACGCTCGGCATCGACCACCAGGGTCACCGGCAGCCCGAGCACCGTCGCCAGATCGGCCGTCGAGCCTGCGCCCGACGCAGCTCCGTCAAAGAGCCCCATCACCCCCTCGACCAGCAGCAGGTCCGCGCCAGCCGCGTGCGTCGCGGCGAGCGACCGCAACCTGTCCGGCGACATCGCCCATGGATCAAGATTGATCGCCTCGACCCCCGCTGCCCGCGCCAGGATGGTCCTATCGATATAGTCTGGTCCCGTCTTGGCTGGCGCCACCGCAATGCCGCGCGCCCGCAGTGCGGCGAGCAGTCCGAGCGTCACCGTGGTCTTGCCCGAACCCGAGCGCGGTGCGGCGATGACGAGCCCGTTAGCCAAAGCTGTTCTCGCGCAGTTTGGCGACATACCAGTCGAGGTTTTCCCGCAGCGGCCCCACCGGACCGAGCACCACGATAGCCGGCGCGGCCAGCTGGTCGGCGATCGCGTCTACGGCGCCCAGCGTGCCCTGCACCACCTGCTGTTCCGGCAGGCTGGCATGCATCACCACGGTCACCGCGTCGCTCGCCGGGCGCCCCGCCGCCATCAGCTTTTCGGCAATCGACCCCAGATGCTTGACCGCCATGTACATGACGATCACCGGCGCCGCATTGGCCACCGCAGCCCAGTCGACCGCCGCCGGAATGCCGCCGGTCTCGTCGTGGCCGGTCAGAAAGATCACCGCGTGATTGGTGTCGCGCGAAGTGGCTGGGATGCCCGCATAGGCCAGCCCGCCGATCCCTGCCGTGATCCCCGGCACAATGCGGAAGCCGACGCCATGCGCCACCAGCGTCGCACATTCCTCGGCGCCTCGCCCGAACATGAACGGGTCGCCACCCTTGAGCCGCAACACGCGCTTGCCGGCCTTTGCAAGCTCGACCAGCCGCAGCGAGATGTCGGTCTGTTTCTCCGACGGCTTGCCGCCGCGCTTGCCGGCATAGACCTGTTCGGCCGCCGGACTGGCGAGGGACAGCAACTGCGGCGACACCAGCGCGTCATAGACGATCACGTCGGCCTGACTCAGGGCGTAGTAGCCCAGCAGCGACAGCAGCCCCGGTGCCCCGGGGCCGGCGCCTACCAGCCAGACTGTGCCGGGCTCGAAGGGCGGGAAGTCGAGCCCGTCCAGCGCCGCAAAATGCCCCCCCATCAGCACGCCCTCGGCGAACGATCTACGCCGATTGCCGCGGGCCCCTGCCCCGTGCAAAAAGGGCGCACACTTTGATTCATATTTTTGCTATTGCAGATGGGCTGGCGCAGCGGGTGACGAGGGAAGCCGTTCACCCGGACGTGTGGGCTGACGATCGCCGGGGGGCGATTGCCGAGGGAAACGTAGTCTAGATGAAGATATTGATCCTGGGCGGCACCGAGGAAGCTCGGGCGCTCGCAGATGCCCTTGTGGGCATGGGACATGACGTGACGACCGCGCTCGCCGGCCGCACCAGCGTCCGCTGGTGCCCAAGGGTGAGCTGCGCATCGGTAAGTTCGGCGGTCGGGCTGGCCTTGCCAATTTCATGCTCGACAACGGCTTCCAGCGCTTGGTCGACGCAACCCACCCCTACGCTGTGCAAGCGGCGACCAATGCGGTACAGGCCGCCGAGGAAACCGGCATCCGCCTCGTGCGCCTGGTGCGCCCGCCTTATGTCGAGCCGCAATACGCCTTCTGGCACCATGTGCAGACCAGCGAGGAGCCGCGGCGGGACTGCCGCCGGCGCCCGCGTCATGCTGACGGTGGGCCACTCCGGGCTCGAGACCTTCCTCGCCCGCACCGATTGCAGCTTCATCGTGCGCTCCATCGAGGCGCCGGAAAAGCCGCTGCCGCCGCATGCGCGCTCGCTGATCTCGCGGCCGCCCTTCTTCGTCGGTGGCGAGACCGACCTGCTGACTCAGGAAGCCATCACCCATCTGATCAGCAAGAACTCCGGTGGCGTGCAGACCGAGGCCAAGCTGCAGGCGGCGCTGAAGCTCCGCATCACTGTGGTGATGATTGCCCGGCCGGTCCGGCCGTCGGCGCACGAAGTGCCGACCGTCGGCCGCGCCATCGCCGCGCTCAAACTCGACAAGGGCTGACGCGGTCATCCCGCCGTCTCGCGCAGCTTCTTTTTGCCGGCATTGCGCAGCACATGTGAGAAATGCGCGTCATAGAGGCGCGAGTCGCGGAACTGCGTCGCCCCGAATACATGCCCCACAAAGATCAGCGCCGTGCGGGTGATCTTTTCCTCGCGCACCCGCGACCGCATCTCCTTGAGCGTGGTGACGATCACCTCTTCGTCCGGCCACGTAGCGCGATAGATGATCACCACCGGACAGTCTTCGCCGTAGTGCGGCGTCAGCGCCTCCTCGACATAGGCGAGGTTGCGGATCGACAGGTGGATCGCGAGCGTCGCCTTGCTGGCCCCCAGCAACTCGAGCCGCTCGCTGTCCGGCACGGCCGAGGCCTTGCCCGATGTGCGGGTTATGATCACCGTCTGCGAGATTTCCGGCAGCGTCAGTTCCGTCGCCAGCCGCGCCGCAGCACCGGCGAAAGCCGGTACGCCCGGCACCACTTCGTAAGGGATGTCGAGCGCATCGAGCCGGCGCATCTGCTCGGCAATGGCGCCATAGATCGACGGGTCACCCGAATGCACCCGCGCCACGTCCTCGCCCCGTGCATGGGCAGCCGCCATCTCCGCGACGATATCGTCGAGATGCATCGGCGCCGTATCGCGCACCAGCGCACCCTCTGGAGCCGCCGCGACGATCTCTGCCGGCACCAGCGAGCCCGCGTAGAGGCACACAGGACATCGCTCGATCAACCGCTGCCCACGCAGCGTAATGAGATCAGCCGCGCCTGGTCCGGCGCCGATGAAATAGACGGTCATGCACTAAACTCGCATTGTGAAGTGAAGGGCCTCGCCCATCGGAAGTGACGCGCTACTCCGCATCGGATCGTTCCTTCCGCTCGTACCCGCGCGGCGTGAAGGCCACCGTGCGGCCATCGCCACGCGTAAACGCCCGGGACGTGGATGATCCGAAGAGCACGATGGTCAGCATGTCGATAGTCGCCGGATCGAACGCGCTGAGCGTAGTCACCTCCACCTGCTGCTCCGGTCGACCGAGACTACGGCCGACGATCACCGGCGTCTCGGCCGGGCGATGCGCGAGGAAGATGCTCTTGGCTTCCTCGATCAGGTCGGTGCGGCGCTGCGATCGCGGATTGTAGAAGGCAGCGACGAAGTCGGCCTTCGCCGCGCCCTCGAGGCGCTTCAGAATATCCTCGCGCGGCGTCAGCAGGTCGGATAGCGAGATGGCGCAGAAGTCATGCCCGATCAGCGCACCCGCTGCCGCCGAGGCGGCCTGAAGTGCCGAGATGCCGGGGTGGCTCTCCACCGCAACGCGCCGCGCATTGTCACTCAGCGCCCGTGCCCCGGTCGCGTCGAGCAACTCATAGACCAGCGCCGCCATGGCATAGATCTGCGCGTCGCCGGAACAGACCAGCGCCACTACCTTACCCCGGCCTGCGAGTTCGAGCGCGTGACGCACCCGCGGCTCCTCGTCACCCAGCGGAAAGCGGTGCTCAGCCTGTCCGTCACGCAGGTCGGCGATGAGATCGAGATAGAGCCCGTAGCCGACCCAGTCGGCGCTGGCGGCCAGCGCATCCACGACTGCAGCAGTGCGCGATGCGGCTTCCCCGGGTCCGATGCCTACAAGGTGCAGCACGCCCGGCGGCCGGCCGAGTGTCGTCGCGTCGATGGGCTTGAGCGCCTTGCCGATGGCACAGGTCGAGCGACGGCCCTTGATCTTGCGCACCGCCAGCATGCCGGCCTTCAGCGCTGCCGCCTCGGCGACGCTTGGCGTACCGATCTCGGCCTCGACGATGGGCGATGGATCGGAAAGCCGGTAGCGCTCGAGATTGAGTTCATCCACCGAGAACAGCCGCAGCGGCACGCCGTAATGCGCCGCCGCCGCATGCAACGCCGCCTCGTCGGCCTTGAGTTCCACCGTGGCGATCGCCGCAATACTGCGCGGCGAAAGGTTCTCGCTCTTCAACGAGAAGTCGATGAGATCGATGACGTCGATCGGCGCTGTACCGCGCTCGCAACCCACCCCGACCACCAGTGTCTTGGGATGATAGACAAGCCCGCGATCCACCTTGAGCTGCTGTTCGCTGACCAGCACCTTCACCGCACCGGAATGCGAGATCGGATAGCCGGCTTCCGCCAACCACGGCGCGTGCCCCTCCACCGCCAGCTTGGCGCCGACCAGTGCCGCCATCATCGCCGGCTTGGCATCATGCGGATCAGCCAGCACCCAGCCCTCCGGCGGCTCGTCGAGCGCCCGGGTGAAGCGGCTGTCCGACGCCGTAGTCACGGCGGCATGCGCATTGAGAAAGCCCGCAAGCTGCCGCGCCAGATCATTGGCGCCGTGATGCCCGCCCAGCAGCGGCACCACCGATGCGCCGTCGCTCGAAATCGCCAGCACCGGCGGCTCGACATGCTTGTCCGACAGCACCGGCGCCAGCAGGCGGATGAGAATACCCGCCGCACAGATACCGATGATCGGTCGCTGCTCGGCAAAAAGCCGCGGCAGCAACGTCTTCGCCTCGTGACCCGAAGACCCGCAGGCAAAGATCTCCGCCTGCAGGTGCTCAGCGATACGTCCCGCAAGTGCCATGCTGGCGGGAGCAAAGGTGATGATCGCCGGCTTCATGTCGGGCTGCCCCAGGCTTCGGCGCCGCGATAGCAGAGGATGGTCGAAAAATACGGCCGCTCGTCATGCGCGAAATCAGCCAGCCGGGTGATCCGCTGCTTGGCGCTGGTGGCATGCTCGACCACCACCGCATTGGCGGCGTGTCCGGTCTCGCCCAGCAGCGCCCGGATGCGGTCGAAGTGCCGCCCGACCTTGATGATCGCCGCTGCTGGCGCCGCCTCAAGCTCGGGACGCAGTTCATCGTCGCTGAGCGGCGCCGGCAGGATCTTCAGCAGCTCATTGCGCGCCGCCAGTGGCCGCGCGATCGCGGCAGCAGCTGCGGTCAGCGAGGTGATGCCGGGGACCACCGCAATCGGCGCCTCCGGCCCGATCCGCGCCACCAGATACATGGCAGAACCATAAAACAGCGGATCGCCTTCGCAGAGATAAGCGACATCGCGCCCGGCGCGCAGGTGGGTGAGGATATCCGCCGCCACTGTGTCATAGGCCGCCTGTGCCGGTCCGCGCTCGACCGCCATCGGCAGCGCGATGCCCACATGTGTCGCCCCCGGATTGAGGTGTTGGCGCGCAATCTCCAGCGCCAGGGCGGCTCCATCACCGGTCGTCGGATAGGCGACGACCGGGGTGGTGCCGAGCAAGCGCACCGCTTTCAACGTCAAGAGCTCCGGATCGCCCGGGCCGACGCCGACCAGATGCAGCGTGCCGATGGAGGGCAGGGGTGTGGTCATGGCTTGCGCACTGCCCATTGTGTCACCGGCAGGCGCGGCCGCATCACCTGGTGACCGCCGACGCTGTCGACGCTGGCAATGTCGATGCGCGTGAGATCGCCGCCATGCTGCGTGTGGCGACGCAGCAGTGCCGCTTCACCGTCGAGCGTCACCGCATTGGCGACAAACCGGCCACCCGGCTTCAACGCCGCCCAGCACGCCTCGAATAGCTTTTCATCGGCGACCCCGCCACCCAGAAAGATCGCGTCGGGCGCGTCCTTGCCGGCGAGCGAAATGACGGCCTCGCCCGCAACAATCTCCAGGTTCGGCGTACCCAGCGCACGGGCATTGTCGGCGATGAAACCAAGGCGTTTCTCGTCCCGCTCGAAGGCGATGGCGCGCGCCTCGCGGGCCGCGCGCATCCATTCAATGCCGATCGACCCGCAGCCGGCCCCGACATCCCAGAGCAAGGCGCCCGGATGCGGCGCAAGTCGTGCCAGCGTCGCTGCCCGAACATCGCGCTTGGTGAGCTGGCCGTCCGAAGTGAACGCCTCGTCCGGCAGCCCCGGCACCGGCGGCAGGAGGACGGCGCTGGCATCGGCGACGCAGTCGATGGCGAGCACATAGAAATCGCCGATCGCATTATCGGCAAAGCTCTCCGCAACGCCGGAAACGACACGCTCCGCCGCCCCGCCGAGGCTTTCGAGCGCCGTCAGCATCGACTGGCCATAGCCGCGGTTGGCAAGGATGTCGGCCACCCGGTCGGCTGTGCTGGCATCGGAAGTCAGGGCGAGGATGCGGTTGCCCGGCAGAATATGCGGATGGATCGCTTCCACGGGCCGGCCATGCAGCGACAGCGTCACCACATTCTGCAGCGGCCAGTGCAGCCGCGCCGCCGCCAACTGGAAGGCAGAGGGGTGGGTATGGATGGCGAACTCGCCCGGCTCGAGCCGGCTGGCGAGCGTTGCGCCGATGCCAAACCACATCGGATCGCCCGTCGCGATGATCACTGTCGGCGAGCCGCGCAGCGGCAGGATCTGGTTGATCATGTTCTCGATCGGCGCCTGCCACTCGATCAGCACCCGCGACAGGTCCTCTTCGACAAAGGTGATGTCCTCGTCGTCGACATAGAGCAGGGCGCGCGCCACCGCCTGCAGGCTGCGCTGCTGCACCAGCTCGGGATGCACCTCGACGTCCGGTGTCGACGCGCCGACGGTTGCGAGCAACCGCTGCGGCCCGAAAACGGTGAAGGCCTCGGCGACATGCTCCCGCAGCGCCGGCGGGAGTTCGGAGACGCCGCCTTCGCCCACCCCGATAATGTGCAGCCAGAGGCTCATGGATGGATCTCGCGGGTCATGGCATTGAGCGCAGCAGCAGTGATCGCTGAACCACCGCGGCGGCCGAGCACGGTGACGAAGGGCACGCCATGACTGGCCTCGGCCAGCAGCGCCTTGCTCTCGGCAGCGCCAACAAAGCCGACCGGCGCCGCAATGATCGCAGCCGGCTTCGGCGCACCGGCTGCGAGCATCTCGAGCAGGTGAAAAAGCGCTGTCGGCGCGTTGCCGATCAGCACGACGGCACCAGCAAGCCGGTCGCGCCAGAGCTCGACGGCCGCCGCCGAACGGGTGGTGCCGAGGCGCTCGGCAAGCGCCGGCACGTCGGGGTGGCTGAGGGTCAATAGCAGTTCGGTATCCTTGGGCAAGAGGCGGCGGATGACGCCGGATCGCACCATCTCGCAATCGCAGAGCACTGGTGCGCCTTCAGTGAGCGCCGTCCGCGTCGCCTCGACAATATCGGCCGTGCCGACAATGTCGGCGGCCAGATCCGGCATGCCGCAGGCATGGATCATGCGGATCGCAGTGTCATGCAAGGCCGGCGGCAATGCGGCGAGATCCGCCTCCGCCCTGATGGTGGCGAAGGACTGCGCGTAGATGGCGTCGGGGTCCCGGAGATAGCTCATGCCGCCACCCGCACTGCTTGGCACAAGGCCGGATGACCGACCCCCGCAATCCAGCCTTCCTCGGCGATCACCGCGTCGCGCGATGAACCGCCAAGACTGGACGGCGCGGCGAGGAAGCTCGCCAACAGGCCGGCTGCGTCAAGATCGGCATAGTGTCGAACACAGGTCTCCACCTGCGCCCGGTCCCGCGGCTCCGCCACCGACGTCAGATCCAGCAGCGAGGGATAAATCTCTGCCAAAACGATAGGTGCATTCAGCTTGCGCTCGAAATCCGTTTCGAACGGCCACACCGCAATTTCTGGCCCCAGAACCGGATGATGGCGCAACCCCTCAAGCCGCGGAATGCCGAGCAACGTCTGGCTGCCCACGGCGCCGACGCCGGTGAGCTTCCATACCGGCTGCGGCCCGCGCAGCTCCGCCTCCACCGCCCGCCGCTCCGCCAGGTCGTCGTAGAAGCCGTCCGGCTTTCGCGGCGTCAGCTGCGCGTAACTCCGTCCATGCGGATGCCCCCAGAACTTGCCACCCGCCGCGTTGAGCGTTTCGGCGACGTCGAACCGGTTGGAGATGTTGTCGTCGGAATCTTTGACCAGTGCTGCGAGGGTTGACCAGATCATTTGCCAGGGCGGTGGCGCGCGTCCCCCCCTCCCAGCCTCCCCCCACAAGGGGGGGAGGTGGCGATCGATCGTGTGGCACTGTTATCGCCTCGCACACCGCCCGGCACCCTCCCCCTTGTGGGGAGGGCTGGGGAGGGGGTCGACAAGGACGCGAACCTCTCCGCCGTCCCCTTCGGAAACCCGAACGCAAAGTCGAAACCGCAAAGCACTCGCTCACCCCGCGCCCGTGCGCCAACCAGCGTTGCTTCCAGCTCAGCCATCGCTTCAGACCGCGTCGCGGGGTTGCGGCTCGCCACGAGACCCGCCGGCGTCGCCTCGGCGATCCAGATGGAGTCCCGGCCGGTCTTGGGGCCGTTATTGGCCGACCAATCCACCGCGATATAGCGATCGAAGATAGGCATACCCGTTACCGCCGCTTTGCCTCGCGGGCGAGCTTACCCGGCACCGAGGGGAGAGTCACCGGACCGAGCGGATGATCGGCATGCGGATAGGGGTGATGGTGATGCTCCACCGGGTCGGTGTGATGGTGCGCCTGCGCATGCGAATGACCATGGTCAGGCGCATTGCCCAGCGCAATCAGCGGCAGGGCGTTGCGGTTGATCAGCGCATGGCCGTGGTCATGCGTGTGCGGATGCGCATGATCATGTGGATGCGCGTGGTCGTGCGGATGGTCGTGCCCGTGGCTATGCAGCGGCGTCCACGGCAGCCCGTGGAGCTTGCAGAACGCCTCATCGCGGCACGAGCTGTCGCAGTCGCCTTTGCAGGGGCAGTTCTCCAGCCCGCCGCCAATGCCTTCGACATGGTGGTGGTGGCTCTCCTGCGCCAGGCCCACTTCGGCCTCGAACCCCAGCACCTGCTCGCGATACTTGCACATGGCGCAGTTCATCAGGTTCTGCCCGACCAGCATCTCCTGGATGCGGTCGACAAACGTATCCACCACCAGCGGATGGTCGTTGAGATAGGGCGCCTTGAGCATCTCGATGCCCGGATAGCGCAAAGCTGCATCGTCCACCGCGTCATAGATGCGCTTGACCAGGACGCCCGTGAACAGGAAGTACGGAAAGACGATGATCCGGCGGTATCCGAGTCGCGCCGCATGATCGAGCGCCGGCGAGACCAGCGGAAAGGTGACGCCCGAAAACGCCACTTCCGCCCAGCCGAACCCCATGCCCTCCCAGAGGAGGCGCATCACCTTGGCGACGTTGGAGTTGGCGTCCGGATCGGACGCGCCGCGCCCCACCACCAGCAGCAGCGTTTCCGTGCGCGGCACATCGGTTGGCGCCGCGTCGATTGCCTCCTGCACCCGGTCGCCAGCGGCACGCAGCATCTTGAGATCCACCCCGAGCTCGCGCCCATAGGTGATCTCGATCTTTTCCTTTGCCGCATAGGTGTTGAGCACCGACGGAATGTCATTCTTGGCGTGCCCGGCGGCAAATAGCATGCCCGGCACTGCCAGAATCCGGCTGACGCCCTGCGCCCGCAGGCTGTCGAGCCCCTGATGGATCACCGGATTGGCAAATTCGAGATAGCCGTACTCCACCGGGATACCCGGCAGGCGTTCGCGCAACCGCTCGCTCAGCACGGCGAATTCGCCGACCGCCAGCTGGTTGCGGCTGCCATGGCCACACAGCATGACGCCCGTGTTGGGCGGGAGAACGAGGGACTTATCCATAACTTGCCTCTTTTCGTAACGGGACAGGCCGGTCGGAGCGCATGAAGCCCCGGTGCCTGCCTCGGTGAGGCAGAGTTTCCAAAGAGTTTTGAGCCGCTCCGGACTTGGTCCCCGAGTTGGGTCGACCGCACCGAAATGTTTCAGTCCCTTGAGGAACGCTGCGCTGACAAGGGGTTGTAGTGGCTCCCCCGGATCGGCGCAACGATTCCCGCCCCAGATGCGAACGCTTCTCAAAATCACCTGCAGATTCAGCGCCTTGCCATGTCACTGAGGGCAGCGTATGGGCGGGAAATGAAAGCTGCCTCCGCCGATCTGACCACCCGCATTGCAATGGGAAGCCTCGTTGTCGGGGTCGCCGTGCTCGCCCTCAAGGCCTATGCGGCCTGGGCCACGGGCTCGATCGCGCTGTTTTCCGATGCGCTCGAAAGCGTTGTCAACGTCGTGACCGCCGTGGTGGCTCTCGTGGCGGTCCGCCTCGCCGCCCGTCCCGCCGACGCCTCGCTTCCCTATGGCTACTACAAGGCAGAGTATTTTTCGGCCGTCGTCATCGGCATCTTCATCGCCGTCGCCGCACTGGTCATCGTCTACGAGGCCTATCGCGGTTTCATCATGCCGCGGGGGTTCGACGCCGACCCTGTCGGGCTCAGCGTCTCCATTCTCGCCTCGGTGATCAACGGCGTTTGGGCCTACTGGCTCATCCGCGTCGGCCGACAGCAGCGCTCACCATCGCTCGAGGCCGACGGCAAACACCTCGCCACCGACGTGGTCTCGACCGGCGCTGTGCTGCTGGGTGTGCTCCTGGCGGTTGCCACCGGCTATACCCAGCTCGACGCCATCCTCGCCGCATTCGTCGCTGTGACCATCCTCTGGTCGGGCTGGCAGCTCATCCGGCAGAGCGTCATTGGCCTGATGGATGTGGCGGTCGACCCCAAGACGCTCAACACCATCCGCGAAATCATCTCCGCCAATGCAGATGGCGCCATCGAGGCGCATGACATCCGCACCCGCCAGGCCGGCAAGATGATGTTTGTCGATTTCCACCTCGTGGTGCCTGGCGAAATGAGCGTTGCCGATGCCCATGCCATCTGCGATCGCATCGAGGCCAAGCTCCGCGAAAAGGTCGACCACGCTCAGGTCACTATTCACGTCGAGCCCGAGGAAAAGGCCAAGCACTCCGGCATCGTGGTGCTCTGAGCCTGTCTTGCTTTGGCCGCAGAGTCGCAGCACTCTTTCAGCCATGCGCCAGATCCTTGCACTGCTCTTCCTCCTGATCGCCTCGCCTGTCGCTGCCGCCGAGTGGCAGCGCTACGACAATGCCCGCTATGGCTACAGCATCGACGTACCGGAGGGCTTCGACTGGGGCAGAGAGGCCGACAATGGCGATGGCCGCGTCTTCACCTCGTCGGATGGTCGCCAGACCATCAGTGTCTTCGGCGGCATGGTCACCGAAAGCGACTTCGAAGCCGAAGTGAATGTCGGTATGCAGCTGCTGCGCGATGACGGCTGGGCCTTGAGCTACGAGCGCGTCACCCCGACCTGGGCCAGCTTCTCAGGCACCCGCAACGGCATGATCCGCTACGTCCGGGTCGTTTCCGCCTGCGACGGCTCGCAGTTGGCGAGCTTTTACTACGACTACCCCAAGGCCCTGCTCAAGGACGCCGACCCCATCGTCGAGCACCTCGTCCGCACCCTGAAGTCGTCCGACGCGGCCTGCTGACTTAGAACTCGATTCCCGCCTGCGCCTTCACCCCTGCGCGGAACGGGTGCTTGATCTCGGTCATCTCGGTCACGAGGTCGGCGATCTCGATGAGCTCGTCCTTGGCATTGCGGCCGGTGACGATCACATGCGTGTCGCGCGGCTTGTTCTTCAAGACCTCGATCACCTCCTCGAGCGGCAGGTAGTCGTATCGCAGCACGATGTTGAGCTCGTCGAGCAGCACCATCTTGTAGCTCGGATCGGCGATCAGCGCCTTGGCCCGCTCCCAGGCGGCGCGCGCCGCCGCCAGATCGCGCTGCCGGTCGGCGACGTCCCAGGTAAAGCCCTCGCCCATGGCGTTGATGGTGACGAGCTCAGGGAAGTGCTCGAGCACGTCGCGCTCGCCGGTCGACCAGGCGCCTTTCACGAACTGCACGATGCCGACGCGAAAACCGTGGCCGATGGCGCGGAACACCATGCCGAAGGCGGCCGTGGACTTGCCCTTGCCCTTGCCGGTATGGACGATCAGCAGCCCCTTCTCCTCGGTCTTGGTCGCGAGGATCTTGGTGCGCGCTTCCTTCTTCTTGCGCATCTTTTCCGCGTGATACGCGTCGCGCTCCGCCTCGCTCATCAGATCGGTCTTCTTGGGGGCTTTGTCGGTCAATTCAAACTCTCCCTATGCGCCGTCATTCTGCACCCTGCAGGTACGCGAACGCAGCATTTGATCGCGGCGTCCAGTATCCCCGTTCCCGCGCGTCGCGGAACTTCGCCAACAATTCCTCATAGCCGAACGGGTTGTTCCCGGCGATGAAATCGCGTGTCGCCTCGTCCTCCACAAAGGCCGCGAAAGCGAGGTCGAAATGGTGCGTCTTGACTGCGCCCGTCGTCGCCGCGAAGGCGAACATGTAGTCCACCGTGGCGATGATCTCGAAGGCGCCCTTGTAGCCGTGCCGCTTCACCCCATCGATCCATTTGGGGTTGACCACGCGGCTGCGCATGACGCGAGAAATCTCTTCTTCCAGCGTGCGGGCCAGCGGCCGCTCCGGCCGCGAGTGGTCATTGTGCCAGGCGGCGGGTTTTCGGCCCGACAGCACTTCCGCGGTCGCGACGAGCCCGCCCTCGAACTGGTAGTAATCGTCGCTGTCGAGCAGGTCGTGCTCACGATTATCCTGGTTCTGCACCACGGCCTCGATGTCCGAAAGCCGCGCCGCAAATCGCGCGCGCTCGGGTATCCCCGCGGCCTGCGCGCCATAGGCATACTGCCCCCAATTGAGCACGGCTTCGGCGAGGTCCGCCTTGCTCTCCCACATGCCGGAATCGATCAGCCCCTGCAGCCCCGCGCCATAGGCCCCCGGCTTGGAGCCAAATATCCGATGGCCCGCGCGCAGCGCCGCTTCGGCCTCGCTCGCGCCATCCCGCATCAGTCCCAGCGCATCGGTCCGCATCCGCGCCGCAATCGGGTTCTGGTCCTCGGGTTCATCCAGCGCCCCGACGGCCCGGCTGGCCCGATCGAACAGCGCAATCTGCGCCGGAAAGGCATCGCGGAAGAACCCCGAGATGCGCAGGGTCACATCAACGCGCGGCCGCCCGAGTTTGGCGAGCGGGATGATCTCATATCCCGCAATCCGCAGCGAACCAGGGTCCCATTTCGGCTTCACCCCGATAAAGGCCAGGGCCTGCGCAATGTCGTCGCCGCCTGTCCGCATATTGGCCGTGCCCCAGACCGACAGCGCCAGCGACCGCAGCGGCGTGCCCTGCTCCTGAAAATGCCGCACCAGCAGGTTCTCAGCCGATTTCTGCCCCAGCTCCCAGGCGGTCGGCGTCGGTACCGCGCGTATATCGACCGAATAGAAATTGCGCCCCGTCGGCAGCACATCGAGCCGCCCGCGCGACGGCGCCCCGGACGGCCCCGGTGCGATGAACTTCCCATCCAGCCCATCGATCAGCGCCGCGATTTCGGCCGGCCCCGACGCGCGCAGTCGCGGCAGGATCGTTGTGTGGATCGTCTCCAGTACTGCCGTACTTGCCGGCCCAGGCGTTTGAGCAAGACCATCGAGCAGATCCGCAGCCAACGTTTCCAACTGCTCGACCAACTGACCCACAGTACGCGGCCGCACCCCCTCCCCAGCCCTCCCCACAAGGGGGAGGGTGTCGGCTGGCGAGTAGGGTGCAGGTGGTGCCGCAACCCCGATCTGCACCTCCCCCCTCGTGGGGGAGGCCGGGAGGGGGGGCTCGGCGATCGATCACAACCGGCCATCCCACCCCGCCCCCAGCATCCCGCCGTCACGCCGGATCCACCCCGAGCCTCAGATCATCCGCCAGCGCCCGGATC
>JACDQI010000040.1 GCA_015657675.1 Devosia sp.
CACCCGGACTGTCGCGTGGGGGAGAGCTGGTCCCCGGTCAAGCCCGGGGATGACGGTGCCAAGTGCTGAGATCGAGCCTTACGTCTGGCTCGCCGCCGCCTGTTCCACCAGCTCTTCGGGAATATCGTCGAACGACGCGTAGTTCATGTTGTAGAGCTTGGCATAGAGCCCTTGCTTGGCCATCAGTTCGTCATGCGAGCCCTGCTCGACCACTTCGCCCTGCTGCAGCACGATGATGCGATCGGCATTGCGGATGGTGGCGAGACGGTGCGCGATGACGAGGCCGGTGCGGCCTTCAAGCACTTTGACCAGCGCGCGCTGGATCAGCATTTCGGTATAGCTGTCGATGTTTGCGGTGGCTTCGTCCAGTACCAGAATCTTGGCGTCGGCGACCAAGGCTCTGGCAAAGCTCAGCAATTGCCGCTGACCGAGCGACAGGTTGCCGCCGCGCTGTTCGAGCTCGGTGTCATAGCCCTTGGCGAGCCGCATGATGAACTCATGCGCGCCGACCGCCTTGGCGGCCTCGATCACCTGTTCCCGTGTCGCCTCGGTCTTGTGGTAGCGGATGTTGTCGATCACCGAGCCGGAGAACAGGAAGCTGTCCTGCAGCACCATGGCGACCTGGTCGCCGAGCGAGTCCTGGGTGAGGTCGCGTACGTCGTGCCCGCCGACCATCACCGCCCCATCCCAGACGTCGTAGAAGCGGTGCACCAGCGACATCGAGCTGGTCTTGCCCGAGCCGGTCGGGCCGACCAGCGCCACGGTCTCGCCCGGCTTGACCGAAAAGCTGACGTTCCTGAGGATCGGCTGGTTCTTGCGATAGCCGAAGGTGACGTTCTTGAATTCGACTGAGCCGTCCATGTCGGCGGTCAGCGTCTTGGCGTCGGGCTTGTCGGAAACCTCCACCGGCACGTCGAGCACTTCGACAATGCGCTGGCCCGAGGCCATGGCGCGCTGCATCACCGAATACTGCATGGTGAGCGAACGGATCGGGTCGAAAAAGCGCTGGATGTAAAAGAGGAACGCCACCATGACGCCGACGTCGAGGCCGCCATTGAGCACCATCTGGCCGCCGACCACGACAACGGTCGCCATGGAAATGCCGGTCAGCGTGTCAACCACCGGCACCATCACCTGCGAGTACTTTGCAGCCGTGAGGTGCGACTTGAGGTTCTTCATCGCCTTTTCTTCGTAGAGGTCGAAATTGACCCGCTGACGTTCGAGGCTCTGGATGGTGCGGACGCCGTTGATGCCCTCCGCGAGGGCGCCATTGGCGATCGAGTTGGTCTCATGCGCCGCCATGAAGGCGCGCTTGGCCGGCGGCAACCAGAACAGCCGGAAGATGAAGAGCAGCGGCATGGTGATGAGGGTCAAAAGGCCCAGCCAGAAATCCATCCAGAGCAGCGCCACGACGATGCCGAAAAGCAGGAGGATGTCGCCCACCGACAGAACGGAGTTTTCCAGGAACTCCTGCATCGAGTTGACGTCGCCGGTGAGCCGGCTCATCAGCCGGCCGACTTCGGTCTTGTCCATGAAACTCAGCGAGACGCGCTGCAGCTGCGCGAACATGGCGCGTCGCATGTCGAACAGCACGTTTTCGGCCGCCTTGCCGACCACCAGTTCCTGGATGTGGCTGGCAGCAAAGTTGATGATGATGGCGACGGCAAACAGCGCCACCATCCAGTTGAGCACCGTGCCATCAGCTCCCGGCGCCATGCCGTGGTCGATGGCGTAGCGGATGATCAGCGGCAGCGTCAGCTGGATGCCGGTGAAGATGACCACCGCGGCCACCGAAACCAGCATCTGCTTCCGGTACGGCTTCACGAAGGCCATGATGCGGCGCACGATGCGCGGGTCATAGGCCTTGCCGAAGGCCTCTTCTTCCTCGCGATGCGAGCCGACAACGGCCTTGAGGCGGCGCGGCTTGTCGTTGGTGTCTTCGATGCTTTCGGCGGTCATTGGGCGGCCCCCAGCTGGACTTCATCGGCGGGGCGGAGCTGCAGATCGTAGAGCGTGCGGTAGCGCCCGCCCTTGCCCAGCAATTCCTCATGGGTGCCGCGCTCGACGATGGTTCCGTTCTCGACAAACAGGATCTGGTCGGCATGCATCAGCGAGGAGAGCCGATGCGAAATGATCAGCGTCACCCGGTCCTGCGCATAGCGCTTCATGGCGACGCGGATGCGCTGCTCCGTGCCGGCGTCGATGGCGGCGGTGGAATCGTCAAACACCATCACCGCCGGCTTCAAAATCAGGCTGCGCGCAATCGAGAGGCGCTGGCGCTGGCCACCGGACAGCGACATGCCGCGCTCGCCCACGATGGTGTCGTAGCCCGCCGGCAGGCCGGCAACGTAGTTGTGCAGTTGCGCCGACTCGGCGGCCCGCTCGATGCGCTGCTCACGCACCCACGGATTGCCGTAGGCGATGTTGTTTTCGATGGTTGTGGTGAACAGGAACCCGTCCTGCTGCACCACGCTCACCGCATTGCGGAGGGAAGTCAGCGTCACGTCCCGGATGTCCTGTCCGTCGATGGTGATGCGACCACCCGTGACATCGTAAAAGCGCGGGATCAGATGGGCGATGGTCGACTTGCCGCTGCCCGGCGGGCCGACAATGCCGATCGTCTGGCCCTTGCGGCCCTCAAAGCTGACATTGGTCAGCACGGCGCGGTCGGGCGCGCTGGGATAGGCAAAGCTCACATTATCGAAGCGCAGCGTGCCTTCGGTGATCTTGATGGGCTCGGCGCCGGGCTTATCCTTGATCGCGAGGTCGAGGTCGAGCAGCTGAAACAGCCGGGTGCCGCAGGTGGAGGCGCGGGCGAAGGAATTGACCAAGAGGCCAAGCTGACGCACCGGCATCTGCAAAATGGTCATGAAGGTGAGGAAGGAGGCGAGCGTGCCAACGCTGACTTCCCCGGCGATCACCTTGTTGCCGCCCACCCAGAGCACCAGGCCCATGGAAATGAAGAACGACAGGTTCATCGAGCTGGTCGAGTTGACGCGCAATTCGGTGCGCTCATGCGCCAGCTCGAGTGCATGCTTGCTGGCCCGGTCGAACTTGTTGAGCTCGTGCCAGCCGGCCGCAAAGGCGCGCACCACGCGGATGCCGCCGAGGTTTTCTTCCATGACGCGCGACAGCTTGGCGAGCCGGTCCTGCAGCTCATACCAGGTGGCACGCAAGGTCAGCTGCGCTGTGGAAGAGCGGTAAGCGACCCAGGGCACGAACGAGAGGCTGAGCAGCCCAGCACCAGGTCAGTGGATAGCAGCAGGTAGGCACCGACGCCGATCAGCACAGTCAGCAGCACCAGTCGGACGAGGCCGGTGGCAAAGAACATGCGAACGCCATCGATATCGAGGATGCCCAGCATGATCAGGTCGCCCGAATGCACGCTGTCGTGGAACGAATAGCTGAGGCGCTGCACCTTTTCGTAGGCGGCAAGTCGCAACTCGTAGGCGGCTGCGTGGCCGACAGATTCGGAATAGTAGTTCTGCACGAGGGTGAAGAGCCCGCGGAGGATCGCCACCACCAGCAGCACCATGGCAGTGGTCCAGAGCGCCGCTTCACCGGCTGCACCGGCAGTCACCACACCGCGCGCCTCGTCGACCGCCTGGCCGAGCAGGCGCGGGATCCAGAGCTGCAGCCCGGCAGCCACCAGGGTTGCCAGCAGGCAGACGCTGACCTGCCAGGGATGGCGGAGGTTGAGGCGCGTAATGCGCACCAGCGTCCCCAGACCACGGCCCCAGCCGGCCTTTGCTACGTGAGAAAATGGGTTGCCGCGCTCAACGGCGCTCGCCACCTTGTCGGTGTTCACGGGAATATCCAGACTATGTATTGGACGCGTACCCGGATAAGGAGCCCAAGGTCTCCTCCCAGGCTCGGCCGCGTACGCAAAAAGCAGAATTTAGTCATGAACCGGTTTGCCGACCGGTTCAAGGGTGGACAGCATGGTTCAAATGCGACTTTTGGATGACGATTGCAGCGTTGCAACAGTTCAACATTGACAAAGACTTGACCCGCTCTCCTGCACCAACCGATGCGCTGCCCATCGACGACGCCCTGCCCGGCCTCTTGGCGGCGCTGGCGGCCGGGCCCTTTGCCGTGCTGGTCGCACCGCCAGGCGCTGGCAAGACCACGCGCGTGCCGCTGGCCTTGCTCGCCGCCCCGTGGCGCGGCGACGGGCGCATCGTCATGCTGGAGCCCCGCCGGCTCGCGGCGCGTGCTGCGGCCCGCCGGATGGCCCAGACGCTGGGCGAAAGCGTCGGCGATACAGTGGGTTATCGCGTGCGGCTGGATGCCAAGGTCAGCAAGGCGACGCGCGTCGAAGTGGTAACCGAGGGGGTGTTCACCCGCATGCTGCTGGACGACCCTGAACTGAAGGGCATCGCGGCGGTCATCTTCGACGAATTCCATGAGCGCAGCCTCGACGGCGATCTCGGTCTGGCTCTGGCGCTCGACGCCGCCGCCCTGCGGGACGACCTGCGGGTGCTGGTGATGTCGGCCACAATCGATGGGGCGCGGGTGGCGCGACTGCTCGACAACGCGCCGGTGGTCGAAAGCCTCGGCCGCGCCTTTCCGGTCGAAACGCGCCATGTCGATCGCGATCCCCTGGCCCGACTCGAAGACCAGGTGGCCTCCGCCGTAATCGCCGCTCTACGCACCGATCCGGGCTCCGTGCTGGTCTTCCTGCCCGGCCAGGCGGAGATCCGCCGTACCGCCGAACGCCTCGCTGGTCGCTGCCAGCCGATGTCACGGTAGCGCCTCTCTACGGCCAGCTCAGCCCTCAGGAGCAGGATTTGGCCATCGCCCCTGCCCCGCCGGGCCGGCGCAAGGTGGTGCTGGCCACATCGATTGCCGAGACGTCGCTGACCATCGAGGGCGTCTGCATCGTCGTCGATTGCGGTTTTGCCCGCGTTCCCGCTTACGAGCCGGCGACCGGCCTCACCACGCTCGAGACGCGGCCGGTTTCTCGGGCCGCCGCCGACCAGCGTCGCGGCCGCGCCGGACGCACCGAACCGGGCATCTGCTATCGGCTCTGGTCGGAAGGTCAAACGGCGGCGCTTGCTGCCTTCGATACGCCGGAGATTCTTGGCGCCGATCTCTCGGGGCTGGCGCTCGATCTCGCCTCATGGGGCGTTTCCGATCCGGCGCAGCTGCGTTTCCTCGATCCGCCGCCGGCGCCGGCCTGGACCGAGGCGATCAACCTGCTCACCGCTCTTGAGGCGCTCGACGCGCAGGGGCGGATCACTGCTGAGGGCCAAGCACTGGCCCGTCTGCCCCTGCATCCGCGCCTCGCGCACATGGTGCATCGTGCCGCCGCCGAAGGCGATGCGATGACCGCCGCTGAACTCGCCGTGCTGCTCAGCGAGCGCGGGCTCGGTGGCGACGGCACCGACCTTGCGCATCGTCTCAGCCGCTTCCGCGGCGAGCGCGGGCCACGCGCCGACGAAGCGCGCAGTCTCGCGTCCCGTTGGGCACGCCTCGCTGGCGGCGAAAGCGGCCGGTCCGATGATGTCGGCCGGCATCTCGCCCGCGCCTATCCCGACCGGGTGGCCCAGGCCGCCGGCGCACGCGGTCGCTTCCGCCTCGCCAATGGCCGGGGCGCCTCGCTGGACGAAACCGATGCGCTGGCCCGCGAACCCTTTCTGGTCGTCGCCGATCTCACCGGCAGCGCCGCCAATGGCCGCATCCGCGCCGCGGCTGCCATCGACCGTCCAACCATCGAGGAGTTGCTCGGCAGCCAGATCGTCGACGCAGAGACGCTGAGCTTTGACGCCGGGTCAAAGTCCGTCCGCGCCCGCAAGGTAAAGCGCCTCGGCGCTCTGCTGCTGGGTGACGCGCCCTCCAGGATCACCGACCTCGCAGCGGCGGCGCAGCTCTTTGCCGAGAACATGTTGGGCCAGGTCGGCGCCCTGCCCTGGAGCAAGGACCAGCGGGCGCTCCGGGCCCGCGCGACCTATCTCCACCAGCAGCTCGGCGGCGACTGGCCCGATCTCTCCGACAGCGGTCTCGCCCGCCCCGACTGGATCGCTGGTCTCGGCTGTGCCAGCCTGGCCGAGGTCACCGGCGACACTTTGGAGGCGGCGATGGGCAATCTACTGCCCTGGTCGCAGCGGGCCGAGATCGACCGGCTGCTGCCCAGCCACTTTGACGCGCCCTCAGGCTCGCATTTGCCCATCGACTATGCAGCCGAGAACGGTCCGGCGCTGGAAGTGCGCGTGCAGGAACTGTTTGGCCTCAAGGCGCATCCCGCCGTGGGTGGTGGCAAGATCCCGCTGCTGCTGATCCTGCTGTCGCCCGCACATCGGCCGATCCAGACGACGCGCGACCTCCCCGGCTTCTGGACCGGCAGCTGGAAAGATGTCGCCAAGGACCTGCGCGGCCGCTATCCGCGCCACTTCTGGCCAGACGACCCAGCCTCGGCCGCCGCCACTGCCCGGGCCAAGCCGCGCGGGACCTAGATCACCCGCCGCCCTTCGCGCCACACTGTGCGGACCATGGGCAGGCCCATATCGGCATTGACCCGCACCAGGTCGGCGCGCTTGCCGGCCTCGATCACGCCGCGATCGGTCAGCCCGGCTGCTTCGGCCGGATGGCGGGTCACCATCGCCACCGCATCGGGCAGTTCCATCTGGTCGTCGAAGGCAAAGATCGCCTGCATCAGACTGAACGGCACATAATCGGACGAAAGGATGTCCAGCAGCCCCTCGGCCGCGAGGTCACGGGCCGACACGTTGCCCGAATGCGAGCCGCCGCGCACCACGTTGGGCGCCCCCATCAGGATCGCCATGCCGCCCTCGCGCGAGGCCCGCGCCGCTTCGAGGCTGGTCGGAAACTCTGCTATGCGGATGCCGCGTGCGGTGGCGTCGGCCACCTGCTCGACCGTCGCATCATCGTGGCTGGCGAGGACAATGCCCATTTCGGCAGCCCGCGCCGAAATGGCGTCGCGATGCGGCTCGGCGAACTCGGCCGACTCGCGGGTCCGCCGCGCGGCAAAGGCCTCGAACTCGGCGTCCGACATCCGCTTCTTCTTCTGGTAGTAATTCCGATAGGCCTCGATCGAGGCGAACTGGCGCTGGCCGGGGGAATGGTCCATTAGCGAGGCGATGCGGACGCGGCTATCGCCCTGAAATGGTGCGAAACCTTCGAGGCAATCAGGCGCCGCCACTTCGCAGCGCAGGTGGATGAAATGGTCGGCCCGCAGCCGCCCCGAATCCATGCCGGCATGAATGGCCTCGCCGAGCTTGCGGAAATCCTCATTGGACATGCCGCTGTCGTCGTTGAGCCCGACGCGCAGCGCGTCGAACACCGTAGTGATGCCGGAGGCCGCGACTTGCGCGTCATGCGCCTGCACCGAGGCCAGCGGGTTCCAGCGCACGCCGGGACGCGGCGCGTAATGGCCTTCCATGTGGTCGGTGTGCAGTTCCACCAGGCCGGGCAGCAGGAAGTCGCCTTCGAGGTCTTCGCCCTTGGCTGGACCCTTGCCGATCTCGGCGATCAGCCCGTCACGGATAACGACATGGCCGTCGATCACCCGATCAGCAAGAACCACACGCG
This sequence comes from Devosia sp., assembly GCA_015657675.1. GTDB lineage: Bacteria > Pseudomonadota > Alphaproteobacteria > Rhizobiales > Devosiaceae > Devosia_A. The sequence continues at coordinate 7,552 of JACDQI010000040.1, forward strand.
CATTGCTCAGGACCTGTTCGGCGGCCATTTCATGTCTCCATGTTCTGGCGGGCGTCTAGCCCGCAACTGTGACAATCACGCGACCGCCTAGCTCTGCCTGCCGATCAGGCGCGAGCGCAGCGCGTTGGAGATGTTGTCGAAGATGAACACCACCGCCAGGATGAGCAGCACCATGTAGGCGACGTTCTCCCAATCCTGGTTGGTGCGCATGGCCTCGATCAGTTTCAGGCCGATACCACCGGCGCCGACGGCACCGATGATGGTGGCCGAACGGGTATTGCTCTCCCAGAAGTAGAGCACCTGGCTGAGGAAGATCGGCAGGATCTGCGGGATAACGCCATAGCGCTGCACTTCCAGCGGCGCCGCGCCGACCGACTTGACGCCCTCGCGCTGCCTGTCGTCGATATTCTCCAGTGTCTCGGTGCCGGTCTTGCCCAGCGTACCGGTGTCGGTGAAAAAGATCGCCGCGATGCCGGGGATCGGGCCGGGGCCGAAGCCGCGCACGAAGACCAGCGCCCAGATCAGCATGTCGATCGAGCGCAGCAGGTCGAAGAGGCGCTTGGTCAGCCAGTTGGCCGCCCGGTTCGGGGTGATGTTGCGGGCCGCAATAAAGATCAGCGGGAACACGAACACCGCAGCAAACAGCGTGCCGCAGAAGGCCATCACGATGGTCTGCAACAGCTTCTGCCAGACATCGAGATGCTGCCATTCGGAATTGTAGAGGAACTCCACCAGCATCAGCTGCCAGTTGGGCATGCGCTTGTCGATCTGCTCCCCGCTGCTGATGGTCTGCCAGAGCGTGGCAGTGTCCATGCCGAAAAAGGGCGAACCGGTATCGAAGAAGAAATTCGGCCAGCCCAGGTAGCGGTGGCGCACGAAGACCTGGCTGTTGCGGATTTCGGCTTCGCCGATAAAGCCGTAGTCGACGGTGACGCGGCCGCCCTTGAGGGACATGTTGGCGGGTGCGTTCTCCGGCAAGGCGGCGCCGGCTTCGGAAATCGGGATCCGATAGCGCTGCCCCGCCACCACGGCGATCACATTGCTGGGGCTGATCTCGACCTGATCGGCGGCACTGCCGAAGGTCACCGTGTAGTTGTGCGGACCCGTCGTCTCGATCCAGTCGGGGCTGGGGTTCTCCCCCAGCAGCGAACGGGTCCACTCGAGTTCGACAGCATTGTCCTTGAAGCGGAAGCGCGGCTGGGCCTCCCAGGAGTACCAGTCGGCAATGTAGACGCTGGCGCGGTCCCACTTGGCTTCCGCAAAGACCCTGGGCAGGTCGAAAAAGAGGCCGCAGAACACCACATAGGCGAGCGTTGCAAAGACCGCGACCGGCGCCAGCAGGCGCTGGTGCCAGGGTTTGTGGAAAACGGCGGCGTGAAGCGCCTTGAGTTCGGCAGCTTCGGCGGGTGTGACGACGAGTTCGGACATGTCGATCTCCCTCAGGCGCCGAAGCGGAACGCGGCGTCACCCACCAGGCGCTGGCGCAAGACGCCAGACAGCCAGTCGATGGCGATAATGGTCACGAGCAGCAGGATGATGATGGCGATGGTCTTGGCCGCATGGTCGCGACCGATGGAGAGGCGAAACACCTCGCCGATGCCGCCGCCACCGACCGCGCCGATGATGGTCGAGGCGCGTACATTGATCTCGGTGCGGAGCAGGAAATACGAGACGAAGTTGGGCATCACCTGGGGCACATAGCCGAAGCGTACGCGCTCGAACCAGTTGCCGCCCACGGCACGCAGGCCCTCGTCAGGGCGCGTGTCGGCGTTCTCGACGACTTCATAGAACATCTTGCCCAGCGCGCCGATCGTGTGGATGGCGATGGCCGCAATGGCAGCGATCGGTCCGAGCGACAGGATCGCCAGCAGCATCCCGGCGATGACGATCTCCGGGAAGGCACGGAACAGTTCGAGCACGCGCCGCACAGCGAAACGCAATGGCGCCAGGCGTGTGGCATTGGCAGCGGCGAGGAAGGCCAGCGGGAAGGCGACGACGACGCCGATCAAGGTGGATAGAAAGGCCACATTGATGGTGACCAGCAGCTGGTAGAAATACTCCGGAATGTAGAACTCGCCGAAGAGATAGACCCGGCCGACCTCGTAGTCGTACTTGAACGAGCCGTCGGCATAAGGCGATGGCAGGTCGAACATGGCGCGGACCACTTCCATCGGCTCATCGGGCCGGAAGTGGATGAAAAAATCGAAGAAATACGGCAGGCGCTCGATGAATTTGCCTGAATTCGAGGCTTCGGCAAAAAGCAGCGCACCAACCAGGATGGCGAGCAACAGGCCGAGACTGCCCAGTGTGTAAAGGCGACGCGTGCGCAGCAGCGAACGGTAGTGCTTGTGCACGACCTGCCCGGCCTGGCTGAGCCCGGTCTGTTCCAATGTCGTCACGCTCGAACCCCCATCATGACAAAGTCGAAGCGGCGGTGGTTACCCACCGCCGCTTCTTTTCTTAGACGCGGATCAACCGCCGATTGCCGCTTTGCGGGCTTCGATGATCGGCATGTAGAAGTCGACGGTCACCGGGGTGTAGCTCTTGAAGTCGCCGTTCTCGATCGAGCGGAAGCACTCGTAGTCGGTGGTCGGCAGCTCGGAGTAGAACTTGACGATCTTGTCCTTCATGGCCTGGTCGAGGTTCGACCGGTAGACCAGCGGGCCGTTCGGGATCAGCGGCGAGCGCCAGACTTCGACGACGTCTTCCATGTCGAGCATGCCCTTGTCGACCATCGAGCGGATGTTGCCCGAGGTATAGCCCTCGGAGAACTCGCCAACGCCCGAACCCCAGGTGGTGACGACATCGAACTTGTCATCGAGCAGACCAAGCACGAGGTTCTCATGGCCGCCCCCGAAATCGGTGGAGGCAAAGAACGTGTCCGGCTTTTCGCCGAGGACGGCAGGAAGAGCAGTCAGCGGCACGAGGTAACCAGACGTCGAGTCAGGATCGGCGTAGCCGAGGCGCTTGCCCTTGGCTTCGGTGATGGTGGTGATGCCCGAGTCCTTCTTGGCGAGGCCGATAGCATAGTAGCCGGTCGAGCCGTCGGTCTGCACGTTGGTGAGGAAGGGCTCAACCGCCTTCGGGTCAGCGATATAAACCTTGGCATAGGCGGAGGCGCCGAGGCCGGCGATGTCGAGCGTGCCGCCGAGCAGGCCCTGGACCACGCCATCATAGTCGGCGGCCGGGAACAGCTGGACTTCCTTGACGCCGAGGGCGGCGGGAAGCTTGTCGATCAGGCACTGGGTGTCGGCCAGACGGTCGGCTTCGTTTTCGCCGCCGAGCAGGCCGATACGGATGACGTCCATGTCCTGGGCCAGGACCGGGGTCGCAATGGAAACAACAGCCACGGTGGCCATCAGCAACGTCTTGATCGCAGTCATCGAAAATCTCCTTTGGTGACGCGAAGGGCAGTCTTCGTCCGTCGGCCGGCCTTGCATGGCAGCCGTCCGCCGGACGAAATGGGGGAAAACTCAGTTGGGCAGGCTGGCCTCGGCAAAGGCCGTGCCGGGCACGATCGCCATGTGCTTTTTCTTCTTTTGTCGCGGCTTGGCCGCTTCGAGCGTGGTCGAGGTCATGGCCTCCGAGAACGCTTCGGCAAGGCCATCAGCGCCGTAAAGCTCGCGGGCGACCTCGGTGGTCAGTTGGTCTGGTGTGCCGTCGAACACCACGCGCCCCTGCGACATGCCGATGATGCGTTCGCAATAGGTGCGCGCGGTATCGAGCGTGTGGAGGTTGGTGATCACCGTGATGCCCTGCTGCTCGTTGATCTCGGCCAGCGCATCCATGACGATCTGGGCGTTGCGCGGATCGAGCGAGGCGATCGGTTCGTCAGCGAGCAGGATTTTCGGTTCCTGCATCAGCGCCCGGGCAATGGCGACGCGCTGCTGCTGGCCGCCGGAGAGGGTCTGGGCCCACTGCGTCGCGGTCTGAGCGATGTCCAGCCGCTCGAGCGCCTTGAGCGCCATCAGCTGCTCGTCTTCGGAGAAGATGCGGAGCAGCGAGAGTAGCGTGTTGCGGTGGTTGAGCCGGCCGAGCATCACGTTGGTGATGACGTCGAGGCGCGGCACGAGGTTGAACTGCTGGAAGATCATGGCGCAGTCGCGCTGCCAGTCACGCAGTGCCTGGCCCTTGAGCGACGATACCGCCTTGCCCTCGAACTCGATGGTGCCGTCAGAGACGTCGATAAGCCGGTTGATCATGCGCAGAAGCGTCGACTTGCCAGCGCCGGAGCGACCGATGATGCCGACCATCTGCCCGGCCGGGATCTCGATATTGATATCGTCCACGGCGGTCTTGGACCCAAAACGCCGCGATACCTTCGAGATCTTGAGCATGCGCCGTCCCCCGTCTTCAATCGACGGGGCCAAGACGTAAGTTGAATACGCGAAACCCACGTGACGGTTGGACGACGGGTTTGTGACGGTGGAAAACCTCTCGAAAGCCACCAGCTAAGTTGTTGTTGGAGCAGAGATTGCGCCGAACGACCAACTTGCGGTTTTAGACTTCGTAGTCTATAAACTACGTGTGCGCGTACTCAAACAGACTGACACTTTCCGCAAGTGGCGAACGCAGCTCAAGGACCTCCGGGCGCGCGCGCTGATTGCTTCCCGGCTCGATCGTCTGTCGCAAGGGCATTGGGGTGACGCGGAGCCGGTCGGTGAAGGCGTGAGCGAACTGCGCATTCATTACGGCCCCGGTTATAGGGTCTATGTTCAGCAGCGGGGTGAGTTGATCATTGTGCTGCTCTGCGGGGGCAGCAAGGCCAGTCAGGCCAAGGATATCAAGAAGGCGCGACACCTGGCGCGCTCGTGGAGCGAATGAGATGGACGAAAAGTTGACCACCTACGATCCCGCAGAAGACCTCGGCAGCGACGAAGCCGTCGCTGTGTTCATGGAGGAAGCATTCAAGACGCAGGATGCGTCCTATATTGCCCATGCGCTGGGTGTGGTGGCGCGCGCCAAGGGCATGACGCAGATCGCCCGTGAGACTGGCCTCTCACGCGAGCAACTTTATCGCTCGTTCAGCGAGACGGGCAATCCGACATTGAAGACCACACTCGCCGTCATGAAGGCGCTGGGAATAACCCTCACCGCGACGGCGGACGCCTGAGCCCTCTGGTTACTCGTACTTCTCCAGAAACGCCTCGATCTGCATCGCCCTGAAATCGGGTAGTGCCTCGTGCAGTTTCTCGTGGCTCCAGTCCCACCAGGCGAGCGCCATCAGGCGGGCTGCAATGGCGTCGGGGAAGCGCTGGCGGATCGGCTTGGCCGGCACGCCGACGGCGATAGCGAAGTCGGCGACGTCCTTGGTGACCACGGCGTTCGAGCCGATGATCGCACCGGTGCCGATCGTCACGCCGGGCATGATCACCGCGCCATGGCCGATCCAGGTGTCGTGGCCGATGTTGATCGGAGTCGAGGCGCGCCAGTCGAAGAAACTCTGGTCGTCTTCTTCGCCGTCAAAATACCAGCTCGAGCGATAGGTGAAGTGGTGCAGCGAGGCACGCCCCATCGGGTGCATGCTGGCATAGATGCGGACATGCGCGGCGATGTTGGAGAACTTGCCGATTGTCGCATAGGCGATCTGGGTGTTCTCGACGCAGTAGGAATAGTCGCCCAGGGTCGAATGCGCGACGCGGCAGCCGAGGCCGACTTCGGTGTACTTGCCCAGCACGCTGTCATCGACGCGAGCGGTCGGGTGGATGAACGGCGTTTCGCTCAGTTTCATGCCGCGATCCTCGGGGCAAAAGCCGTGACATCGATGATGCGGTCGGCCACCTGGGCGCGGACTTCCTCGTCGTGGAAGATGCCGAGCAAAGCGACGCCGGCGGCCTTCTTCTCGGCGATCATCGCCACCACCACGGCACGATTGGTGGCGTCGAGCGACGCCGTCGGCTCATCGAGCAACAGCACCGGGTGATCGGTGATGAAGCCGCGGGCAATGTTGACGCGCTGCTGCTCACCGCCCGAAAAAGTCGCGGGCGGCAGGCTCCAGAGGCGCTGCGGCAGGTTGAGGCGGGCCAGCAGGCCCTGCGCCTTGTCGCGCGCGTGTCCCGATCAACGCCGCGGCTTACCAATGGCTCGGCACCACATCGAGGGTGGAGACGCGCGGCACGGTGCGGAGGAACTGGCTGACATAGCCGATGGTATCGCGGCGCAGCTCGATGACCCGGCGCGGCTTCGCAGTCGCGAGGTCGACCCACTCGCCATTGTGCCAGAGCTTTATGGCCCCGCCATCGACGCCGTAATTGCCATAGACCATCTTGAGCAGCGAACTCTTGCCGGCCCCCGACGGGCCCCCGAGCACGACGCACTCGCCGGCATTGACCTCAAAGGCCACGCCTTCCACCACCGGCAGCACGATCCCGTCGCGCAGGTGCATGGTGAAGGATTTTTCGACGTTGGAGACGGAGAGAAGAGTGGTCATTGCTTGGCTCCAGACGCGAGGGGAGAGGTAAAGCCCATCATCACACCTGCAGGATCGAGCTGACGAGCAGCTGGGTATAGGGTTCACGCGGGTCGTCGAGGACGCGGTCGGTGAGCCCCTGCTCGATGACGAAACCGTCCTTCATCACCATCATGCGGTGGCTGAGAAGCCGCGCCACGGCGAGGTCATGGGTGACGACAATGGCGGCAAGGCCAAGGTCACTCACAAGACCGCGCAACAGGTCGAGCAGGCGCGCCTGCACCGAGACATCGAGGCCGCCGGTCGGCTCATCCATGAACACGAGGCGCGGGTTGGTGACGAGGTTGCGGGCGATCTGCAGGCGCTGCCGCATGCCGCCCGAAAAGCTGCGCGGCTCGTCGTCGACGCGGTCGGCCGCAATCTCGACGCGGCCGAGCCAGTCGATCGCCGTCTGCCGGATGCGGCCATAGTGGCGGTCGCCGACGGCCATCATGCGCTCGCCGACATTGGCGCCGGCCGAGACCGCCATGCGGAGGCCATCGGCGGGGTTCTGGTGCACAAAGCCCCAGTCGGTGCGCATCAGGAAGCGGCGCTCGGCTTCGCTGAGGTCGTAGAGGTTGCGCCAGCGCTCGTCGCGCATGCGATATTCGGCGATGCCGCTGGTCGGCTCGAGCGGGTGGAAAGGCAATTGAGCAGCGTCGTTTTGCCCGAACCGCTCTCGCCCACCACAGCCAGCACTTCGCCGGGCCAGAGTTCAAAACTCACATCGGCACAGCCCATGCGGGTGCCGTACATCTTGGAGAGCGCGTGGACGCGGAGGAGTGGTTCGTCGGTCATGGGAGTACCCTCGATGCTCATTCCGCCGCCTCCAGTGCGTGACCTGCCAGCTTGCCGCGATGGCCGGCGGCGCGACGCTCTTCGCAATTGTCGGTGTCGGAGCAGACGAACATGTGCCCGCCATGGTCATCGAGGATGACCTCGTCGAGATAGACCTGCTCGGCGCCACAGAGCGCGCAGGGCTCGTCGAAATGCTGGATGGTGAAGGGATGATCCTCGAAGTCGAGGCTCACCACTTCGGTGTGCGGCGGCACCGCATAGATGCGCTTTTCGCGCCCGGCGCCGAAAAGCTGCAGCGCCTCGGACATGTGCATCTTGGGATTGTCGAATTTCGGCGTCGGCGAGGGGTCCATGACGTAGCGGCCCTCGACCTTGACCGGATAGGCGTAGGTGGTTGCGATGCGGCCGTGCTTGGCGATGTCCTCGTAGAGCTTGACGTGCATCAGCCCATATTCTTCCAGCGCATGCATCTTCCGCGTCTCGGTCTCGCGCGGCTCGAGGAAGCGCAGCGGCTCGGGGATCGGCACCTGGCAGACCAGCACCTGCCCGGCCTGCAGCGTCTTTTCCGGGATGCGGTGTCGCGTCTGGATAATGGTGGCGTCAGCGGTGTGCGTGGTCACCGCGACATTGGCCACCTTGGCAAAGAAGGCGCGGATCGAGACAGCATTGGTGGTGTCGTCAGCGCCCTGGTCGATGACTTTGAGCACATCATCGGGTCCGATGATCGAAGCGGTGATCTGCACGCCGCCGGTGCCCCAGCCATAGGGCATGGGCATCTCGCGGCTGGCGAACGGCACCTGGTAGCCGGGAATAGCGATGGCCTTCAAAATGGCCCGCCGGATCATCCGTTTGGTCTGCTCGTCGAGATAGGCGAAGTTGTAGGTGGCGACGTTCATTCTGCGGCCTCGCGCAAAGCGGTTTCGTCCTGCCGGGCCTCGAACTCGCCGCGCATGCGGCGGATCAGGTCGAGCTCGGCCTGGAAGTCGACGTAGTGCGGGAGCTTCAAATGCTCTACAAAGCCGGTGGCCTGCACGTTGTCGCAGTGGGAAATGACGAATTCCTCGTCCTGGGCGATGCCCTTGATGTCCTCGCCGAACTCGCGTGCCCGCAGCGCGCGATCGACCAGCGACATCGACATGGCCTTGCGTTCGGCCTGGCCGAAGACGAGGCCATAGCCGCGGGTGAACTGCGGCGGCACCGTCGCGCTGCCCTTGAACTGGTTGACCATCTGGCACTCGGTCACCTTGATGCGCCCCAGCGACACGGCGAACCCGAGCTCGGGGATATCGAGTTCCACCTCGACTTCGCCGATGCGGATCTCGCCGACAAAGGGATGGTTGCGCGCATAGCCGCGCTGGGTGGAATAGCCGAGCCCGAGCAGGAAACCCTCATCGCCGCGCGCCAGCGCCTGCAGGCGCAGATCGCGGTCGAGCGGGAATTCCAGCGGCTCACGCGTCAGGTCGCCGACTGGCTGGTTCAACTCTTCGCCGGCTGCACCAAAGTCCGGCTCGATGAGCCCTTCGCCATTGAGCAGGTCGGTGACGCGTGGTGTGCTTTCGGGCGCGCTGGGCGTAACCTCAGGCGCATCGGTGAGGCCGGAGAGCAGGCTGGGGTCGAGCAGTCGATGCGTGTAGTCGAAGGTCGGCCCCAGCACCTGCCCGCCGGGCAGATCCTTGAAGGTCGCCGAGATGCGCCGCTCGATCTGCATGGCGCCGGTATCGATCGGCGTCGAATTGCCGAACCGCGGCAGCGTGGTGCGATAGGCGCGCACCAGAAAGATCGCTTCGATCAGATCGCCGCGCGCCTGCAGGATGGCGAGGGCAGCGAGGTCCTTGTCGTAGAGCGAGCCCTCGCCCATCACCCGGTCGATGGCAAGGCCGAGCTGCTCGACGACCTGGTCGATGCGCAGCGCCGGCACTGAGCGGTCGCGCGGCGACGGTCGGCGAGCAGGCGGTGGGCATTGGCAATGGCGGCTTCGCCACCCTTGACGGCAACGTACATGTCACTGGCCTCCAGCGGAAATGCGGGTGCTGCGCGGCAGACCGATCAGCCCGTCAGGCGCCACGAGCAGCAGGTCGACGCCACGCGGAAACAGCGCGCGGTTTTCGGCCCACTGGGCGATGAAGTCGGCCGGCAGACCCTGTGGGGCGATGCCGATCTCGTCCTTGATGCCGGGTCCGCGGAGCCGCAGCGCCGGGCCACCGCTGAGCGACGGAACGGCCAGGCAGATAGTGGCCGAGCGATCGGGATACTCGTCGGTGCCGATGGCGAATGCGGCGAGGTTCGGCAGGTGGCCTTCGGCGATGACAAAGGCGAAATCGGCGTCACGGACCGCGCTGACCAGCGCGCGCCGGTGTGAAAGCGCAGCCATTCGGCGACGATGCTGCTGCAGCGAGAGTGGGGTCGAGCCAGACCGGCGAGTCGTGATCGCAGAGGGTCAGCGCAATCTCGGCAAGACCACGCGGCAGTGGCGCCGGCGGTTGCGCCTCGGCGGGCAGTTGCTGCACCGTGCCGGGGCGTGCCAGGGCATCCATGATGGCCTTGAAGCCGCGCTGGCCGGCAATGACGGGATCGGCAAAGCCGCCCTCGATGGCGAGAGTGTCGTGCATCAGTCGTCTCCGCGCACCATGGTGAAAAAGTTGACGCGCGTCGCCGCGGTCTCGTCGCGTAGCGTGGCGTCGGCTTGGCGCGCGGCGTCGCGCAGCGGGACCAGCACTTCGGTCTCGATCCGTTGCGGCTCGCGCTGCCAGAGCGCGTCGAGCAGTGCGGCGCGCACTGCCTTTTCGCCATCGCGGCCCAGCGCATAAGAGTGCCCGACTTCGCCGCTCGCCAGCCGCACCGTGGCGCGGGTCACAGTGGCCTCGCCCAGGTTGAACGGCTGGCCGCCGCCCCCTGCCCTTCCGCGGATCATCACGAGGCCGGTTTCCGGGCCGCGCACCAGCCGATATTCCGGCGCGATGCCGAGCTTGGCCCAGAGGTCCGCCAGCGCCGTCGGCGGCGCGGCGGAGAGGGTGTCTATGGCGGTCTTGCGATCGAAAGCGTCGTTCAACATCTTGCCTCGATTTGTCTAATTTAGTAGACAACTAGTGCTGCTGTTTCGGTCTTACGCCCTGGGTGTGAATTTGCAATGACAAAAAACGATGCGCGTGGTGGGGTCGCATTGTGGCGACGGATCGCCGACGAGATCCGGCTCGACATCATTGGCGGCAAGGTGTCGAGCGGCGAGCAGTTGCCCACCGAGGCGGCGCTGGCGCAGCGCTTTGCCGCCAATCGCCATACGGTGCGGCGCGCCTTCGCCGTGCTCGCCGAGGAAGGCGTGGTCCGCGCCGAGCAGGGCCGCGGCACCTTCGTCAACTCGGCGCGGCGCCTCAGCTATCGCATCGGCCGCCGCACGCGGTTCTCCGAAGGTCTCGCCGGTCAGGTGCAGGATATGCATGGCGAGCTGCTGTCGACACGGCTGGAGAATGCCAATGCCAGCGTGGCGCGCGGCCTCGGTCTGCGGCCCGGTACGCGGGTGACGCGGCTCGAACGGTTGTCGCATGCCGATGGTCGGCCGCTGTCGCGCGGCACCAGCTGGTTCCCCTACCAGCGCTTTCCGGACATTGCGGCCGTGTTCGGCCGGACCGGCTCACTCACCCAGGCTTTCGCGGAACTGGGCATCACCGATTACTCGCGCGCCTCGACGCGCATTTCAGCGCGCTATGGCACGCCCGACGAGATCCGGGACATCGGGCTGGTGCCCGGCAGCGTCATGCTGGTCACCGAAATCGTCGATGTCGACGCCGATGACCGGCCGATCCAGTACGCGCTGACGCGCTTCCCGGCCGACCGGCTCGAACTGGTGGTCTGATCAGTCGCCGCGTTCGGCGATGGCAAAGTCCTGCAGCGCCAGGGCCTTTTCGGCATCCTGGTCGGCCACAGCGATCAGCGACGCGAAGGCGGCGTGCACGATCTCTTTCTTCGAGGCCTTGGGGTGGGCCTTGCGGGTCGCCTTGAGCAGATCCCGCGGTTTCATCTTGGAGCTGGCCAGCCGCAACAAAGTGGCCTGCAGGTCGGTGTCGGATGCCATGCGCGTCCCCCGTATGGTTTGTGACAGCGGCAAGCCATCACAAAGCACTGTCATAAACCAGACTCGAAAACACGAAAGGCGGCCTGCTGTGGACAGACCGCCTCGCGCTGCATGGGATGACCGAAAGGTCAGTAGTCGAACTGCTTGGCCAAGGTCAGCTTGAAGGTGCGGCCCTTGGAGCGGTCGGCCGAAAGGTTTTCGCGATAGTCACTATCGAAGACGTTATCGATGCCGAACTGTGCCTCGATGCCGGCCAGGGGGCCGTCCTGCGGCTTCCAGTTGGCGAAGAGGTCGAGCTTGGCCCAGCCATCGGGCTTGCCGGTCGAGTTGTCGTAGTAGGTGATCGGGTTGGCAGCGATTGTAACCTTGGCGCCATACTCTAGCTGCTGCTCGGGCAAACGACCACCGACCGTCAGTACGACCTTGTCCTGAGGCAGACCATCAAGGGCCTGACCGGCATAGCGGTTGTTGGCAGCAGTCGAGGCGATGAAGGTCTGGGTATATTCGCCGCGGGTCAGGGTGTAGGCGACGCGGGCAAACATGGCTTCGGACTCATAAGAGCCTTCGATTTCCAGACCCCAAAGGCGCATGCCCGCGATGTTAACGAAGTACGGCGCGTTCGAGGTCACCGGGTTGGACCGGATGCCGTCAGTGATGTTGTTGATGAAGGCCGTGGTCTTGATCGCCACCGTGTCGCCTTCGGTCAGCAGGTCATAGCCCGAGACGCCGAAACCGGCTTCGAAGTTGTCGGAGTATTCCTTCTTGAGGTTGAGGTTCGCCGTCCTGTTGTTGGTGCCATACTGGTACATCTCGTCCAGCGTCGGCATGCGCTCGGTGTGCGCGGCCGAGCCAAAGACGTTGAAGTTCTCGTTGAAGCGATAGATGGCCGCCACCTTGGGCGAGAACGCGAACTGACCATTTGGTGTTGTGGTCGTCAGCGCGTCGCTGGGGTCGAGATAGGAGTAGTCGCCGCGCGCGCCGGCCGTCAGCGTCAGGGCGTCGTTGATGGTGTGCTCAGTCTGCGCGAACACGCCGATGCTGCTCGATGTGCCTTCGGGGTGGGTGGTCACGACAGTGCCGGTCTCTGGCACGGCGATGCGCATCTGGTAGCTCGCCTGGACGCCGTAGGTCAGGTAGTTGACCCAGTTGTCGCCCGTGAAGTTCGAAGTGTTCTGCAGGTTGGCCTGCAGAGTCTTGTAGCCGTAGTCGGTGTTGTAGATGGAACTGGCCTGCTGCTGACCGGTCGCATTGTCCTGCTTGACCGCCGTATCGGAGAAGGACAGCTGAGCTTTGAGGTCGAGCATGTCGTTGGCGCTGTCCGGATTCTCGTAGCTCAGCACCGTGGTCTGGTCGACGACATGGCGGTCGACTGTGCCGAAGGCCGATCCGATGTCGGCGGTCTGCGAATAGTACTGGTTGTCGGCGTCGCTGTCCCAGCGCTGGTAGGAGAGGCGCACGACCTGTTCATCGTCGAGGTGCATCGTTCCCTTGAGCAGACCGGACCATGCCTTGAAGTCCGAACCGGTCATGGTCGTGCCATTGGCCAGCTTCTGCAGGTCGGAGCGGCGGAAGTTGCCGGCAGCGAGGATTTCGAAAGTCTCGTTCAGGCGATGCGCAAGGATCGCAGACGTCAGCGTTTCGCTGCCATTGGAGGAGTAGCTGCCCTTCACCCGCACCGCACCGGTCTGGCCGTCCTTGATGAAGTCCGATGCATCCTTGGTGGTGAAGTTGATGACGCCACCGAAGGCACCCGAGCCATAGAGCGTCGAGGAGGCCGGGCCGCGCAGCACTTCGACCTGCTTGTAGAGTTCGGGGTCGGAGAAGAACGAGCCCATCCGGTACTGCTCGTAGAACTTCTTGGCGCCATCCACCGTGATGATGATGCGCGCTTCGTCACCTGAGGTTTCGGCCGCGCCAATGCCGCGGATGTTGAACGACTCGCCGAGTGGCCGCTCGGATCCCACCATGGTGACGCCGGGCATGTCGTCGAAGATCTCGCCCGTCGTACTGGCCTGCTTGTCGTCGATGTCCTTCTGGTCGACGACGGTCACTGCCTGCGGCGTATCGATGGCCACCTTGGCGGCGCCGGAGCCGATCACCAGGCGCTCCAGCAGCGTGACGTTCTTGGTGTTCTGGTTCTGCGCTGCTGCTAGTCCGACGCTCAGTCCAGACAGCGCAACGCTGCCGAGCAGCACTGTGGCGAGACGAGTCACGAGCCCCATTCTCATTCTCCAATAGCTCAAAAGGCGACGGCACGCGGGCCGCCGGCAGGGAAAGAATGCTGGCTGGCTAATGGCTTGCTGGCATCTGTGGACTGGGGAACTTAACATGACTCCCGCAGTCATCTATGTCTTGACCTATAAATCCTGATCTGCGATGTCAACAAATATGTTCGAAAGGTGTCGACCTCCTGGAGGCGATGCCAAGGACGCCCGCACGACACTCCAGGAGACACCAAGTGCCCGACGCCCGTACCCTTAGCCCCGATGACATCCGCAGCCTGCGCGCCGCCCATCCGGAGATGCGCGAACGTGATTTTGCCCGCATTCATCGCATCAGCGAGGCGGAGCTGGTGGCTGCCTATGTCGGCGAGGGTGTGGTGCGGTTGCGACCCGACGTCGAAGCCCTGCTCGAGGGCGCACCGGCCTTGGGCGAAGTGATGGCACTCACTCGCAACGAGAGCGTGGTGCACGAAAAGATCGGGCCGTTCGAGAACGCCAAGTACAATCCGCATGCGGCGATCGTCCTGGGCGACAATATCGATCTTCGCATCTTCCCGTCCAAATGGGCTTCGGGCTTCGCGGTTGAAAAGACCGACAAGGACGGCGCACTCAAGCGCAGCCTGCAGTTCTTCGATGCGGCGGGCGATGCCGTGTTCAAGATTCACCTGCGCCCTGCGTCAAACCTCGAGGCTTACGCGGCTCTGGTCGTGCGCCTGACTGCCGACGAACAGTCGCAGACCGTTGACACTGTCTATATCGACGACAGCGAGACCCGCGCCGATGCACCCGTCGGCACGCCGGCCGAATTGCGCGCTGCCTGGGACAAGCTCACCGACACGCACCAGTTCTTCCCGATGCTCAAAAAGCTCAACCTGTCGCGCCACCAGGCGGTGACCAGCATCGATGCCGACTATGCCTGGCCGCTCGACCTTGGCGCGACGCAGGGCATGCTCGAAGGCGCGGCGGCGAGCGGCGTGCCGATCATGGCCTTTGTCGGCAGCCGCGGCTGCATCCAGATCCACTCCGGCGAGATCCATGAGGTGAAGCCGATGGGTCCCTGGCTCAACATCATGGACGAGACCTTCCACATGCATCTGCGCCTCGACCACATCACCGAGGTGTGGGCCGTGCGCAAGCCGACCAGCGACGGCCATGTCACCTCGCTCGAGGCCTTCAGCGCCGACAACAAGATGATCATCCAGTTCTTCGGCCAGCGCGAAGAGGGCAAGGGCGAGCGTGCCGGCTGGCGCGACCTCATCGAGTCCCTGCCGCGGCTCGACCGCTCCAACGCCGCCTGAGGACTTTGCCGATGACCATCTTCCGCCGTTCTCTCGCCGCCCTGCTCCTTGCCACCGGCCTCACGCTGCCGGCCGTGGCGCAGGAGCCGATCCAGCCCTTCGCCGATGCGTCGCGTCTCGTCGTGATCGGCGGCTCGCTGCTCGAAACCGTTTACGCGCTGGGCGAGGAGGGCAAGCTCGTCGCCCGCGACAGCACCGGCATCTATCCGCCGGAAGCCGCTGCCCTGGCTGATGTCGGCTATATGCGCGCCCTCTCGCCGGAGGGCGTGCTTGGCGCCAATCCGACGGCCCTCTTGGTGGTCGAAGGCGCCGGTCCGCCCGAGACGCTCGACGTGCTCGCCAAGGGCTCGGTGCCCACCGTCATGGTGCCTGACGCCTATAGCCACCAGGGCGTGCTCGACAAGGTCGCCGCCGTCGGCGCCGCGCTTGGCGTGCCCGACAAGGCAGCGGCGCTTGCCGCGACGCTCGACGCCGAAATGGCAGCCGCCGAGGCGCTGACCGCGTCCATCCCGGACGCCGAGCGGCAGCGGGTGCTGTTCGTCATCTCGGCGCAGGACGGCAAGATCCGCGCCGCCGGTGACGGCACAGCCGCCAACGGCATCATCACCCTCTCCGGCGGCATCAATCCCCTCGCCGGCATGGCGGGCTACCAGACCCTCACCGACGAGGCGATCCTCACCGCCAATCCCGACGTGGTGCTGATGATGAGCAATTCGGGCGCCGGCGATTTCTCCGACCAGCTCAAGGCCAATGCCGCTCTTGCGGCGACACCGGCACTCGTCAACGGCCGCATCCTCAAGATGGATGGTGCGTTCCTCCTCGGCTTCGGGCCCCGTACGCCCGCCGCCATCCGCGCCCTCGCCGAAGACCTCTACGGCGACGCGGCCAAGGCCCCCTGATGCTGCAGCGTGCATTCCCCCCGCCCGTGCGCCAGATGGACGGCGACCGCACCCGGCTGGCGCAACTCGCGCTGGCCGGGCTCGGCCTCCTCCTTGCGGCGGCGATCGTCCTCAGCCTCCTCACCGGCGCCTCGGACGCCTCGCTGTGGCGGCTCGCCGGCAGCTGGTTCGGCCTCCCCGCTGATCCAACGCTCCTTGCACGCGACCGGCTGGTCTTCCTCGACATCCGCCTACCGCGGCTGCTGCTGGGCCTGCTGATCGGCGCCGGACTCGCGGTCTCCGGCGTCGTCATGCAGGGTCTCTTCCGCAATCCGCTGGCCGACCCGGGCCTTGTCGGCGTCTCCTCAGGCGCAGGGCTGGGCGCGGTGCTCATCATCGTGCTCGGGGGTACAGCCTTGGCGCCGGTGATTGCGCCGCTCGGCATCTATGGCCTGCAGGTCTTTGCCTTCATCGGCGCCCTCGCCACCACCGCCATTCTCTACAAGGTCGCCACCCGCGGCGGGCAGACGCAGGTGGCCACCATGCTGCTCGCCGGCATCGCCATCGCCGCCATTGCCGGCGCGGTGATGGGCGTCCTCATCTACATCGCCAGCGACTCGCAGCTGCGCGACTTCACCTTCTGGAGCCTCGGCTCGCTGGCCGGCGCCAACTGGCAGAAGGTGCTGGCCTCGGCCCCAGTGATCGGTATCGCCACGCTCGGCTGTTTCTTTCTCTGGCGCGGGCTCAATGCGCTGACGCTTGGCGAGGCCACGGCAGGACATCTCGGCGTACCGGTCGAGCGGCTGAAAAAGCTCGCCATCGTCGCCGTCGCTGCCGCCACCGGCGCGTCGGTCGCCGTCAGTGGCGGCATCGGCTTTGTCGGCATCGTGGTGCCGCACCTCCTCCGCCTCGTCATCGGACCCGACCACCGCTACCTGCTGCCGGCTTCGGCGCTGCTCGGCGCGGCTTTCCTGCTGCTCGCCGATGCGGTCTCGCGCACCATCGTGGCGCCGGCCGAACTGCCGATCGGCATCGTCACCGCCACCGTTGGCGGGCCGTTCTTCCTCTGGATCCTGCTGCGCAAGCGCGGCCAACTGGCATGGTGAACCCGATGCAGTTCGAAGCGCGCGACATCTCGGTGACCCTCGAGCGCAAGCCGATCGTCCACGGCGTCTCATTCGCGGCACCGGCCGGACAGGTGACGGCGATCATCGGTCCCAACGGCTCAGGCAAGTCCACCCTGCTCAAGGCGCTCTGCGCCGACCTGCCGGCCACTGGCCACATCGCCATCAACGGCCGCCCGCTGCAAAGCCTCAAGTCACGCGAGGCGGCACTGCTGCGCGCCGTGCTGCCGCAGGCCTCGGTCCTCACCTTCCCGTTCACGGTGCTCGAAGTGGTCCGGCTCGGCATCACGGCCGGGGTCAGCGGCCTTGAGGGCAAGGCTCTCGACCTGCTGCCCGCCGAGGCACTCGAACGGGTCGATCTGGGCGGCTTTGGCGGCCGCATGTATCAGAGCCTCTCGGGTGGCGAGCAGCAGCGCGTGCAACTGGCGCGGGTCCTCTG
>JACDQI010000041.1 GCA_015657675.1 Devosia sp.
AGGTGATGGCTTTTCGGCCGACACGACCTCATCGCATGGACAATCAATATGGCGCAGAACCTTCATACTGGAGAACTCGGGGGCCCAGCGGACGATGGTTCATCCAGAGCAATCACCCTCTGCTCAACCAACATCATTGCCGCAACCGACGTGACCGGCTTGGTCAATGAAGCGACCCGAAAGAGGGTATCGCGTTCCATCGGAAGGCCTTTCTCGAGATCACGTTTGCCCTGCGCCGCAACATGCACGAGCCGACCGTCGCGCCACACCAATGTCACCACTCCGGCCACATCGCCATTTGCAATATGCCCGGCCATGGCGCGGGCTATCGGCTCATCCATCGCCTACCTCTTGAATTTTGTTGATCTCATATAAAATAGATTTCCTATAAAATAGCAATGCCCCTAGATGGAACGCATGGAAACGGACGTTCGAGACAATCCCCGCCGCCGACCAAAGGGCGATAAACGGCAGCGCACGCGGACAGCTCTGCTTGCAGCAGCCCGTGAACTCGTCCGCGAAACCGGCTTTGAACAGGTCACAATGGAAGCCGTGGCGCGCCGCGCCGGCATGACCAGCGGCGCCATCTACGGCAACTTCAAGAACCGTGATGACCTGTTGATCGCCCTCTCAGATCAATACTGGGCTCCCATCGCTCCCGACGTGGCGCCCGGATCGAGCTTTGCCGAAATCCTCGCGGCCCTGGCCGAAGCGACCATTGCGACGTTGCCGGAACGGCGGATGGCCGCTGTGGGCTATCTGAGCGGTCGCGCCTATGCGTTGGGCCAGGCCGAGTTGCGCAAGAAGGTGCACGAGGCGACCGCGCATGACTACGCCGCCGGCGCGGAATGGCTCCGCCAGACAACGAAGGAAGGGGATCTGCCAATGGCACCAGAAACGCTGGTTCGGGTGATTCACGCGATGTCGGAGGGGTTGGTGCTGCAGCACGTGCTGACGCCGGACCTGGTGACCGACGACGTCTTCCGTGCGGCGTTCGCCGCGTTGGGGGCGAAAGAGAGGTGACCCCTCCACCCACCGTACCGACCCAGGCTAGCGCGCCATACCCTCGTCGGCACTCTGCAGCTCAATTCCGGCCTGGACCAGCCGGATAGAACAGCGGTCACCCGAAACGGCGAGTTCATCGTCCTAGCCCCTTCTATTCCTCGCGGAAGGCGCGGTTTACCTGGTCGGTGAAGGGCTTGAGGAGATAGGACATGGCTGTCCGCTCCTCGGTCTGGATGAAGACATCGACCGGCATGCCGGGTCGCAGCGGGCGGCCACCAAGCTGGGTGTGGTCGGAGATCGCCAGCTCGGCAAGGTAGTAGTACTGCCCGGTCGAGCGATCCTGCGTCGCCGCTGCTGCGATACGCGTCAACTCGCCGTGCATTTCCGGCGTCGTGCGCTGGTTGAAGGCGGTGAAGTGCAGCTTGGCGGGCTGGCCGACAAAGAGCTGGTCGACATCCTTGGTGGCGAGCTTTACCTCAACGGTCAGCGCCGAGTCATCGGGCACGATGGTGGCAAAGGTCTCGGCCGGCGAGATGACACCGCCAATGGTATGGATATTGAACTCGTTGATGGTGCCGCCGATCGGCGCCCGGATCTCGATGCGCGACAGCCGGTCCTCGACCGCGGCGAGGCGTTCGGTCAGCTCGGCAATGCGCCCGTCGAGGGCGCGGATATCGCGCTGTGCCTCGTTGCGCGCAGTCTCGGCGACGGCGATGATCTGCAGCCGAACCTCGCTCGCCTTGCCATTGGCACGGGCGATGTTGGCTTCGATCTCGCCGCGCTGGCCATGCATGCGCGTCAGTTCGCGATCGAGCGTATTGACCTTGCCGGTCTCGACCAGCTTGCGCTCGGTCAGATCCCGCATCCGCTCGCGTTCCTTTTCGATCAGCAGCACTTCGTCGTCGAGCGCCGCCAGTTGCGCTTCGAGCGCCGTGCGCTCCTGGTCGATCTGGCCGATCTGCAGTTCGAGCTGCTCGGTGCGACGCTGCAGGCCCAGACGATTGCCGTCAAAGAGGCGGCTCTCGCCCTGCACGATCTCGGCAGGGGTATCGGCGGGAAAGGCGATGGCCGGCAGCATGTCGCGCTCGGCCGAGAGACGCGCCGTGCGCGCCTGCAGCTCGCTGAGTTCGGAACGCACGATCTGCCGCTCGGAGCGGATCTGCACATCGTCGAGGCGGATCAGAACCTGACCTTTGGTGACGGTGTCGCCGGCCCGCACGGCGATTTCGGCAACAGTGCCGCCGTCGCGATGCTGCAGTTCCTTGAGGTGCTGAGTCACCCGCAACACGCCGGGCGCAATGATGGCGCCCGACAGTGAGCTGGTGGCGGCCCAGGCGCCGCAGCCCCCGGCCAGCGCTAGGACGAGGATGGCGCCGACGATCACGCGCGATCCCAGCCCAAAGCTGTTCTCGCGCGGCTTGCTGCCTGAAACGGATCTGCTCATCGTCAACTCCTCGGACCTTTACGCGGTCTCGTACACAAACGGCCTGTAGGTACCCTCGACATCGATCGACAGCTCGTAGGCGGCGTTGCCGTCGAAGTCGACGTCGATGATGGTGTGGTCGGTATCGTCGTAGCGCTCGTAGCGGATACGGAGCGGGTAGGGATTGTCGGTTTCGTCGCGGCCGGCGTAGGCGCGGTCAAAGCGGTCATCGAGCGCTTCGTCCTGCTTCTGGGTCAGCTCGAAGCTCGAGACCATGATACGGTCGCCGACCATCAGGTCGAGGATCTCGTTGACGATGATGTCGATGGGGGCAGCGTTGCCGGGCGCGGTAAAGACGAAGGTGTCATCGCCATCGCCCCCGCGCAGGACAGTTGCGACATTCCCGCCAACCACGAAGGTGTCGTCGCCCTTGCCCCCCGAAACGGCCTCGAAGCCGCTGATCGAATCCTTGCCGACCTCCAGGCCTTTGATGGAGCCCCTCACCAGATCGATCTCGACGCCCAGCGTGGTGAGCGACAGATCGAGAGTGTCGAAGCCGGTGCCCCCCTCATAGGCGTCAGCGTCGTAGTCGATGGAGACCACCACCACGTCATCGCCTGCTCCGGCGTCGACCATATCGACACCCTCGCCACCATCGAGCAGGTCGTCGCCGGCATCGCCGAACAGGTGGTCGTCGCCGGTATCGCCGCGCAAAATGTCGTTGCCTTCGCCGCCGGTCAGAATGTCATTGTCAGCGCCGCCATGGAGCAGATCGGCGCCGGCGTCGCCAACCAGTTCGTCATTGCCGAGCCCGCCCATCAGGATGTCGTCGCCATCGCCGCCGTCGAGAAGGTCATTGCCGGCTTCACCGTCGAGGATATCGTTGCCGGCTTCGCCGAACAGCTGGTCATTGCCCTCGCCGCCCCAGACTGTGTCATTGCCCTCGCCGGCAAAGACGATGTCGTCGCCGCGGCCGGCAAAAACGGTGTCATTGCCGGAGCCGGCCACAATGTGGTCGTTGCCATCGCCACCCGCGATGACGTCGTCACCGGCTCGGGCATCGATGATGTCGTCGCCGCCACGAGCATCGATCTCGTCGTCGTCCGTGGTGCCGACGAGCAGATCATTGCCGTCCGTGCCGGGGATCAGAGGATCACGCGAAACGAGGAAGGTGGCGTGCTGGATAGAGGCCGACTGACCGTCGCTGACCCAGAAGGTCAGCGTGACCTCGCCATGCGCGGCAAAGCCCGCTTGATAGGACCAGGCGCCACCATCGATGGTGATCTTACCCATCGATGCCGTGACGCCACTGACGCTCAGTTCGTCGCCTTCGGCGTCGACGGTGTTGAGCAGCAGACTGGCAAGGGTGATCAGCGAGACCTGGCCGGCAAACGCATCATGCAGCCGCACCGGACCGGACGAGGTCGGTGCGCGGTTGCGCTTCCCCGGAGCCGGCACGTCGGGCTGCGGCGGCTCGCCGGCAGCCTCGCCTGACGCACTGGCGGTGGGCAGCGAACCTGCCGATGCCGTTGCGCCGATCGGATCGTTGTCGTTGCCGGGCGGTTGCGTAAAGAGGCCACGGAGCGGTGGCGGCAGGGTCGGCCGCACCGTCGAGAAATCGATTGGCGCTGACTCTTCGATGCCGAAGCTGAAGCTCGGAAAAGGACCGGGCGCTCGACTTATCAGACGACCCGCACGGGCCGGCGACCTCGGCCTCATCGCCCTTCGGGTCATCCGTGTTGGTCGGGTCGTCCGAGCGTGTGCTGCTCAGGACCGGGTGGATCGGCGAAGGCGGCGCATCGGAGCTGTTGTCAGCGGGCGTCGTCTCATGAGGCGGCGTATAGTCCTCGTTGCGCACCGGGAAGGCCAACTTGAGATAGGCCACGAGGCTGCCGATGGCGAGCACCAACAGCATGGGCAGCCGGGAGTACCGTTCGGCATCGCCGAACAGGTAGCGCGCCCGAGCGGGCCGCTCCGTCTCCTGCTGTGTGGCCCGGACATTGATCATGCCACGGCGGCCTTTTCCCTGTTAGGCGACTGATGCGTCGAACTGGGTTGCAGCACCGGCTTGGGCGAGAGGATCTGGTCGCGCGGGCCGAAGGCCCCGAGCCTGCCGTTCTGGACCACCGCAATGCTGTCCACGCCGCTCAGCGCGCTCGGACGCTGCGCAATGATGAGCGCAATGCCGCGCCGCGCGCGGATGTCGGCGATGGCGCGCATCAGCGCCTGTTCGCCCTCGGCATCGAGATTGGCATTTGGTTCATCCATCACCACGAGGAACGGATCGCCATAGAGAGCGCGAGCAAGCCCAAGCCGCTGGCGCTGCCCGGCGGACAGCACGGCGCCCTGCGGACCGACATGGGTGTCATAGCCATCGGCAAGGCGGAGGATCATCTCGTGGATGCCCGCGGCCATCGCCGCCTTGACGATCGCCGGGCCATCGCGCTCGGAGAACCGGCAGATGTTCTCCCAGATCGTCCCATCGAGGAGCCCGACGTCCTGCGGCAGGTAGCCGATGATCTTGCCGAACGTCTCCTCGTCCCACTGCCCGAGGTCAGCGTCGTCGATCCGCACGCTGCCGCGCAGCACCGGCCAGACGCCGGTAATCGCCTTGGCCAGCGTGGTCTTGCCGCCGGCGCTGGGGCCGATGATGCCGAGCGCCTCGCCGGCGTTCATCGTGAAGCTGACTTCGGTGAGCAGCACCTGGCCGGTGCTGGGAGCGGCAACCGTGATCTTGTCGAGCTTGAGCGACCGGGTCGGCATGGGCAGCGGCATCACCGGATGCATCTGCAGCATGGCGATCATGGTATCGCGCAGCCGGTTGAAGGCATGCCGCGCCTGCAGGATGGACTTCCAGTTGCCGATCACCTGATCGATCGGCGCAAGGGCCCGCGCCGACGCGACCGAGCAGGCAATGATCGCGCCGGCCGAGAGATCGCCCTGAATGGTGAGATAAGCGCCGAGCCCGAGAATGCCCGACTGCAGCAGCATGCGCAGGACGCGCGAGATGGCGGCGAGCGTGCCACTGATGTCGCTGGTCCGGGTCTGCAGCGCCAGGTGCTCCGCATTGGCAGTGGCAAAGCGCGCAACGGCGCGGCCGCCAAAGCCCATGGCCTTGAGCACGTCGGCGTTCCGGGTATTGGAGTCGGCAATGGCGTTGCGCACCATCGCGGCCTGCTGCGAGGCGCTGGCGAAGCGACGCGACATCACTTCGGAAAGGATGGCGAGACCGGCGAGCACGCAGGCGCCACCCAGCGTGATGGCGCCGAGCACCGGATGCAGCAGATAGACAAAGATCAGGTAGACCGGCACCCAGGGCAGGTCGAACAGGGCCGCTGGCGCCGGACTGCCGAGGAAGCCGCGCACCACATCGACATCGCGGCCACGCTCAAGCGACTCGGTGGTGGAAAAACCGAAGCGCGGCATGTCGATGGTGACGCGGTGGGCGAGCGGCGCGAGTTTCTTGTCCAGGCGCGCACCCACACGGACCAGCACCTGCGACCGGATGATGTCGAAAAGGCCCTGGAACAGGTAGAGCCCGAGGGCGAGGACAGAGAGCGCTACAAGTGTGGGCACGCTGCCGCTGGTCAGTGCCCGATCATAGATCTGCAGCATGTAGAACGAGCCGGTGAGCGCCAGCACGTTGATGATGCCCGAGATAATGAACAGGTATGTCCCAATGCCGCGGAACTCCTTGCCGATGGCATCGGCAGCTCTCTGCTTGGCCAGTGTGGTGTCGTTCGTCTTACGCATCGGACTACTCTTGTCTTGACGGATCCAGGCTCATCGCCAGTCGGAAGACCCGGCCGCCGGAGCGGCCGGGCAGAAGTCGCTAGAGACTGAAGTCACCCGAGTTCAGGGTGTGGTGACCCTTGATGTTGACCTGGAAGTCGGCGTTGCCGTCGCCATTCACATGGCCCTCGACCACCGTGTAGTCGCCATCGGCACGGCTCTCGTGCAGCACCACCAGTTGGGCCGCAGCATTCGAGCTGTTGCCATTGACCAGTTGGAAGGCCTGGTCGCCGGCGGCGCCGAGGTTGGCGTCGATATTGGTAAAGTCGAGCCGGTCACCCGGTTCAAAGCCCACGATGGTGTCGCCGGCGGCTGCCTCGGTGGTGTGGAAGCGGAAGACGTCGGCGCCCGCGCCGCCATCCATGACATTGACTGCAGCGCTGGCGATGATGGTGTCGGCGCCCGAGCCGGTCACGGCATTCTCGATACCCCAGAGGGTATCGTTGCCGGTCTGGCTGCTGAAGGCCGAACCATGACCCATCAGCCCGGTCCCGAGGTTCACGGTGACAGCGGCGGTGGTGGCTGACACATCGAGCGTATCGATGCCGGTGCCGCCGTTCTGACCGTCGCCATGGTAGACGTCGTCGCCGTCGCCGACCTCGGCCACGAACTTGTCGTTGCCGGCATCGCCGAACACGGTGTCGTTGCCCTTGCCGGCGGTGACCATGTCGTTGCCGTCGCCGGCAAAGATCCGGTCGTCGCCGTCGTCGCCATAGACGAGATCGTCGTCGCCGCCAGCAAACACTTCGTCAGCATCGGCACCGGCGAAGATCACGTCACGACCATCGCCGGCTTCGATAAAATCCTCGCCGGCTCCTGCCTTGATGATGTCGGCTGCGCCGCCGGCAATGATGGCATCGCTGCCAGCCATGCCGAAGATCAGGTCGCCATTGGAGGTGCCGATCAGCACGTCGTCGGCGGCAGTGCCTGGGATGGTCGAGCTGGTCGGCGGGAGAACCACCGGGCCGTCGTCGTCGCTATCCACATCGTCATCGTCGTCGCTGTCGGTGTCGTCTTCATCGTCGATGTCGTCGTCATTCTGATCGACGTCTTCGTCATCTTCCTCGTCGTCACCGACGCCGCCGTCGTTGCCCGTATCTGGGTCGGTGGTGCCGCCGCCTGTATCCGGGTCGGTCGTGCCACCATTGTCGCCACCGTTGCCTGCGCCGGCGCCGTCATCGACCGGATCGGTCTCGAACACGCGCTCGGGCAGCGTGGTGATGCCGGTGTTGCGGGCGATGATGTCGGCGAACTGCTGGCCGTCGATGAAGTTCTCGTAGAAGTCGAAATTGTCGAAGCGGTCGATGTAGTAGAAGCGATCGCCGTCCTGCAGCCGTTCGAACTGCTCGCTCAGCACGACCCAGAAGGTCTCGCCGACGAGGCCGTCATTGATATGGCGTTCGGCCAGGCCGCCCACCCAGAGATCGAGCCGGTCGATGCCGCTGACGATGCCGGTGCCGTTGGACTGCATAGCGATGGCAATGTCGGGGTTGATCGCCTGGAACTTTGTGATGTCGGCTGCCGCCAG
This sequence comes from Devosia sp., assembly GCA_015657675.1. GTDB lineage: Bacteria > Pseudomonadota > Alphaproteobacteria > Rhizobiales > Devosiaceae > Devosia_A. The sequence goes on from JACDQI010000041.1 coordinate 7,749, forward strand.
CACCAGGTCTGGGTAGGCCTGACGGAACTGAGCAATCACGGCATCGCTGAGGCCGTTGCGGGCCTGGAAATCTTCCCAGGAGCTGTAGGGCGTGAGGTTGCCACCGGCAAAGCCCACCGCTTCGGCCACGTAGGGATTGGTCGAGGCCGAAAGATCGCGGCGCACCTGGTTGAGCGTGCCGATACCAAGATCCCAGCCACGGGCGACGTTGAAGGCGAAGAGGTCGGCATTGATGCGGACCAGATCGTTGCGCACCGCGTCGACGATATTGAAGTCGACGTCCTCGGACGGCTGGGTGATGGTGCCGCCGATGATGGCGTTGACGCCATGCTGGGCGTAGCCCGGCTGCGGCGTGTAGCCCGGAGGCAGCGGACCGGTAAAGACCAGCGGGTCGTTGCTTGGATTGAGGAATGCATCGAACAGCTTGACCTGGGTGGGGTTACCGTTCGCGTCCAGCACCGTCATGGTCTGGCCGATCAGCGAGTGGCCGAAGCGGAAGACGGCGCCGGCAAACTCATGCGAGATGCCTGCATTGGCGTTCGGATCATACTCAAGGAAACCGTGTGTCCCCTCGCTCCGCAGGCCACCCAGCAACGTCTCGAGATATTCGTCGAACACGACGCGCTGATACTCGGCCTCGTTGATCATCTTGGCCGCCTGGAAAAGCTCCTCGGCGGTCCCCTGGAAGCCGGCAGCCTCGAGCCCTTCGACGTGATGGTTGTGGTTGCGGGCCCAGATGGTGTGGATCGAAGTCAGGGCGAAGTTCTCGTTCGCTCGGCCATCGCCGGCAATGTAGTGGTCCAGCACGTTGATGAACGGGTTGGCGTCCAACAGCAGCGCGTGGTTGGTGCCCATGAAGTTCGAGATCATGGCGGGTAGCATCGCGGCATTGATGACGCCGTTTGCGTCCACCAGGCCCGCAAAATAGGTCTGGAAGGCAACCGAGCCGCCCGGCAGGCTGGCCGAGTGAAAGACGGTATTGTTGTCCCAATGCTGCTCGATCAGTTCGCGCAGCGTTGGCAGCAGCCTGAAGGTCGGGCTCGATGGATCGGGCGCGCCGGCAAGCAGATGTGCCCCGATCCCGCCATTGCCATCGGCTTCCCGCAGGAACTGACCCACGAGGTCGTTGGAACCATAGGCTTGGTTCTGGTCGATATAGGGCGAGGTGCGGTTGATGTGCTGCGGTACGCCGTCTGCGTAGCCCGCAACGCTGCCGCGAGTGAGATCGGCGGGGTTGCCCGAGCCGGGTGCACCGCCGCCCGGTGCACCGATCACGATGGAGCCATTGCCGCCCTTGCCGAGGAAGTCGAGGCCGTGGTCGATGTACTGGCCCATGGCCATGAAGAAGATATTGGCATTGTTGCCGGCGAGCGGCAGACCCGCCTCCTGGGCGCCGAGCACATTGCTGATGGTGCGCGGGTCGAGGCCGGCAAAGACCGGATTGACCGCCAGGTTGCCGTTGGCATCCGGCGCACCGTAGTGCGGATCGGTGATGCGGATGAAGGGCTGGTCGGCCGAACCCCAGGTGGGATTGGCGATGTTGTTGCCGTGGCCGGACAGCTCGCGCACCCCGGTGGGCAGTCCGTCGTCACCATTGTTCGGCTGCTGACCATTGATCAGCGCCTTGAGACCGGCAAGGTCCGACGGCGTGTACTCGAACGCGCCGGAGATGCCATCGCCATTGGCCGGCGGCGGCGACGCATTCTGGAACTGCGGCGGCACGGCGCCCGAGAAGTTGCCCGCAAAGGTGATTGTATGCGTGCCGTTGCTCAGTGTGCTGGTGCCGTTGCCGTTGGAGGTCAACTGATAGTTCGTGATGTCCTGACCGCTCGCCAGCTCGACCACGTCCTGCGGACGGATGGTGCCCACGATGGTGTCATTGCCGCCATTGGAGCGGAAGACAATGCGGTGGGCCGAGGAGAGGGCGGAGAAGTCGACGGTATCGTTGCCGGTGCCACCGTTGACGGTGATGGTCGAGAAGTTGAGGCTCGTCGGATTGAAGTTGCCGACGACGGTAATCGTATCGTCACCGGAGGGCCCCGTATCGAGGCCTCCACCATTGTTGGCGCTCACGTTGAGCGTGTTGACGACAATTTCTTCGATGTTGTCGAGTTCGGCGATGATTGCGCCGTTGCGGGTCACAACAATTTCGGTTGTGGCCGCGAGGACGGCACCGGGGAGGTTGGTGACCGCAGCGGCGCGCGTGTAGATGACGAATTGTTCTGCGCCAGCAGCGCCGGTCAATCGGTAGGTGTCAGTCCCGCCTCCGCCGTTGACGAGGTCGCGACCTTCGGTGCTGGTCTGGTTGATCGTGTCGGCACCTGCGCCACCGTTCAGCGTGTCATTGCCAGCGCCGCCATTCAGGGTGTCGCTTCCACCATTGCCGTTGAGAACGTCGTCGCCAGCATTGCCGTTGAGCGTGTCGCTTCCGCCGAAAAAGAAGAAGAAGGGATCAACACCGTCTGCAATGTCGTTACCCGCGGTTCCACTAAAGGTGTTGTTGTCGGCCGCGTTACCGTCCCAGTCTGCACCGGTTGGGGCGGTTGCTGCGGAGACCAGCGTCTCAACCGTACTGCCGCCATCGGTGAACGAGACGACGACTCGCAACTGCTGACCGAGCTGTGCGCCGGCGGCGGTCAAGCCCAGATCTTGTGGCGTGAAGGTCTGTGACGTTGCGCCCGCGATGTTCGTCCAGGTCGTGCCGTTTGCCGATTGCTGCCACTGGTAGGAGAACGTCCCCAGGCCATTGGCATCGGCGATCGTGCCGGTCTGGGCTGTCAGCTGCTGCCCTTCAGTGGGTGTCGTGTCCGACACGACTGGGGCGCCGGTAGCGGGAACCGGGAGGGAGAGGTTGGGAGATAGAGAGACCTCTATACCGTCGGCGAAGCGTGCCTTTTCGACATTGCGCAGGGTATCGGTGCCGTCAGATACAAGTGCCTTGCCGGTGACGGGATCGATGGCGCCAGCGGTCACTGTATCGTGCCGCACCGTGAAGGTGCCGTTCGAATTGGTAATGATCGTGTAGTTGGCGCGGACGTCGTTGAACACCGCGACGTCCGTGTCGCCGACGCCGTCGTCCTTTACGATTTCGCGCACGATATGGAGCTGGGACGGAACGATGGTTCGGTCGAGCAGCAGTTCGAAGAGGCTCTTGCCCGCCCAGGCGGCATTCTCGGCAGCCGTGAACACGTGCTTTAGGCTGTCGATGGTGGCGATCTGCCCGTCGGGATTGGCGACGGACGAGATGCGGATGCGGACGTTGAGCCAGTTGTCGCCGTCGAGATAGTCGTCTCCGCCATTGCCCTGCAGCAGGTCGCTGCCGCCGCCGCCGAGCAGGATGTTGCCGGCATTGAAGGCAATGGCCGCTTCAAGTTGGGCCGCAGTGGCGTTGGCCGGGGCCGTCGCAACCAGGTTCCCCAGCATGTTCCGGAAACCTTCGATGCGGTCGACGCCGGCCTGGGTCAGTTCGTCGTTGAAGAACACGCCCTCGTTGGCCGCGGTGATGGCCGGGCCGGTCGACGGCTCGGCGACACGATCGTCACCGCGGAGGGTGTCATCCTTGTTCCAGCCGGAAAGCGCCTCGGTCTTGTCGAAGCGGTTGCGCAGGATATCGGCCTGCTCGGTGGTGAAGATCGGCACGCGCAGGTCGGCATCGGCGGCGACGCTGACGCCCTTGTAGATGGCCCAGTCAAAGCCGAACATGCCTTCGTTGCGGACGACACTTTCGCCCTGCACCATGATGTCGTCGCCGGACTCGGCGTCGAAGTCATGCTCGTCGTTTCCGGCGAACATCACGTCATGGCCCTTGATGGCCGAGTTGAAGAAGAGTTCGGAATTGTCACCGGCGGTAGTGTCGAAGCCGCCCGCGGCTTCCATCCAGTCATTGCCTTCGCCGCCGAGCAGGAAGTCCGCGCCATCGCCACCGGCGATGAAATCGTCGCCCTCGCCGCCGAACACTTCGGTGCTATCGACGCCGACAAAGACCACGTCCTTGCCCGAGCCGCCCATCAGGATGTCGACGCCGTTGGAATTGGCGATCACGTCGTCGCCTTCATCGCCCTTGAGGAAGTCGCCGGTGTCGCCGCTATCGGTGATGATGTCATTGCCGGCCCCGCCATTGACGAGATCGACGCCCGCGCCGGACTCGATCCGGTCGTTACCGGCGTCGCCCCAGATGCCGTCGTCGCCGTAGTCGGTGATGATGGTGTCTGCGTCATTGGTACCGCCGGCGACAATGTGCTCGCCGCCGTAGAAGCGCAGGAAGGTGAGATCGACCCCTGCCGTGTTCGGGTCGTCGCGCACCACTTTACTTTGGCCCATGCCCTCAAGGACAGGATCGTTGCCCGTCGGGTCCCTGTCGGACACACTGGCATTAGTGGGGTCATAATCGGCCTGGTTGGCGACATTGACCTCGAGCACGTAGTCGTAGGTCGCGAAGGAATCGACGCCGATATGGCGATCGATGACATCGTCGGCGGTGCCGCGAATGCCGTCGGCGCCGGGCTTGGCCAGGTCGGTATTCGCCATGATCATCTTGGCGAAGGAGTTCTGCTCCAGCATGGTCAGGAAGTTCTGACCCTGGGTGCGGGTGAGATAATAGAACCGATCGCCGTCCTGCAGGTTTTCGAGCTGCAGTTCGAAGATGGCGTTGAAGGTCGAGCCGAGCATGCCGCCGAACGGCATCTTCTTTTCAGCCAGGCCACCGATCCAAAGATCGATGTTGTTGAGGCCGGAATTTGCGGCCGTCCAGGCGCCAGTGCTGTTGAGGAAGGCGAGCCGATCGGCCGGGACGCCGCCGCCATTCTGGTCCGTGCCGAACACCAGCTCCATGGCCGCGTCGCGCTTGGCATCCAGGGTAATGGCGCCGGTGATGCTGACATGGGTGCCATAGGCGGCGACGAAGTTGACGATCGAGGCCGGGTTCTTGAGGTTCGACGCCAGATCGGCCCAGCTGGTGTAGGGCTTGAGGAAGGTCGAGCCGGAGGCAGCGTAGAGCTGGCCCCGCGCATCGTTGAGCGTTGGCATGCCGGTGTCGCGGCCGCGGGCGATGTTGATCGCCGCCAGGTCGAGCGGCAGCCCAAGCAGGTTGTTGCGGAGCGCATCGACGACAAACTCGTCGATCTCGGCGCCACGCTCGATAGTCATGCCGCGCACGATGGCGGCTGCACCGGCATCGTGGCTGATGGCCCCGTTATTGTCGAACAGCACCGGGTTGAGGAAGGATTCCACCAGCCCCAGGTCATTGTCCATCGCATTGCCGTTACCATCGATCCGCGGCATGTTTTCCGTCAGCATCGAGTGGCCGAAGCGATAGACGGTGTTGGCGAACTCGGAGAAGATCGCCGGGTTGACGTCGGTCACCGAGTTGAAGACGAAGACATCGATTGCCGGCTGCACCTTGCGGGCGAACTCTTCGAAGACCAGGTGCTGGTACTGCATCTCGGTGGCAAAGCGCGCCGCCTGGAACAGGCGCTCGCCGTCCCAGATCAGCTGGACTCCAGTGGCGCCTGTACTACCCAGAGAGTCTTCGAGAGAGGCGAGATAGGTAAGCTTATTGGTCGCCGAAGCTAGCCCATTCTTTAGTGCGGTGAGTTCCGCCTCGGTGAGGTCATTCGGATTGCTCAACCACTGGCGGACAAATGCGAGATCGCCCCCCTCCAGAATGGTCAGCTTCTGCGAGTCGACCTGCCGGTTATGCTCGGAGTGGAAGATGTGGTGGACAGCGGTCAGTCCGATGTTCTCGTTTCCGCGGCCATCGCCGGTGATGTAGTGGCGGTCGAGCAGTTCGTTGTCGTACTGGGTGTTGCGACCATTGACCGACGCGACCGCGTTCCCCGTCACCACAGCAGCATTACTGCCATCTAGTGACAGATTGTCGGGGTCAGCCTGCAGCACGCCATTGATCGCCACCGGCGCAGCGTTGTGGGCAATGTCGTCGAGGAAGGCGTGGCTGGTGCGAACGTATCCGCCCGCGATATTGGCTAGGACCAGCGGACCATTTGGAGGCCGGGTCGCAATCGCGTCATCTGCGGTATTGGGGACGCCGTCGCCACCGACGCCGACAATCACCTGCGGGAAGCCATTGGCGTCGCGAATGAACTCACCATAAGCGTCGGTCCGCAGCAGCGGCACGTTCAGCACGTCGAGGTCCGACAGAGTGATGCCGAGCTTGTCGCGTGCCTGCTCCTTGACGTCTGCCCAGGTAGCGAGGCCGTCCTTATCACCGCCCAGCAGCTTGCCGGTCGCGACGGGCTTGTCGCCGACCATCACGTACTCACGCAAGAACACCTGATGCGAGGCGTGCGAGGTATAGGTCTGGTTCTGGTCGACGAACGGCGTCGTGGTGTTGGTCTGCGAGCCCTCGTCGGGCGTGGCGCGGGTCAACGCCATGAAGCGCAACTGCGCGGGCACTTCGTCGCCGGTGTTTTTGACGCCATCCGGGCCGTGGGTAACGAGCGGATCATCTGCCGCCAGCGGCACGTAAATCGTGCCGTTGCCGCCTTTGCTGATCAGGTCGAGGCCATGATCGAAGAACTGACCGAAGAATGTCATCCAGGCGTTGAACGGGGCGGACAAACCCTCGTCCGGCGCGACATTGGGCACGTCGATCGAGCCGTTGGTGACGGAGACGCCCTTGGCGTCGAGTAGGTCGTTCAGCGCCTTCTCGAGAACCGTATGATTGCCCGTCGGTGTGGCGTCGCGGGCCGCCTTGAGCGCTTCCCAGGCCGCGGTAATGACGCCCTGGTCGCCCAGCACATTGGTCGAGCCGGCAAAAGTCAGTGCCGCAATGATCGCGGCGGGGTTGTTCAGCGTTACGTCGACGATCAGGTTCGAGACCGTGCGCGGGGCCGTGTCGACGATAGTCCCAGTGTTAGCGTAGTTGCCACCAGTAACTTCGCCGCCAGCTACACTCGGCCCATTCAGGTCGATCGTACCCGTGCCGGTCGTGAAGCTCGGATCGAGCAGGCGCGGCATCGGCTGGTCGGAAGCGCCCCACGTTTCGCGCTCGGGGACGATGTTGTTGTTGGTGCCATCGACGGTGCGTAACCCAACCGGCACATGCGGATCGGGGATGGCAAGGATCGGTGCACCCAGCGCCGGATTGGGGATGAGCTTGTTCGTCGCCGCATCGAGCACATAGTACGGCACATTGTTGAGCCTGGCCGCCGGGTCAGCCACCACCGCGCCGCTGGCATCGAGCACGATGCTGGTCAGCGGGATGCCCGCTGCGTTGGCTTCAGCGACCTTGATCTGGCGCAGGATGAACTCGAGGTCGGACAGATTGAGCTTGAACCCGGACATAGCTGGCTACTCCCGCGCCAAAAGACGCTGTTGGCTGGCAATGCGGGAGCCGGATCGATCCGGACGACATCGCGGACCCTCGTGCCGCAGCGGTTTGCTGCGCATAAGTTCCGCGAATGGCTTGACCCCCCACGGCCATTCATTCCCTCTGAGCCTCGCAGCTGATGCTGGAGACGATCCTTGCCGTCGTCCCTTCAGACGTCCGGCCGTGGGTTGAGAATTGCCCAGAGCGACGGGGGCGGCTACTTCACAAGGTCCCACGAATATCTGGGACCATCGGCGTAGACGGGCGCGAGTCCAAAGTTTGAGGAGTTCCGACCTTGGTCCAATCAAGGGGGATACCCACGACGTGGTGGTGGTCCCGCCTCAGCTCTCTGTCCGCTTCCTGCTGGCCGCCAGCATTGTGCTGCTCTGCGCCATGACGATGCTGGCTGGATGGGTTGGTGAACGGGTCGAACGCGCTGCCATCGAAGTAGCGGCCGACGCCGCGGCACCCCACCTGCAATCGGTGCTCGCATCGGCGACCCTCGACGCGCAGTTTCCGGCCGCGATCAGCTCCTCGACCAAGGCCGGGCTGGATCTCGTTTCGGCTGGCATGGAAGCCGATGGCAGCGTCGTGTCGGTCAAGTTGTGGACCCTGGACGGCAGGCTGCTCTATTCGACGCGCGGCGGCGCTGGCCAGACCTTCGTCGTCGAGGAGGTCGCCAAAGCAGCCGCCGGCAAGGTGGTGGCGAGCTTTGAGGGGCTGGAACACGACGAGAGCGCCAGCGAGCGCGAACTGGCCGTTCCGTTGATGGAAATCTATGTGCCCATCTCTCGTCCGGGTGAAAGCGAGGTGGTGGCAGTCGGCGAAGTCTACCAGAATGCCGAGACATTGCAGGGCGAGATCCTCGCCACGCAGAAGTCCACCTGGGCGATCATGGGCGGCACGACGCTGGCCATTCTGGCGGTTCTTTGGCTGATCGTGCATGGGGGCAGCCGCACCATTGCCACGCAAGCGGCCGCGCTAGAAGCGCAGGTCCGCGCTGCTGAAGACCTGGCGGCCAGCAACCGGCGGCTGCTGCTCGAGGCTGATCAGGCACGCCTCGACGCCAGCCGGGCCAATGAGGAACTGCTGGCCCGGATTGGCGCCGATATCCATGATGGACCCGTGCAACTGCTCAGCCTGTTGCAGCTGATCCTGCCAGAAGATCCGCCCGAGGCCGCCGGCGTCCAGGCGCCGATCAGCATCGGCAAGCGCGCCATCAGTGAGCTGCGCACCATCTCGGCCGGTCTGGTTCTGCCGGAAATCGAATCCATGTCGCTGGCCGAAAGCCTGAGGCTGGCGGTGTCGCGGCATGAGCAGATGACAGGTGTCGTGGTCCAGATCGATCTCGGTGACCTGCCCGAGGCCTTGCCGCTGGCAGTCCGCACCTGTCTTTACCGCGTGGTGCAGGAAAGCCTGAGCAATGCCTTCCGGCATGCGCGCGGCGCTGCCACCTATGTCTCTGCGCACGCCACCGACACCACCATCAGATTGCTGGTACGCGATGACGGTCCCGGACTGGATGGCACCACCCGCGAGGACCCGAGCAGCAGGTTGGGGCTGCATGCCATGCGCAATAGAGTCGAAGCGTTACGGGGCACCCTGACCGTTTCATCCGCGCCGGGCGAAGGCGTTACCGTCTCGGCCTCGATCCCCATCGAGGTCAACAAGGGCCTGAACGGCTAGTCGAGTTGTCCGGCCTTCTGCGCCGCCAACACGACTTCCACGCGGTTGCGGGCATGCAGCTTGCTCATCAGCGTCGTCATGTAGTGCTTGACGGTCTTTTCGCTGAGGCTGAGCGTTTCGGCGATTTCCCTGTTGGTGCGCGCCTGCAGCAGGTGCCCCACAATCTGCTTTTCGCGCACGCTGAGCCGCATGGCCTGCGCCTGCCGGTCCCGCTTGGCCTTGTTGCGCAGCCCGGCGAGCACCTGATTGGCATAGTCGTGGGTGATGTAGAGGTCGCCGTTCATGACCGCTTCGACTGCGCCGAACAACTCCGAGGCAACACTGCCCTTGAGGACGAAACCAGACGCGCCGGCATCCAGCGCGCGCAGCGCCGAGTCAACACTCGCAAACGCCGTAAACACGATGATCTTTATATCTGAGTGCCGTTGGACGATCTCAGCAATACAACCGAATACATCACCCGGCATGCTCAGATCCATGATCATGAGCTCGGGCTGATGGCTCTCGGCAATTTGCCTGGCAGCGTCGGCCTTGTCGCCACTGGCAACGACCTCGAAACGCCCGGACCTGTTGAACAGCGAAATCATCCCCTCCAGCAGGATTGGATGATCATCTACGAACGCAACACGCACCCGACGCATTCTATGGTTACTCTTGTCCGTACACAGGCAAGAAAAGTCATATTTCATTTATGTTCAGGTGGAAGCGGAAGTCTGAATCAATGGTTAAACCGGAAGTCATGCATGGATCTCGATCACGTTAAAAAAGCTGTTTCTAATCAGCGCGTTATGGCTTGAGCTCAGCGATAACGAGCAGCTCTCCGACCGGCAATCGGGTTGATGATCACGATGTCACTTTACTGATAATAGCCTTTTGCAAGGTATATTCATCTCTATCCACAGGTCGTGCGTCTCGCATTGCCAACCGGAACTGCCCGAAATCAAAGGACTAAGGCCAGCACATGTCATGTCATTACATGACGACTTGAGCGTGCCTTCCCTTCCGCGAGATAAAGAATTGCTCCTCGTCGCGAGACACATGGCCGAGCGACGACCGGCGAACACGCCTTGTCCGCATCGCGGATGGAATCGAGGAACATGCTCTCGACGGCCTGTTGCCGTCCGCGTGACCCATGCGCCACGCTAGATCAGGGTGATGCTCGTGGACGTATCGCGGGCGATGTAGGTCTGGATTTGCCGGACGATCTGGCTGGCGTGCTCGGCGCTGAGGCGGTCGGCGAGAACGGCGTCACCAGCCTCGATGGCGAGCACCATCTGTTCGTGCTCGTCCACATATTGCCGGGGCAGCTTGTCGTCAAAGCTCTGGTAGTAGAGCCGCAGGATGCGTCGACCTTCGTCCAGGAGCCGGGTGAAAAAGCCAGTGTAGTAGGGATTGCCGCCGGCCTCGGCGATGGCGACGTGGAAGTCCCGGTTGCTCTGGATCATGCCCAGCGCATCGCGGTTTTCGACGGCAGCAGCGTAGGCCAGATGGCGGCTGCGGATGACGGAGAGCTGGTGCTTCTGCCGATGCACGGCGGCACTGCGGGTGGTGACGCGGTACATCAGCGTCAGCGCTTCGAAATAGGTCGGCAGCTGCACGAAATCGATGGCCGAAACGATGGTGTTCCGGTTCGGGAGGGTCGTTACCAGCCCCTCGGCCGAGAGGCGCACCAGCGCCTCCCGGATCGGAGTGCGCGACATCTCGTAGCGCTCCGACAGGCTCATTTCGTCGAGCGGACTACCCGGCTGCAGCGTCATGTCCAGGATGGACTGCCGCAGGTTCTCATAGACGGTCTGGGCGCCTGAACCGCGTGCCCGGACGATGCCGACCGCCAACTCGGGGGCGTTGTCTGCCAGGATCGGCGCTGTCCGTTTGCCAGCCACGAATGGCTCCTCTCGTCTCACGGACACCTCGGCCCGCCTGTTCAGAAGCCGTACTTCGCAAGGTCGGGCCGGTTCTTCAAGCCGGTTTCGGTGACCGCGCGCACATGCGCTGCTTCTGCGCCCACCAGAGCCAGGCGCGGCGCCCGCGTCACCGGCGAGGTGCCGCGCACAATATGTTCCACCAGCTTGATATTCTGGACAAACTTGGGGCCGATATCCATGTGCAGGAGCGGCAGGAACCAGCGATAGATCTCCAGCGCCTCGGCGATCCGGCCGGCCATCGCGAGCTTGTAGATCGCCACCGTCTCGCGCGGGAAAGCGACGACGAGACCAGCGATCCAGCCATGGCATCCCAGGATCAGACTTTCGAGCGCCAGATCGTCCACGCCTGTCAGCAACTGGTAGCGATCACCCAGCGCTGCGATGGTCTCGTTGATCCGCCGCGTGTCGCCGGTGGACTCCTTGATGGCGACGAACTTGGGCTCGTCGGCCATCTCCTTGAGCATCTCGGCGGTGATGTTGATGCCGTAGGCGATGGGGTTGTTGTAGATGATGATCGGCAGCTTCGAGGCAGCCGCGATGGCGCGGTAGTGGGCGACCACTTCGCGATCGTCGGCCAGATAGCGCATGGCTGGCAGCACCATCAGACCAGCGATGCCCATCGCCTCGCCCTCCGCGGCCAGCGAGGCGCCGGCACGGGTCGAGTCCTCCGCAATGGTCAGCAGCACCGGCTTCCGACCGGCGGCGGCTTCGAGGGCAGCGCCGGCAACGGCGAGCTTTTCGTGCCGCGTCAGGCTCGACGCCTCGCCCAGCGAGCCGCAGACGATGATGCCGTCGACGCCGGCATCGATCTGGAACGTCACGTCGGCCCGGACGCCGTCGAGATCGATCTCCTGGTCCGGGGTCATCTTGGTGGTGATCGCGGGAAGCACACCGCGGAAATCGCTCTTTTGCATGTCTGATCCTTGTCCCGGGGGGTGACCCCGTATCTGGCTTAGGCGGCGACGGTGACGGTGCCGAGCACGTCCCACTTCGGCGTGATGCCGAGGCCCGGCGCATTGGTGGTGGTCATTCGGCCATTGACGCGCTTGGGCGCCCCGTCGGCGATGTCGACGGTGCCGTAGGAGTTGAAGTCGGTGGCCGAGAAGCAGAGCTCTTCGGGCGTCGAGCGCGCCAGATGCGCGATGGTTGCCGTCACGATGTCGCCGCCCCAGGTGTCCTCGATGGTCATCGGGATGCGATGGGCCACACAGAGGTCGCGGATCTGCTTGGCCTTGGTGAGGCCACCGACCTTGGAGATCTTGAGATTGATGACGTCGAACGCGTCTTCTGCGAGGCCCTTGAGCAGCATGCCGACCCCATCGATGTTCTCATCGAGAATGAACGGCAGCGCGGTGCGGCGGCGGATGGAAACGCTCTCGTCGTAGCTCATGCAGGGCTGCTCGATATAGACATCGAGGTCCTTGACCGCATTCACCACGCGCGCCGCGTCGGCCATGGTCCAGCCAGTATTGGCATCGCAGACCAGGATATCCGTGGGCTGCAGGATGGCGCGGCAGGCCCGGATGCGGGCGATGTCGTCATTGGCGTCGCCGCCGACCTTGAGCTGAAACTTGGTGTAGCCCTCGGCGCGATAGCCAGCGATCTTTTCGGCCATGACGCTGGCGTCTTCCTGGCTGATCGCGCGATAGAGCTTGATCTCGTCCTGCTCGGCGCCACCGAGCAGCGTATGCAGTGGCAGGCCCGTGACTTTGCCCAGGATATCCCAGCAGGCAATGTCGATTGGCGCCTTCACATAGGGGTGGCCGCGCAATACGGCGTCCATCCGCCGGTTGAGCGGACCGAGCGCAGTCGGATCCATGCCGATCAGCTTGGGCGCGATCTCCTCAAGACCCGAGCGCACGCCCTTGGCATAGGCCGGCAGATAGGCCGACCCGAGCGGGCAGCATTCGGCATAGCCGGTGATCCCCTCGTCCGTCTCGACCGCCACGATTGTCGCGTCGAAGACGTCGATGAAGTTGCCACCCGACCACTTGTAGCGGCCCTCGCGCAGCGGCAGGCCGACCTGCCAGTATTTGATTGCGGTGATCTTCATCAGAAGCGTCCTTCGAGGGGCCAGGTGTCGGAAAGTCGGTAGCCGGCGGGCCAGGGATCGGCGGGGTCCAGCATTTCCTGCCGGGTGCCGGTGATCCAGGCGCGACCGGAGATGATCGGCACGATGGCGGGGCGACCACCGATGGTGGTCTCGCGTTCGATGCGGCAATGGAATTCCGAGCCGATGATGGAGCGGCCAATGAAGCGCTCGCCCACCTGCATCTCGCCACGGGCGTGCAGCACCGCCATGCGTGCCGAACACCCGGTGCCGCAGGGCGACCGATCGATCTTGCCCGGGCGGATGGCGACGGCGTTGGCGGCCGTCAGCACGCCGTCGGCATTGCGCTCGACCGGCGCGGTGATCTGGCAAAAGGAAATGTGGTCCCAGCCGGCATTTTCGGGGTGCACGAAGCCGAGTTGCTCGTTGGCCGCCCGAGTGATCTTCATGCCGGTGGTGGCGAGATCCCGCGCCTCGTCCGGCGCCAGCGAGAACCCGAGCCGCGCCGCCGAGACGAAAACGAAACTGTCGCCGCCATACGCCGTGTCGACGCGCAGCGAGCCAATCCCCTCGACCTCGATGATGGCGTCGAGCTTGTCGACAAAGGAGGGATGATTGGTGACGTGGATACGCTCGGCCTTGCCATCGCGGCATTCTGCGGTGACCTCGATCAGTCCGCCCGGCGCCTCAAGCACCAGCCGGGTGATCGGCTCGGTCATCGGCAGGATGCCGGTATCGAGCAGGACCGTGGACACGCACATCGAGTTGGACCCCGACATCGGCGGAGTGTCCTGCGGCTCCATGACGATCCAGCCCATCTGCGCCTTGGGATTCTTCGGCGGGACCAGGAGGCTCACATGGCGGAAAACCCCGCCGCGCGGCTCGTTGAGCACGAAGTTTCGGAGGGTTTCGTCGCTGGCGATGAAGTTGCGCTGTTCCCATACCGTATCGCCGGGCGGCGGCGCGACACCGCCGACGATGACGTCGCCGACCTCTCCCTCCGCATGGGCCGAAACAATGTGCACGAGCTTGGACGAACGCATCTAGAGGACCGAGTTGAGGAAGGCCCGGGTCTCGGGCGTCTGGGGGGATTCAAAGATCTGCTGCGGGCTGCCGATCTCGTGGATCTTGCCCGACTTGAAGAAGGCGACCCGGTCCGACACTTCGCGGGCAAAGCCCATCTCGTGGGTGACCACGATCATCGTCATGCCCTCCTTGGCGAGGAGCCGCATAGTGTCGAGCACCTCACCCACCAGTTGCGGGTCGAGCGCCGAGGTGACCTCGTCGAACAGCATATATTTCGGGCTCATGGCGAGGGCGCGAGCGATAGCCATGCGCTGTTGCTGACCACCCGAGAGCTTGCCCGGGAAGGCCTTCAGCTTGTCCCCAAGCCCCACATGCTCAAGCTGGCGCACGGCAATGGCGTCGGCCTCGGCGCGCGACATCTTGAGCACCTTGCGCGGCGCGAGAGTGACGTTCTCCAGCACCGTCAGATGCGGGAAGGCGTTCCACTGCTGGAAGACGATGCCAATCTTCTGGCGCAGCTTGTTCAGGTCGGTACCCGCCGCATGGACCTCAACGCCATCCACCAGGATGCGACCACCCTGGATCGCTTCGAGGCCGTTGATGCACATCAGCAGCGTCGACTTGCCTGAGCCCGAGCCGCCGATGATCGACACCACTTCGCCAGTGTTGACGCTGAGACTCACCCCATCAAGAACAGTGAGGCTGCCGAACGACTTCTTGACGTTTTCGATCTCAATCATTCTCGCGGAACCTGCTTTCGAGGCGCGCGCCAAGGCGCGAGATTGGGAAGCTGATCAGGAAATAGATCACGCCGGCGATGATCAGGATGAACAGCGGTTCGTTCTGCATGCGGGTGATCAGAATCTGTGAGCTCTTGAGCAGTTCGATGACGCCGATCCAGCCCACCAGCGCCGTGTCCTTCATCACCCCGAGCGTCAGCCCGATCCAGCTGGGCAGCATGACGCGGAGCGCCATCGGATAGACGATCTCGGTCATGTCCTGCCACCAGGTCATGCCCAGCGACCGCGCCGCGCGGCGCGTCGTCTGCGGGACGGCCTGCACCCCGCCACGGACGATTTCCGAGCAATAGGACGACGTGTAGAGCGCCAGCACGATGCAGCTGACGGCAAAGGGCGAGGCGCGGAACCCGAGAATGGGGATGAAAGAGTTGGCGAGGATCAGCTGGATCAGCAGCGGCACCGAGCGGAAGATATCAAGGAAAAATCCCAGCGGCAGCGTGGTCCAGCCCGGCAATACTGCGCGGGTGACGCCGAACACCAACCCCAGCACGGTGCCGCCGACCATGGCGATGGCTGTGATCAGCAGGGTCCAGCCGGCGCCTTGCGCCATGAACCAGAGGTCGTTGAGACTGAATGCGGTCTGGAACATCGCTGGCCCTCAATACCGGAACAGGCGCCAGGCCAAGAGCCGCGCCCCGAGGGTGACGAATTTGGCGATGAGATAGTAGAGCACCGCGGCGATGGCAAAGTATTCGAAGGTGCGGAAGGTACGCACATTGAGGTCCTGCACCACGCCCGTCAGGTCGGTGTTCAGGCCCACCACGACGCCCAATGAGGTCATCAGGATGGCCCAGACCATCTGGTTGGTCATGGGATGGAAGACCACGCGGAACAGCTGCGGCAGAACGATCAGCGTGAACGCCTGGTAGGCGCCAAAGCCCAGCGATCGGGCAGCGCGCGTCTGCGTCTGCGGGATGGCGCGCAGGCCGCCGCGAAAGGTCTCGGCCAGATAGCCGGCATTGTTGAAGGTGATGCCGATCAAGAGGGCCACGAAACTGTCGAGCCGGATGCCCAGCTGGCCGAGGCCGAAATAGGCCATGTAGATCTGCAGCAGCGCCGGTGTGTTGCGCGCCACTTCCACCCACACGGTGGCCGGGAAATGGATGAGCGGATTCTTGGACTGGCGCATCAGCGCCAGCACGACGCCGAATGCGACCCCGATGATCATGGAAAGGATGGCCAGCTGCAGCGTGACCAGGGTGCCCTGCAGCATCTGCGGCAGGGCCTGAAGCGCTGGTCGCCAATGGAAAGTGTAGTTGAACACGCGCAGCCCTCCCCCGCTCAAAGGCTCGATCCGTCCCGTCTGGGACGAAGGGGGCGCGCCAGGCGCCCCCCTCAAAAGCTTAGTAGTAGGCGCCCGGGATCAGCAGATCGGGCGCATCACCTTCGCCGACATGCTTGTTGTAGAGCTCCTGATAACGGCCGCTGCGGATCTGCTGGTTGACGAACAGATTGAGGTAGTTGAGCAGGCCGTACTCGGTGCGCAGGCCGATCAGCGACACATAGTCGATCGGATAGGGCGCATCGCCGGCGATTGCCAGATTGTTGAAGTTGCCCGAGGCGATGGTGGCAAAGGCCACCGTCGAGGTCACCACGGTTGCATCGATCTGGCCCTGGCTCAGGGCCTGGAACACGTCGGCCTGGGACTGGTAGCCCTGGAAGGTCGAGGTCGAGCCCCAGGTCTTCATGTCGTCTTCGAGCAGAATGGCTTCAAACGTACCGGCAACCGATCCGAGCTTCTTGCCCTTGAGGCCTTCATAGTCCGCAATACCTGCATCGGTGCGGGTCAGCACGACGTTGGTGAAGGCGAAATAGGGGATAGAAAAGCCAATGGTCTTGGCGCGCTCCAGCGTGTCGGACGTGGAGGCCACGCCGACATCGGCACGACCCGAGACCAGTGCCGGGATACGATCCGGGAACGGTGTCTCGACAAATTCGGGCGTCACGCCCAGTGCGGCGGCCAGGTCGGTGCACGTGTCGACGTCAAAGCCGACCGGATTGTTGTTGGCGTCGCGCGATCCCATCGGCGGGAAATCGAGCACGACGGCGCAACGGAGCACACCCGAAGCAATGATATCATCGAGCTTGTCGGCGAAAGCCTGCGGCACGGTGAGCATGGTCAGCAGGGCTGCCGTGGCAGCCAGTGGCATCCATTTCATTCGTTCACTCCCCAGATTCTTTGAGTGTCCCGGCTGGATTGCCGGCACTCGTTCCAGACAGTACACAGACTGTATGCAAATTGACAAGCCAGTGGACCAAGGTGTGAACGGCTGCACAGAATGGCCGCCCACCGCGTCCAATTCCAGGGAGAAGCCGCGTGACCGTTCGCCTGCCCTTTGACGACCTGGTTGCCCTGTTGGCGGCTATCTTCCGCAACGGTGGTTGCAGAGCCGCTGTTGCCGACATCCTTGCGCAGAACATGGCGGCCGCCGAACGCGACGGCGCCAGAAGTCATGGGGTGTTTCGCGTAGCGGGCTATCTCGGTTCCCTTGCCAGCGGCTGGGTCGACGGCAAGGTCGAGCCGATCGTCGAGGACGTCGCCCCCGGCTTCATCCGGGTCGACGGCCGGAACGGCTTTGCCCTCCCTGCCCTCGCCGCAGCGCGAAACCAGCTGATCGCCAAGGCGCGGACCAATGGCATCGCCCTCCTCGCCATCCGCAACTCACATCACTTCAGCGCGCTCTGGCCCGATGTGGAGCCGTTCGCACGCGATGGCCTTGTCGCCATCGAGATGGTGAACTCGATGGCCAGCGTCGTGCCGCATGGCGGCAACCGCAAACTCTATGGCACCAATCCGCTCGGCTTTGCGGCGCCGCGCCTTGCCGGCGATCCGTTGGTCTTCGATCAGGCCTCGAGCGCGATCGCCAATGGCGACGTACAGATCGCGGCGCGCGAGGGCCATGACCTGCCACCCGGCTACGGCGTGGATCGCGACGGGGCGCCGACGACGGATCCCAAAGCGGTGCTGAATGGTGGGGCGCTCTTGCCTTTCGGTGGCTACAAGGGATCATCCATCGCCATGATGATGGAGATCATGGCGGCCGCACTGGCCGGCGGCAACTTCTCCTTTGAGGTCGATTTCAGCCAGCACCCCGGGGCAGCCACGCCGCATAGCGCGCAGACGATCATCGTCATCGATCCCAACATGGGCGCCAAAGGCGACTTCGCCGCGCGCATCGAAGTTCTGGTGAGCGAACTGCATGCCGCAGGACAGGACCGGCTTCCCGGTGACCGCCGTTACGCCAACCGGCGCGAGGCGATGGCCCTTGGCGTGCCGCTCTCCGAGGACGAACTGGCGTATCTCAAGAAGCTGGCGGGTCCATCCTGAGCGCGACGGAGCGAGATCGGGCCCCGCGCTGAAATCGCTGCCGCCCGTCCCGCATTAACCCTCGCCCCGCTCCGCCACCATCTCGCCGCCATCGCTGTGTTAACTTCCCCTTAACCTCGGGGAACGGACCACATGCTGCTCAAGACCAATGCCGTGCGACTGGCCGAAACGGTCAAGGGCATCGAAACCATGACGCGCTTTGCCCTCGCCGTGCTGGCGCTGGCGTCGGGCGTCTATACCTATCTGGGCGTGCGGGGCATCCTCGATGGGTCGGCGACCTTCGTGTTCTTTGCCGCCATCATCTATTCGGCAGCGGTTTCAGTGGCGATCTACGCCTTCTGGAGCTTCATGCTCCGCTTCGTCCCACTGGTGGTCTCGGGCGTGCAACGGGCGGCGCTCTTTGCCACCATGGGCATCGGCTGCCTGATGATCATTGCCATGTCGAGCTGGCTCAACGCCGCCGCCCTTGCCGGCTCGGCGGCACTCGAACAGCATCTGGCGGTCACCCTGCAGGGCTATGTCGATGATCTCGACCAGGCCAACTCCAATGCCATTTCGGCCCAGTCGCTGCTGCCCGACGTACAGCGTGCGCAGGAGCGCTTTGCACGCCTCGCCGATGACGAACGCAACTCCGGCGCGCTGACTGGCACCACCGGTTCCGGCTCCGTGGTGCAGCTCCTCACTCAGATGAGCGCCCAGATGAATGAGCTGAGCGCCACCATCACCGGCAGCCGCAGCGAAGTCGAGACGCTGTTCCAGCAGGGCTCGGACCATCTGGCCAAGATGCGCGAACTGGTCTCCACCGCTGGCACCATCGAGCCGCGCGCCGACGCCTTTGCTGCCGAAGTGGTGGGGCTCAACGCCGTGATCTCGGCCTGCAGGAGACCGGCGTCGCACCCTCGGTCAAGCGCGCCGCTCAGGATCTGTCGCTTGGCTTCATCGCGCCGGTGGCTGATGGTGGCAATGCCGCACTGGTCAGCCGCCAAGACGCGGTGATGGAAAATGTCCGCAACTCGGTGGCCGCCCAGTCCGCGGCGCTCAGCCAGGCCGCCGACGAAATCCTCGCCGAAGCCAAGGTCGAGCCGCGCCGCTTCGTGCCGCTGTCCTCGGCCGAAGCCGTGCTGCGCTACTGGAGCGATTTCATCCCCAGCTGGGCTGGCGCCATTTCCATCGATCTATTGCCGGTGGTGCTGGTGCTCGTGCTGATGATCGTCAACGACGCCATGCGCAAGGAAAGCCAGAGCGCCACCGAGGCCGATACCATGACCGCCGCCGAGATGCTGCGCGCCATGTCGCTCTACCGCCAGATGACCCGTGAGCCCGGTCCGGAGGCCGCCGACATTGCAGTGGCAGAGGCCGCGACGGCCCCGCCGCCCGAACCCGCCAAGGATGGACCGGATGCGACCGTAACCCCGATCGAACTCGGTCGCGGGAAGCGCACCGACACGCCGGGCCGTTCGTGACCGACGCTCCCGCCACAAAACCGCGGCGCGGGCTGCTTGGCTGGCTCGCCGATCTCGATGACGGCGTCATCATCCGGACGGCCTTCTACATCATGCTCGCCGGCTGCGCGGCGGTGCTCTACATCGATTTCCGCGAGCGCGCCGAAGCTGACCTGAGCCTGGCGGACTCGACCTCGGACATGCCGCAGATGCCGATCCTGCCGGCCTTTGATCCAGACGCGCCGCAGGCCGCGCCAGGCCCCGCCGTCACCTCTGACCCGGAAAGCCTGCGCCAGCCGCTGAGCGTGCGGCTCGGTTCGGGCGGCACCCTGGAAGTCACCGGCACCATCGATGTCGGTTCGGCTGCCCGCTTTATCGCTGAGTTCGAGAGCGTCCGCGAATACGTCAAGCGCGTAGCGCTCGACTCGCCGGGCGGCTCGGTCAACGACGCGCTCGAAATCGGCCGCGCCATCCGCGCTGCCGGCATCGAGACTTCGGTGGCGGCCGGTGCGCTCTGCGCCTCGTCCTGTCCGCTCGTCTTTGCCGGAGGTACCGCCCGCCACGCGGCCGAGGCCGCGGCCATCGGCGTGCACCAGATTTATGCCACCGTGAGCAACGCCACCCTGCCGGCGAGCCTGCGTGCCGCCGGTGCGGCCATGTCCGACACGCAAAAGACCACCGCCAGCATCACCCGCTATCTGACCGACAGCGGTGTCGATCCAGCCCTCTGGCTACACGCGCTCGAGACGCCGCCGGACCGGCTCTACTATCTGAATACGGAAGAACTACTGACCTATCGGCTGGCGACAGAATTGGACAAGTAATGCTCAATTCTCGCCACAAAGGTGCGTAGACTTTTTACACGGTGAGTCGGAACCGACTCACCGCTCCCGCATTTTGCACTCTGAGGAGAAGTCAAAATGACGACCAAGCCGACCACCACGCTCACTTTGACCCGCCACAAGGACATCCAGAAATGGGTTGCCGGCCGCTCTGGCCTGCCCGCCATCCGGCGCGTGCCGGATCGCAACGGCACGGTCCGTGCCCGTCTGGCCCTCAACTTCGACCGCAAACGCAATGCAGCGCCTGCTGCCCCGACGCTCGACGATGGCATGAGCCCGGTGTCGTGGACGGCATGGCTCGCCGAACTCGATCGTCAGCAGCTGGCTTTGCGTGTGGTGGACGAGGACTTCGAGTTCGTTGACCGCAAGGATCTCAACTAAGAGGCGATCGGCCACAGGAGAGTGTGCCCCGCTCTCCGCCCCCATGCACCAGGCCGTAACGCCCCGACGACCCCCAAACAACTCGGGCCGGATCCCCTGGATCCGGCCTTCTGTTTGTCTAGGCGCCGGTGGCGATGTTCGGATAGGGATGCTGCGGCATGGCGTCCAGCGCCGGCTCGGCGAGCCGCACCCGGTCCCGCCCATTGCGCTTGGCCGCATAAAGCGCCGCATCTGCGCGTCGCCTCAGATCCGAGACGCTTTCTTCGCTGGTCCATTCGGCGACGCCAAAGCTTGCTGTGCAGCGCTTCCATTGCGGCAGCCCGTCGACCTGCGTCGCCGAAAAGGCGGAACGCACGCCTTCGGCAAACAGCCGCGCCCCCGCCGCGTTCGAGCCGGGCATGAAGATCGAGAACTCTTCGCCCCCAACCCGCGCCACGGTCATCCGGTCCGCCGCCATACGCTTGAGGATGCCGGCAAACGTCGCGATCACCCGGTCGCCCATCTCGTGTCCGTAGGTGTCGTTGACGGACTTGAAGTGGTCGAGATCGCAGACCACCAGCGCCACCGGCAACCCGCCCCGGCGCATCGACGCCAGCCCGGCCTCCACCCGCTGCTCGAAACCGCGCCTATTATAGAGCCCGGAAAGCGGATCGGTCTCTGAGCGCATGGTGATCTCCACCAGCATGTCGCGGGCGAGCAGTGTCAGCATGAGGAGCCCCATCGCGACCTGCAGAACTGCGCCCATGCTCTGTGAATAGAGCGCATAGGTGGTGGCGATGTAGCTCTGCGCGCTGTCGCCGGTGCCCCCGGTCCAGGCAGCGACGAACGGCTTGGAAAAGAACTGCAGCGATCCAAGCGCCAGGATGGCGAGGATCGCCAGATCGAACGTCTTCCGCCGGCCCGACCGCAGCACCTGCCATGCGGCCATCGCCTGCAAGGTCGCATAGGGCAATTGGTAGGCAAAGTTCCGGAAGCCGGAATCGCGGCCCATGTCATAGCCCACCCAATTGGCGCCGAGCGCCAGCGCCAGCAGCAGACCCATGCCGCCCCAGGGCACCGGCCGCCGGAACCGTAGCGCCACCCCGACCACCCCAGCCGCCAGCGTCATGTAGAAGGCGACAAACCCCAGCATGTAGATCGGCTTGGGATAGGGCTGAGTCGGCTGGATGAACTCGCAGCCGAGATAGACGATGACGCACCCATAGGCTGCAGCAAACCAGTAGGCCACCTTGTCCGTGCGGCTATTGGCGCCCACCAGCACGAAGGCCAGGGCGAAAAGCCCAGCCACGAAAAGGTTGATCGCGAGGATAAAACCCGCGCCGCTCATGCCACCGCCCTAGTTAAACTGGGATCAGACTAAAGGCTGGCGCCCAAGAACTGGTTAACGCCGATTCATATTCGTGATCGTCTAGGGAACCGCCTGCCGGCTCACTACGTATGGTAGAAGCAACATCACGGAGCGTCAGATGTCGAAAATCCTGAAATCGCGCGAAGAAATCCGCCAATGGGCCGAAGCCCGTGCCGGCAGCCCCATGCTTGCCGAAACCCCCGACGGCACCGGCTTTCGCACGCTGCTGCAACTAACCTTCGGCCAGCAGGCGCTTAATGCCGACGAGAACGAGGGTCCGGACGCCGGCGGCTACGACTGACGACGCTGGGACGACGGTCAGCCGCGCTCG
>JACDQI010000042.1 GCA_015657675.1 Devosia sp.
CAGCTTTCGCTGGGGTGACAGCGGTGGATGGGGGGAAGCTGGCACTCCCGCGAAGACCATTTGAGACCTCTTGGTGAGCCTGTCGAACCGTGATGAGCCGCCTATGCAAAGGTCCGGTGGACCTTGCCGGCGAAGACGCCCGTAGCGCTGCGCGCGTAGGGCTTTGGTCGGGCGCACCGCCGCCGGCACACCCTCGTCCTTCGACAGGCTCAGGATGAGGCTGCTGGAGGACTTAGTCCTGCGAGTTGTCCGGCTCGCGCGGCTTCCGGTCCGGGCGCTGCCGCTCGTGGGCCCGGTCGATCGAAGAGATCACCCCACGCAGGGTGCGGATTTCCTGGCTGCTCATCTGGGCGCGGGCAAACACGGCGCGGAGGTTGTCGACCATGTTGGGTCGCTTGTCCTCGGTCTTGAAAAAACCGGTGCGATCGAGCGTTGATTCAAGATGTGAGAAAAGTCCCAGAAGCTCTTCGCGTGGCGCCGGATTTTCCATGCCGCCGGTGAAGGGCAGTACCTCGCCGGTTTCCACCTGCTGGCGCCATTCATAGGCCATCAGCAGCACCGCCTGGGCGATGTTGAGCGAGGCAAAGGCGGTCTCGACCGGGAAAGTGACGATGGCATCGGCGAGCGCCACTTCTTCGTTGAGCAACCCCCACTTCTCGCGGCCAAAGAGGATGCCGGCCTGCTGCCCGCCGGCAATGTGTGAGACGATGCGCTGGGCACCCTCCTCCGGCCCATAGACCGGCTTTTGCAGGTCGCGGCGGCGGGCCGTGGTGGCCAGCACCATCGAAAGGTCGGCGATGGCTTCCCCGATAGTGGGAAAGACGCGCACGCGCTCGATAACATGGTCGGCGCGCGAGGCGGCGGCGATGGCCTTCTCATTCGGCCAGCCATCGCGCGGATTGACAATCCGCAGGTCCCAGAGGCCGAAATTGGCCATGGCCCGTGCCGCCGTGCCGATATTCTCCCCGAGCTGCGGCTCGCAGAGAATGACGGCCGGGCTGGGCCGGAAGACGATGTCCTGGGATTTGTCAGTGCCGGCCATCTGCGCCTCGTTTCAGGCGCAGATAGTCCGGGATGGCGGCAAAGTGCAAGTCTCAAGCGGCTCAGGCGACGAGGTGTCGCGCGATCTGCGTGCCCGACTTGCGCGGGAATTCCCTGACCACTTCGCTGGGCTTCCACTCGCGGTCGAGAATGGCAAAGTGCAGTTCCTCGTCCCACTCGCCCTGGAACAGCGCGTGTTCGCGATAATGCGCCTCGAGCCGCATGCCGATGCCTTTGAGCAGACGGGCCGACGGTTCATTCTTGCCCGAGCAGCGGGCAAAGATGCGGTGAAAATGGAAGGCCTCAAAGCCGTGATCGACCGCAGCCTTCACCGCCTCGGTGGCAAAACCCTGCTTGCGCTCGGCCGGATTGAAGATGAAGCGCAGCTCCGCCTGCCCGGCCGTCGCGTCGGTCCAGCGCAGCGAGATCTGGCCGATCAGGCTGTCGTCGGACGTCTTGACCACGGCGAGGTGAAACGTGTCGCCCGGCCGCGTCAGCCGGTTCTGCTTGATCATCGCATCGAGCGCCGTCTGCACCTCGGCGCGATCACGCGCCTTCCAGTCGAGATAGCGCTGCACGTCCGGCAGGGCGTGATAGGCCATCATGGCGTCCAGGTCGCTCTTGCGGAAGGCGCGCAGCGTCAGCCGCTTGGTGCTGATAGGTAAGTCCCGTTTGCTGTTCATGTCCCGATGTCCTCTCCGCCGCATGCGCCCACATGCCGATAACCTCGTTACCAGCCCGGCGGTTCCCGGCTGGCGCGGAAAATTCTCTTCAGAACTCAGAGGGTTACAACCTGACGCAAGCGCCGGTCAGATCAAAACAACGGTCGATACGAAATCACCGTAACAACAGCCGCATCACCCTAGATCAGGCGATCAACGCAGCAAATCAGTAGCGATACTTTTAGCACAAAATGGGGCGGCGAAATATAGGCGGGCTACGCCGGTTGGTTATTGGCCAGTGTGGTCCATTCATCTTCGAGCAGCGCATAGATCAGTTCGTCATCCCAGACACCGCGGACCAGCACATGCTCGCGGAAATGCGCCTCGCGCCGCATGCCCACCCGCTCCATCAAGCGGTAGGAGGCGCTATTGCGGGCGGTGCAGCGGGCAAAGATGCGATGCAACCCGCCCTCGCCGAACCCCTGCCCGATCAGGGCGCGCACGGCCTCGGTGGCAAAGCCGGCGCCCTGATACTGTGGGTGGAGGATGTAGCCGATCTCCCCCTGCCGGGCGACCTGGTTGCGGAGGATCAGCGACACCTCGCCGAGCATGGCGTGATCCGCGCGGCGTTCGACGGCCAGCACCAGCCGGTCCCCCTCGTCCTGCCAGCCGACCTGCGTCGTCCGCACCTGCACGATCTCGGCGCAAGTCTCCCGACTCATCGGCTCGTCGAAAAGATAGGCCGCGACGTCGTCACGCTGCCGATAGGCGAAGACGGCGTCGACATCGCCGCGGGTGAAGGCCCGCAAACGCCAGCCGCTCGGTCTGGATCGGCAGCTCCGGTCGAAACACCATGCTCGTCTCCTCGGGCAGCGGCTTAAGGAGAGATGGCGTCGCCCGCAAGTGCCCGGCGACTTGTGGCTCACCCGGCCCGCATGGCAGGCTCGCCGGATGGAGAACGCCCCTCGCCCGGAAATCGACCTCGTGGCCCGCTGCGCCTGTGGCGGAGTGTCGGTGCACGCCAAAGGCACCGTGCGCTCGATGCTGCTCTGCGCCTGCGAGGACTGCCAGAAGGCGACCGGCACCGGACACTCGGCCATCATCATCATGCGGGCCGGCGATGTACGCATCGAGGGCACGACGGCATCCTTCGCCAGCACGGCCGAGTCCGGCGCGATGCTGACCCGCTGGTTCTGCCCCACCTGCGGCACGCCGCTCTATGGCCAATCGAGCCGGGCTGAAACGCTGGTCAACCTGCCGGCCGGTCTCTTTGGCGCAGCGACGGCGGACTGGTTCGTCCCCAGCCAGCTGATCTTTGCCCGCAGCCATCGCGACTGGGACGCCCTGCCCGCCACGCTGCCGCAGCATGCCACCTACCGGGCAAGGCAACCTGATGTCTGAAGCCTCCGACGCCCTGGCCCGGCGTATCCGCAGCCACTTCGGCCTCCGCCCGGACCTCACCGAGACGCGGATGATGGGCGGCGTCTGCTTCATGCTCAATGGGAACATGGTGGTCGGCCCACTAAAGGACGGCTCGCTGCTGGTCCGGGTCGGCAAGAAGAACTATGCCGACGCCATCACCCGGCCCGGCGCCGGTCCGATGACCTTCACCGGCCGGGCCATGTCCGGCTTTATCCAGATCGACTACGACGCCATCGAGGATGACGAGTTACTGAGCGACTGGATCACCACTGCCGAAACCTTCGTCAGGACGCTGCCGCCCAAGGTAGGGGTACCGTCTAGGCCGGCAAAAAGGCCGAAAACACCAGCGACGCGTTGACCCCACCAAAGCCGAACGAATTCGACAGCACGTGCCGCACGGTCTTGGCCTTGGCGACCTTGGGCACGAGGTCGAACTGCTCGCCGACATCGGGCATTTCGAGATTGAGCGTCGCCGGCACCATGCCGGTACGGATGGTCTCGATGCCGAACACCGACTCCAACGCACCCGCAGCACCCATCAGATGGCCTGTGGCCGACTTGGTCGAAGAAATCGCCAGGTCCTTGCCGCGATTGGCAAAGACCGCGGAAATGCCGGCAATCTCGGCCGCATCGCCCACTGCCGTCGAGGTCGAGTGGGCGTTGATATAGTCGATCTCGCCGGGCGACACGTTGGCCATCTTGAGGGCGTTCCGCATCGCCACCTGTGCACCGGCACCAGAGGGTTCGCCGGACGTCAGATGATAGGCATCTGCAGAGGTACCGTAACCGGCGAGGATGGCGAGCGGCGTGGCGCCGCGGGCCAGCGCGTGGCTCAACCTCTCGATCACCAGCACCGCCGCGCCTTCAGCCAATACAAAACCGTCGCGCTTGGCGTCGAACGGTCGCGAGGCAGCAGCCGGATCGTCGTTGAAGGCCGTTGCCAGCGCCCGCGCCGCTCCGAAGCCCCCGACCGAAATCGGATCGATCGAACCTTCGGCGCCGCCGACAATCGCCACTTCGGCCTCGCCGGTCAGGATCAGCCGCATGCCGTCGCCGATAGCCTGGGCCGAGGCGGCACAGGCGGTGACCGGCGCACCGATCGGCCCCTTGTAGCCATAGCGGATCGAGATCCATCCGGCCGCGAGGTTGGGCAGAAAGCTGGGCACGGTGAAGGGCGACAGCCGCCGCGGCCCGCGTTCCAGAATAGTCTTGGCGGCTTCCGCCATCACCGGCGAACCGCCGACGCCGGTACCAATGATGGTGGCGGTGGCTTCCCTGTCCGCGTCGCTGGTGGGGAACCAGTTGGCCTGCGCGATCGCCTCCTGCGCGGCGACCATGCCGTACTGGATGAAGAGGTCCATCTTCTTGACGTCCTTGCCGTCCACCGCCGCCAGCGGATCGAACCCCTCGGAATCGTCGGCCCGAGACGGCACCAGCCCGGCGATCTGCGCGCCGTAGGCCGACACGTCAAAGCGGGTATTGCGCACCACGCCGCTTCGTCCGGCCAGCAGCCGCTGCCAGTTGACGCCCACCCCCACCCCGAGCGGGCTGACGGCGCCCATGCCGGTAACAACGATCGGATCGGTCTGCTGGGTCATGAGTGGCTCCTTTTGCGTGTATATACACGGTCGCGACGCGACCAGCTGAGTTGAGTGAGAACCTAGACGTCGGCGAGGCGCTTGAGGGTCGAGATCGTGGTGTCGAAGCCATCCGGCCCGAGACTTTCCCGGATCTCGGCCTGTGCCTTGCGCCAGACGGGCAGCATCTTCCTGAGCAGGGCCCTGCCCTCCTCGGTCAGCCCGCAGATGCGGCCATTGCCGCCACCGGAGGCCTGCGAGGCAACGAGCCCGAGGCTTTCCAGTCGATCGAGATTGCGCGTCAAGGTCGTGCGCTCGATCCCGCAGATTTCGGCCAGTTCGCTGACCGTGCGTTCACCGGCCATGACGATGCCGCCCAGCAGCGAGAACTGCGTCGACGTGATCCCGAAGGGGCGTGCATAGGCGTCATACCGGCGCGTAATCGCCCGCGCCGCCCGCCGGCTGTTCGACACCATGCACTGGGTAAAGTCGTCCTGCATGGGAGGATAGATAGTGTGTATATGCACGGTGTCAATTGCTCAGATGCACAGCCACCGGCAGATGTGTCACCTCCCCCCTTGCGGGGGAG
>JACDQI010000043.1 GCA_015657675.1 Devosia sp.
AAGCTGGGATCCAGTTTTCCATCTGCGCCGGTGGAGAAATGGACCCCAGCTTCGCTGGGGGTGACAGCAGTGGGTGGACGGCGTGTAGGGCAAGAATAGAGCGCCAGGTGAGCGCGGAACAGCTGCAGTGCCCCAACCTCCCCTACCACCGTCATCCTCGCGCTTGACGCGAGGACCCATCTCTCATCACGGCTCGGGCTGGGTGACTGCCTCTTCCGGCGGATCGACTGCCGGCGTCTTCGGGTCTGACGCACCGACAATCCCCGCGGCGAGCAGCTTGATCGAGCGCCAGCGGGTCTGCGGGTCGGTGGGTGCCATCGGCTGGGCGTCGAGATAGTCGAACATCACCTCGTAGTGGTCCGACGCCAGCGCCGCCGGAATCCTGACGATAAAATCCTGCGACGCGACCGAGGCCACCTCGAGCGTGTCGAGCACTTCGCCATTGACCGTCACCTGTACCCGTTGCTTGGGCACATCGGACTTGTCGATGGCGATCATGGTCAGCGCCAGCACCGGGTCTGGCGACATCTGCGTCAGTGCCAGCCGCAACCGTCCGCTCGTTCCCAGAGCATGCGTGCCGTCGCCGGTTGGGCCTTCCCAGCCGCAGGCCTTGATCAGCTTGGCGCGCTTGCGGCCCTCTGGCAGGAAAGACACGACCACCGGGTCGGTCTCCCCACTCACCGGCTGGTTCATGCAGGTCGTGGTCCAATCGATATAGTAGGCGCGATAGTCGGGCGGCACGTTTGGGTGCAGCGCGAGCCAGAGCACGCCGAGCTCGAAAGCGCCGAAGAGGGCAATCAGGACATAGGCGCCGATGCGGAGGGACTTAGACAAGGGTCAGGTATCCGGTAAGCCAGCCGCGGGTGCCGAAGTATCCGGCAATCGGCAAGCAGATCAGCGCCGCGAGTGTCAGCCAGCGATGGCGCGCCAGCACTTCGCTGAGCAGCAACGGCAGCGGCGCGAGGCCCGCCACAAAGCGCAGCATCGAGGCCATGCCGGCAAACAGCGGCAGCGTCAGGCAGACCACGCAAAAGACCGCCATGGCGTAGCGCTTCTTGAGCACGAGAATGGCGGTCAGCGCGTAGCCTGTCAGCGTCGCCAACGCGAGCTGCTGCGGCACGGTCGGCACCAAGCCTGTCTCGGGGAATTTGGTCAGAGCGTTCCAGACGAACACAGCCGGGTTGCCCATCGGGCGTCCCCAGGCGCGCTGGACATGGCTGAAGGCAAGCGCATCGCCGATGAGCCAATGGAGGTAGGCCATATAGGCAAAGAGCCCGAGCGGCGCGACGGCCAGCGCCAGCAGCCAGTCGGCGCGGCGGAACAGCTCTGGCAGCGCGGTCCGCAAAGTCCCGCCGGCGGCGCGATGCGCGCGCCACATCTCGAGCAGCAGCGCCAGAAAGATGAACACCCCGACGATGCGGGTCGCCGAGAGCAGCGCCGCGAGCACCCCGGCGAGGAGGAAGTTCTGCCGGTGCAGCGCCGCAAAGACGCTCACCGTCAGGAAGAGGAAGAGCACCTCGGTATAGAAGGTGGTAAAGTAGATCGAAAACGGCCCGCACAGCAGGAAGGCCGAAAAGATCGCATAGGCCCGCAGGTCGCGCCCCAGCAGCGGCCAGGCAAGGCGCGCCGCGCCCACCGAGATGGCAATCGAGGTTGCCGTCGCCACCAGCATGGTTGGCAGGCCAGTCAGCAGCCGCAGCAGGCCGACCAGCATTGGAAAGAGCGGGAAGAAGGCCCAGTTGCCGGCATTGACCATGCTGGGCACCGGGAACGGATCGTAGCCTTGCTCGGCAATGCGCACGTACCACTGGCAATCCCAGCGGCAGAGGCCGTCGGCAAAATCGGCCAGCGAAGCGTCCTGCACCACGCTGGCATAACCGACATAGCGCACCAGCAGGCCAAGCACTGCCGCGGCGAGCGGAATCAGGATCAGCGTCGTCGGTAGCGCAAGAGTTTTTGGCTTTGTCAGGATGGCAGCGTCGCTCATGGGCCCGCTTCTACTCTAGGGCTCTATCTCGAACTACGGCGAGAGCGAGGCCGATCCATGCCGACGCTGCATAGCACCCATGCGACAACTAAACCGGGACATTGGCGTTCGAATTTGCTGTTGGATATCAGAGTATTCCAGTGACCTACGAGTTCATGTCCAAGACCGATTCCCGCCTGCTGAACCGCCGCACCCTGCTCAAGGCCGCGGCCGTCGCAGCCTTGTTGTCCAGCACCAGTTTACCCGTGTCGCCTTCGCCCAGAGCGAGGCCTTCAGCTTCGAAACCTTGACCGCCCGCATGCAGGCCAAGGCCGCCGAACCTGCCGTTGCCGAAGTGCTTGCACTGCCCGAGGTCTTCGCGACACTCGACTATGACGGCTACCGGAAAGTTCAGTTCGACACTGCGCACGCCCGCTGGGCCGACAGTGCCGCGGGATACCAGGTTCATGCCTTCCCGATGGGCTGGCTGTTCCAGGAACCGGTCAAGCTGTTCGAGGTCACCGACGGCGCGGCACACTCCTTCGAATTCGGGCTCGACGACTTCGTCCTGCACGACGCCGCCTTTGCCGCCGCGGCCGCCAAGGTGCCGTTCCCGGGCATTGCCGGGTTCCGCATCAACTACCCGCTCAACAAGCCCGAGAACTCGGACGAGCTGATCTCCTTCCTCGGCGCCAGCTATTTCCGCGCCCTGGGCCGCAACAACATCTACGGGCTCAGCGCCCGCGGCCTTGCCATCAACTCCTGGGTCGAGGGTCCGGAAGAGTTTCCGCGCTTCTCCGAATTCTACCTCGAGCGCCCCACACCAGGCGGTCCCGTCGTCGCCTATGCGGCGCTGGAGAGCCCGAGTGTCACTGGCGCCTATCGGTTCGAGATCACGCCGGCGCATGGCGACGTTCAGGAAACGTTCATCAATGTGACGGCGCGGCTGTTTTTCCGCAAAGATGTGCAGGAACTGGGCATCGCGCCGCTCACCTCGATGTTCCTGTTTGCCGAGGTCAATCGCGCCGGCTATGACGACTATCGCCCGCAAGTCCATGATTCCAATGGCCTTGTCCTGCAGCGCGACGATGGCGAGGTGTACTGGCGCGCGCTCAGCAACACCCCCTCGCTGGGCAATTCCTACATGTGGGAAAACAACCCCCGCGCCTTCGGCCTCTACCAGCGCGGCCGCGACTTCGAGACCTATCAGGATGCCGGCGCGCACTACGAGCGCCGCCCCTCGGCGCGCATCGAACCGATTGGCGACTGGGGCCAAGGGTCTGTCCGGCTTATCGAAATTCCGGCCAAGCTGGAGGCGGAGGACAATGTCGTCGCCTTCTGGATTCCGTCCGAAGCCCCCAAGGCGGGCGAGTCGCGCGAGTATTCCTATCGCCTGATCTGGGGCGACCTGAACCCGCGTGACGATGCCGAACTCGGCTACGTGGCTGAAACCCGCGGCGGCCAGGGCGGCTTCTCCGGCGTCGAGAATGAAGCGTCGCTGCGCAAATTCGTCATTGATTTCAAGGGCGACGTCCTCGATCGCGGCGATCCAAAGCAGTCGTTCGACGTCGTCGCCAGCGCCACCGGCGGCAATGTCGTCTCCAGCATCCTCTCACGCGTCGACGCGAACGGCGTCTGGCGCCTGGTGCTGGACGTGATCATCGAGAGCGAGGCGCCGGTCGAGCTCAAGGCCTACCTCGTGGGCGGCGGCAAAAGGGTAACGGAAACCTGGCTCTATCAGTGGAGACCGCAGGCATGAAACATGATGGTCAACTCCCGTTCATGAACTCGCTCCCAGACGCGCCGCTGGCCATGCCAAGGCAGGTGCTGGAACGCCGACGCGTGTCCATCTTCACCGCATTGCGGGCCGCCTTCGCTGCCGCATTGCCGCGGTTTTGACCCTTGGTCGGTACGTGAGCGGCATAGCGCCTGAGATGCATCGCGCCTACATCGTGCGCACGTCGGCACTGATCGTCTCACTGACGCTCAGCCTTGCCGGCTCGTGGATGTTCGCGGGCTTTATTGCCGCAGACGGCTCCAGTGCGCTCGACTGGGTTCGCGTGACGCTGTTTTTCGCCTCGAGCTTCTGGCTGGTCTGGGGCGGCATTACGGGCCTTCTGGGAGTGATGACAACGTTCCCCGCGGCACGCCTTGTCGGCCGTCCGAAGGGGCTCACCGCAATCCTGATCCCGGTCCACAACGAGGATCCTGTTGCCACCTTCTCTCGCGTCGCGGCGATGAACCGCTCACTGACGCTATTGGGCATAGCTGATCGCTTCCACTTCGCCGTGCTTTCGGATTCCACCTCGCTCGAGGTGGCGGCGGCGGAAGCGGTCTGGTTCGAGCGTCTGCTGCGCGAATTCAACGGCGAGCCGCGACTGTTCTATCGACGTCGGGAACGCAATACCGGCAAGAAGGCCGGCAATATCCAGGACTTCATGGTGCGCTCAGGCGGCGCGTACGACTACGCGCTGATCCTCGATGCGGACAGCCTGATGGATGGCGCCACGATCGCCGACATGGCTTGCCGCATGGATGCCGACGAACGGCTCGGCCTCCTACAGACCGTGCCGCAGGTGATCCATGCGAAGTCACTGTTCGGCCGGCTCATGCAATTCTCGTCTGCCTATCTGGCGCCCTACTTTGCGCGCGGCTCGGAGCTCATGGCCGGCAACGAGGGGCCTTACTGGGGGCACAACGCCATCGTGCGGGTACCGGCCTTCGCGGCCTGCTGCGGGCTTCCAGAGCTTTCAGGCAAGCCGCCGTCGGGCGGCCATATCCTCAGCCATGACTATGTCGAAGCGGCACTGCTCGCCCGGGGCGACTGGAAGGTCCAGCTCGCTCCAGAACTCGGCGGCTCGTTCGAAGAGGGGCCAGAGAACTTGGTCGAATATGCCAAGCGCGACCGGCGCTGGTGCCAAGGCAATCTGCAGCATCGCCGCATCCTTCTCGCACCGGGACTGCGGCTCTGGAGCCGCTTCATCTTCGTGCAGGGCATCATGGCGTATCTCGCGTCGCCGCTATGGCTGCTGCTGGTAGCCACCAGCATCCTCGCCACCGCGCTGCCCGACCGCGGCCTGCGCGGCTCGGAAGCCGGCATCTGGATGCTTGCCGTGGCCGTGGGTACTACCCTGCTGCTCCCGAAGCTCCTGATCCTCATCCGCAATGCGCTTACTGGCCAGAATGCTGGCGCCGGCGGGACGCTTCGGGCGACGCTCTCGGTGCTCGGCGAGATCGTGCTCTCGACGCTCCTCGCACCGCTTCTGCTCTGCTTCCAGAGCCGCGCCGTGTTCCAGGTGCTGTTCGGCATGGACGGCGGCTGGCCGGCGACCAAGCGTTCGGAAGGCGAGATCGGCGTCGACGATGCGTTCGCCGCGAGTTGGTGGATCATGCTGTTTGCCGGCATGGTGGTCGCCATCACGCTGACCTACTCGCCGCGCCTCTTGCCCTGGCTGTTGCCGGTGGCAATCCCCGCGCTAGTGGCGCCGCTCCTGATCTCATGGACCTCCAGGAGCACCAACAAACTGCTGCTCTTCCGCACCCCGGTGGAGCTCAACACCCCGGCGATCGTCACCACGCAGGAACAGATATTCGCGCGCTGGACAGCGACCGAGGGAGATGAGCGTTCCCAATTCCCAATCGACGGAACGAGCTATGTTCGTGTCTGACGCTTTCGCCCGCGTGTCATTGCTCGACCGGGTTCGGGCATCCTTTGCGCCTTCCGCTGAAGAAACGGCGGTTGCTCCGGCCGGGCGCGACGCACGGCTCGACATGTTCCGCGGTCTGGCCCTGGTGATGATCTTCATCAACCACGTGCCCGGCAACTTCTACGAGCAGTTCACCAGCCGCAATTTCGGTTTTTCCGACGCGGCAGAAGCGTTCGTCTTCATGTCCGGCATGGCTGCGGGTCTGGCCTACACCAAACTCTTCATCAACGCCCCGCTTTGGCCGGCTATCGCGCGCATCTGGGGGCGGGCGCGCCAGCTCTACTTCGTGCACCTCTCGATCACGCTGATGGCGTTGGCGATCTTTGCCACGGCGGCGCTGTATTTCGGCGCCTACGAACTGTTAGGCAAGAACAACCTGGCGCCGATCTTTGCGCATCCACTGCAGTCGATGATCGGCATTCCGCTACTCACGCATCAGTTGGGCTATCTCAACATCCTGCCGCTCTACGCTGTGCTGCTGGTGGCCACGCCGCTGCTGCTACCGCTGGCTTTGCGCTGGCCGCTACCGACGCTTGGCGCGTCGATCTTGCTCTGGATCGTCGCCGGGCAGTTCCGGCTGAACTTCCCGAACTATCCCAATTCGGGTGGCTGGTTCTTCAACCCGCTCTCCTGGCAGCTGATCTTCCTTGTCGGCCTGCTCTGCGGCAGCGCACTGAAACAGGGGCGAAGCTTTGTGCCGCGCAACCGCATACTTTTTGCCACCTGCAGCGCAATCGTGCTGGTCGTACTGGTCTGGGTGAAGGTGCCGGTGGTGGCCGCGTTCTTCATTGGTGGCCTCCGCTGGCTGTCCGATGCAGGGGTGCCCTTTTATATCACCTGGTTCGACAAGACCTTCCTTGCACTGCCCCGGCTCGTCCACGCGCTGGCGCTCTTTTATGTCCTGGCCTACCTGCCCCAGATTCGGCATTTCGCGGCCAGCTCTATCGCGGCGCCCCTCCGCCTTCTCGGTCGGCATGGCCTGGCGATCTTTGCGACCGGCACTGTGCTCAGCCTCGCTCTGCAGGCTGTCCGGGTGCATATGAAGCCCGACGTCGTCGGCGATGCTCTGATGATGGGCAGCGGCCTGCTCTTGCTCTGGGGCCTGGCCTTTGCGCTCGAGACAGTGAAACGCCGGTGATCGGCCGGCGAATTGCCTGATCTGCTGATGCATGCAACTTCTTGCTCCGACAGGCCGTAGCTAGGGCCAGCGTGCCAAGCGCCCCCCAGGAGAATACCATAAGAAGCTTCTCGCTGCCGCACTGGCCACCGCCATGCTCGCCGGGTCGGCCGTATCCGGCGCCAATGCCTTCGAGTTCAAGTCCTATGACGGCGCTGCCGTGCAGCAAGCGATCGCCTCCGGCAAGCCCGTCGTCGTGCACGTTTACGCGTCCTGGTGCCTGCAGTGCCGCGCCCAAGAGACGATCCTTGGACGCCTCGAAGGCGACACGACCTATGATGGCGTCAGCTTCTTCCGGGTCGACTACGACAAGCAGAAGGACGTGGTCAAAGCCCTCGGCGTGCCGCGCTCGACGCTGATCGCCTACAAGGGTGGCGCAGAAGTCTCGAAGATGTCTTGGGGTACCAGCACCGAGTCGGTGGTGGGCGTCCTGAACGCCGTCAACTGATGGTGGGCATCGGTCTGGCGTTCATCGCCGGCTTGCTGACGATCATCAATCCCTGTGTCCTGCCGCTGGCCCCCATCGTGGTGGCCGGAGCTGCGGCGCGCAACCCGTGGGGCCCGTTTGCGCTGGCCCTTGGTTTGGCGCTGACTTTCGGACTGGTTGGCGGGCTCATCGCTTCGGCGGGCGCTGAACTGGGTGACAATCTTGCCCTCCGGATCATCTCGGCCGGGATCATGATCGCGCTGGGCCTGGCGATGGTTCTGCCGGTGGTGTCGCACGCTAGTGAGCGGGCGCTAGCGCCTATGGTCGAGTTCGGCCATCAGCTCTCCACCCGTCTCCCGGCGACCGGGCTACTTGGTCAGCTCGGCCTCGGCGCCGTGCTGGCGCTGCTCTGGGGGCCTTGCGTCGGGCCGACGCTGGGTGCTGCGCTGGTGCTCGCCTCAGGCACCGGCACGCTGCCGCTCGCCATGCTGACGATGGGCGTCTTTGCACTCGGCGCCGCCGCCTCGTTGCTGCTTGCCGGTTTCGTGGTGGCGCGCCTTGCCAAGAACTCGAAAGCGCTGACCCGGCAATCGGCCCGCATCGGCCGGATCGTTTTCGGCGGCGTGCTGGTGGTGGTTGGGCTGGCGGCACTAACCGGGATCGACCGCATGATCGAAGCCAGCCTCGTGCAGATCATGCCCGAATGGCTGGTGCTGTTCGCCACGCAGGTTTAATCCAGCAGTAACGGCGCCCAAAGAGAGCACACCATGCACATCACCATGATCGGCTCGGGTTATGTCGGCCTCGTCAGCGGTGCCTGTCTTGCCGACTTCGGCCATCAGGTCACTTGCGTCGATCTCGACGCCGGCAAGATTGCTCGCCTCCAGTTAGGCGAGATGCCGATCTACCGAGCCGGCTCGACACGCTTGTTGCCGAGACTGTAGCTGCTGGCCGTCTGAGCTTCACCACCGACCTTGCCCCGGCGGTTGCCGGGGCGGACGTTGTCTTCATCGCCGTCGGCACGCCCTCGCGGCGCGGCGATGGCCATGCGGACCTTTCGTATGTTCACGCCGCCGCCCGCGATATCGCAGCGGCGCTGGATGGCTTCACCGTGGTCGTCACCAAATCGACCGTGCCGGTCGGCACCGGCGATGATGTCGAACGCATCATCCGCGAGACACGGCCCGACGCCGACTTTGCCGTCGTCTCCAATCCGGAGTTTTTGCGCGAAGGGGCCGCTATCGAGGACTTCAAGCGGCCCGATCGCATCGTCATCGGCCTAGAGGATGAGCGCGCCCGCGCACCGATGACCGAGGTCTATCGCCCGCTCTACCTCAATCAGGCGCCACTGATGTTCACCGGCCGCCGCACCGCCGAGCTGATCAAGTATGCGGGCAACGCCTTCCTCGCGATGAAGATCACCTTCATCAACGAGATGGCCGACCTCTGCGAAAAGACCGGTGCCAATGTGCAGGACGTGGCGCGTGGTATCGGGCTCGACAACCGGATCGGGCCAAAATTCCTCAATGCCGGTCCCGGCTATGGCGGCTCCTGCTTTCCAAAGGACACTGTCGCTTTGGTCAAAACCGCGCAGGACTATGAGAGCCCACTGCGGCTGGTCGAGACCACCGTTGCGGTGAACGACACGCGCAAGCGCGCCATGGGTCGCAAGATCATCGCCGCCTGCGGTGGCGACGTGCGCGGCAAAACCATCGCCATCCTCGGCCTGACCTTCAAGCCGAACACCGACGACATGCGCGAGTCCCCTGCCCTCGCCATCATCCAGTCACTGCAGGATGCAGGCGCGAAGATCCGAGCGTACGACCCGCAGGGTATGGATCAGGCGCGGACGCTGCTCCACGACGTCGACTATGCCAGTGACGCCTACGATGCGGCGACCAGCACCGACTGCCTCGTCCTCGTCACCGAATGGAATGCCTTCCGCTCGCTCGACCTGGCGCGACTGCGCAGCGTGATGGCCTCACCAGTGCTTGTCGATCTGCGCAACGTCTATCGTCGCGACGAGGTCGAGGCTGCCGCGTTCAGCTACTCCAGTGTCGGGCGACCCTTGGCTTAGGGCGGACGCTACGCGCCCCGTTCCCTTCTCCCGCAATGGGAGAAGGATGTCGTTGCGCGACGCGAAATCCTAGATCCGCAGACCGCTCTCATCGAACGCCAGGGACGAACCCGGCTCGATGCCGACGGTCAAGGCGGCGCCGTTGGCGATAGAAGAGTGGCCCTTTTGCTGGATGGTGATCTTGGTTTCGTCGTCCTTGCCGACCGCATACACAAAGGAGACGCCGCCCAGTTGCTCCACCACCTGAGCCTTGGCAGTGAGGGTTGGGCCACCCAGCGAAGCGTCGGCAAAATGCTCTGGCCGGATGCCGATGCTGACCTTCTGGCCGACGCCGCCACCCTTGCCGCGGCGACGGACCTTCAGGCCCTGCGCGTCGAAGGCATTGAGCGACACTGACAAATCATGCCATCGATCGGCGGTGATGACGCCTCGAGGAAATTCAATGCGCGGCGAGCCAATGAAGCCGGCAACAAAAGATGTTATCCGGGTTGTCGTAGAGCTCTATCGGG
>JACDQI010000044.1 GCA_015657675.1 Devosia sp.
C
This sequence comes from Devosia sp., assembly GCA_015657675.1. Lineage (GTDB taxonomy): Bacteria > Pseudomonadota > Alphaproteobacteria > Rhizobiales > Devosiaceae > Devosia_A. The sequence goes on from JACDQI010000044.1 coordinate 2, forward strand.
CACCAGCGACCCGGTGAGCAGGTGTTCGCGCTGCCCGGCATCGGCAAGTACTTCATCACTGCCGCGCTCAACCGCGACCATGGCCTCGTGCTGGGGACGACCATTCTCTACGTCTTCATCATCCTGGCGCTGAACCTGATCGTCGACGTGCTCTATGCCTGGCTAGACCCCAAGGTGAGGTACCGCTGATGGCTGGCATCACAGGCAAGGACGCCGTCCTCAGCAACTACGCCGTGGCGCTCGAGGCGCCCAAGGGACGCTCGCTGACGCAGGATGCGCTGCGGCGGCTGGTCGCCAACAAGGCGGCGCTGGTCTCCATCTTCATCCTCCTCGCGATCATCCTCATCGCCTATATCGGGCCGTTCTTCCTGCCCTGGGAATACGACAAGATCGACTGGAGCAGCATCCGCAAGCCACCAGACTTCGAGAAGGGCCACTATTTCGGCACCGACCAGAACGGCCGCGACCTGCTCGCCCGGACGCTGCAAGGCACGCAGATGTCGCTGCTGGTTGCGGGCGTGGCGACGGGTGTGTCGGTGATCATCGGCGTCGTCTATGGGGCCATCGCGGGCTATTTCGGCGGCCGGCTCGACGCGGTGATGATGCGCTTTGTCGATATCATGTACGCGCTGCCCTACATCCTCTTCGTCATCATCCTGGTGGTGATCTTCGGGCGCTCGCCGGTGCTGCTGTTCGTGGGCATCGGCTGCCTGGAATGGCTCACCATGGCGCGGATCGTGCGGGGGCAGACGCTGAGCCTCAAGCAACGCGAGTTCGTCGAAGCGGCACGGGCCGGTGGGGCGGGTCCCTTCGCCATCATCTTCCGACATATCGTGCCCAATCTCACCGGGCCGGTGGTGATCTATGCGACGCTGACCATCCCGGAGATCATCATCACCGAGAGCTTCCTCTCCTATCTGGGGCTGGGCGTGCAGGAGCCGCAGACGTCGCTCGGCACGCTGATCTCGTTCGGTGCGCCGGTGGCCGAGGCCATGCCGTGGATGCTGATCACGCCGGCGATCTTCCTTGTCGCCATGCTCCTCTGTTTTTCCTATCTGGGCGATGGTCTGCGTGACGCCCTCGATCCGAAGGATCGCTGAATGGACAAAGTGCTTTCCGTCCACGACATGAACGTCACCTTTGCGCTGCACCAGTCGGAGGTGCGGGCAGTGTCCGAACTTAGCTTCTCGCTGGCGCGGGGCGAGACCCTTGCCGTCGTGGGGGAGAGCGGTTCGGGGAAGAGCCAGGCGTTTCTTGCCATCATGGGGCTGCTCGCGCGCAACGGGCATGCCTCGGGTCGCGCCATGCTGGGCGACGTCAATCTGATCGGCATGGCGCCCGATGCGCTCGACCAGTATCGCGGCCGGGACATCGCTATGATCTTCCAGGACCCGATGACCTCGCTCAACCCCAGCCTCAAGGTCAAAACGCAGCTGGCCGAAGTGCTGGTGCGGCATCAGCAGATGGACGAGCGGAAGGCGCAGACGGAAGTCATCGCGATGCTGGAGCGGGTCGGCATGCCTGAACCGGTCAAGCGCGCCAATGCCTATCCGCACGAACTCTCGGGCGGCATGCGGCAGCGGGTGATGATCGCCATGGCGCTGCTCTGCCGGCCCAAGATTTTGATCGCCGATGAACCGACGACGGCGCTCGATGTCACCGTGCAGGCGCAGATGCTCGATCTCTTCAAATCGCTGACCAACGATTTCGGCACGGCGCTGGTGATGATCACCCACGACCTCGGCGTGGTGGCGGGCCTGGCCGACCGGATGATGGTGATGTATGGCGGCCGGGCCGTCGAAAAGGGCACCACCGACCAGCTGTTCTACGATCCGCGGCATCCCTACACGCTCGGGCTGCTGCATTCGACGCCGCATGTGGCGAAGCGGGCGCGGCGACTCGACCCGATCCAGGGACTGCCACCCAGCCTCGAGCATCTGCCGAGCGGCTGCGCCTTCCACCCCCGTTGTGCCTTCCGCTTCGAGAAGTGCTTTGTGGAGCGGCCGCCATTGGCGGAGATCGGCGGTGGACGGGAAAAGGCCTGCTGGGTCGATGGTCCGTTGCAACGGCGGGAGGTGGCATGATGGACAACCGCCCGGACATCCTGCGCATCGAGAATCTCGGCAAGACCTTCTCGATTGGCGCCGCGCTCTTCTCCCGGCCGCTGACGCTGACGGCGCTGCAAGACATTTCGTTCACCATCCGGCAGGGCGAGACCCTGGGGATCGTGGGCGAGAGCGGCTGCGGCAAGTCGACCCTCGGTCGCTGCATCCTGCAGCTCCTCACGCCCGACAGCGGCCGTGTTCTGTGGATGGGCGAGGACATTGCCAGCCTCCCCAAGGAGGAGATGCGCAAGCGTCGGCGCGACCTGCAGATCATCTTCCAGGACCCGCTGGCCTCGCTCAATCCGCGCATGACGGTGGGCGAGATCATCGCCGACCCGCTTCGGACCTTGATGCCGGAGCTCGATGCTGTGGCGCGGCGCGCCAAGGTACTCAAAACCATGGAAGCCGTCGGACTGCTGCCCGAGATGATCAACCGCTATCCGCACGAGTTCTCGGGCGGGCAGGCGCAACGCATCGGCATTGCCCGGGCGCTGATCACCGACCCCAAGCTGATCGTCTGCGACGAGCCGGTCTCGGCGCTGGACGTCTCCATCCAGGCGCAGATTCTCAACCTGCTGGCCGATCTCAAGGACGAGTTCGGGCTGACGCTGATCTTTATCTCGCACAATCTCTCGGTGGTCCGGCACGTCTCGGACCGCATCCTGGTGCTTTATCTGGGCCGGATGGTCGAACTGGCGGAAGGCGATGACCTGTACGAGGCGCCGAAGCACCCCTATACCCGGGCGCTGCTGACCGCTGTGCCGATTCCGGACCCCATACGAGCCCGGCAGCGGACCATTGACGGACTGGAGGGGGAGATCCCCTCGCCGATCAATCCGCCCTCCGGCTGTACCTTCCGGACCCGCTGCCGGTTCGCCATCGGCCTCTGTGCAGAAGAGCGGCCGCCGCTCGAAAACACCGGGCATGGGCTGGTGGCCTGCCACCGCTGGAAGGAACTGGAGCTGCAACCCGGCGCCTGAGCCGAAAACACCGTGAAGTCCGCGCAAAAGGCCGCAAATGAGCGGTTCGGAAGCGTTGACAGGCCCGGCGTTTCCCCTTATTTACGGCGCCAATCCAAGGGCGCACGGGCGCCCCTTTTATTTCGTGCCGAGGTTCGACCATGAAGATCCGGAATTCTCTGAAGGCTTTGATGGGCCGCCATCGCGCCAACAAGCTGGTCCGCCGTCGCGGCCGCGTGTACATCATCAACAAGGTCGACAAGCGCTACAAGGCCCGCCAGGGCTGAGGCGTTTCCCGGTTTCGACCGGGTTCGACTGATGAGATAAAAAGCCCGCTTTTGCGGGCTTTTTGCTGTGTGGGGTGTGCTTGCATGCCCCGCGAAGTGCAGAAAAGACCCCCTCACCCGGATTGCTGAGCAATCCGACCTCTCCCCCAAAGGGCGAGGTGGGGGCGTGGCGCGATCTAGCCTGCTCGCACCTCTCCCTTTGGGGGAGAGGTCGGACCGCAGGTCCGGGTGAGGGGGCCTTTCGAAGGGCTAAGTCCTTACGCCTTCGCCGTCGCGAACGCTGCCAGGATACGGGCCCAGGAGCGGATGCCCTTGTGGTAGGACGAGAGGTTGTACTTCTCGTTGGGCGAGTGGATGCGGTCGTCGCCTCCGGCAAAGCCGATCAGCAGGGCGTCCATATCGAGAATGCGCTTGAAGTCGCCGGCGACGGGAATCGAGCCGCCCGAGCCGGTGATGGCGGTTTCGGCGCCCCATTCCTCGGCAAGGGCCGCTGCGGCCTGGCGCAGGAAAGCCCCGTCGGTGGGCACCGAGACGGCCGGGCTGCCGCCATGTTCCTTGAAGGTGACCTTGGCGTCGGGCGGCAGCCGGTCATTGATGTGCTTGCGGAAGGCGGCGCGCACTTTGACCGGATCCTGCTTGCCGACGAGGCGGAAGGAGATCTTGGCGCTGGCCTTGGCCGGAATCACCGTCTTGAAGCCTTCGCCGGTATAGCCGCCGAAAATGCCGTTGATCTCGCAGGTCGGGCGGCTGCGGGTCTGTTCGAGCACCGAGCGGCCCTTTTCACCCGCCGCCTGGGTGAGGCCGGCGCCGGCGAGGAAGGCCTTTTCGTCATAGGGCAGGCGCTTCCACTGGGCGGCGATATCGGGCGCCAGTTCCTCGACGCCGTCATAGAAGCCCTCGACGGCGACCGAGCCATCGGGATTGCGGAGCGTCGTGATCAGGTCGGCCAGCACCTGGATGGGGTTGCGGGCGGCGTTGCCATACATGCCTGAATGCAGGTCGTGGCTGGCGCAGGTGATCTCGATTTCCTCGCCGACCAGGCCGCGCAACATCGACGTGATGTTGGGGGTTTTCGGGTCCCAGAGGTCGGTGTCGCAGATCAGCGCCACGTCGCCGGTGAGCTCTTTGGCGTTCTCGCGCATGAAGGGCGCGAGGTTCTTGCCGCCCGACTCCTCTTCGCCTTCTAGGAAGATGGTGACCGGCACGGGCAGGCTGCCGGTGACGCGCGCCAGGCCCGGCAGGCCTCGATGAAGGTCAGCAACTGACCCTTGTCGTCCGAGGTGCCGCGGCCGACCAGATGGGTTTCGCCATCGGGCTGCTTGCGCATCTCGACCTCGAACGGGTCGGAGTTCCAGAGATCGAGCGGATCCACCGGTTGCACGTCATAGTGGCCGTAGAACACCACGTGCGGGCCGTTGCCGGTGCGGTCGTGTCCGACAACCATCGGGTGGCCGGGGGTCGTGCGCGTGGCGGCATCAAAGCCTTCGGCGCGGAGGTCATTGGCCAGCCATTCGGCAGCGCGCTGGCACTCGGCGGCAAAGGCCGGGTCGGTGGAAATCGACTTGATCCGCACCAGTTCCTTCAGCCGCTCAAGACTGGCGCCAAGGTTCGCATCGATCTTGGCGAGAACGGCATCGAGGGACGGATGGGACATCGGGCTTGCTCCAGAAAATGACCGTCTGGGGTTACGCCGCGAGAGCGGTTTTCGCAAGCTTAAGCGCCGGTTGGCCCAAGACCCGCCGGTCGGC
>JACDQI010000045.1 GCA_015657675.1 Devosia sp.
AAATCGAGCGGGCCACCGGCGCCATCATAGTCGATGTCGGTGCCGGCCTTGATCAGCTCGACGGCCTTGGCCCATTCGCCCGGACGGATGATTTCGCCGGGAGCCGAGGCAACTTCACGCAGCGCGGCCGAGAGGCCTTCACGCGAAGCAGAGCCGTTCTTTTCGATGGCGAGAGCCAGCAGGAAGCCAGCGTCATAGGCCTGCGGGGCATAGGTCGCTGCCGGGTCCTGGCCAGCTTCGGTCGCGATCTTCTTGTAGATCTCGGCCGATTCACCGGTGTAGGCGCCGGCGCGGGTGGCGCTCAGGCCTTCAACCTTGGCCGGGTCGATGCCGGCGAGCAGATCGTCGCCGATCACGCCGTCAACGCCGAAGAACACGGCGAAGTCGCCGGCTTCAACAGCCTGCTGCAGGATGGTGTGGGCCGAGCCGGAGGCGTAGCCGATCAGCACCAGGTTCTGGCTGCCCGAACCGGCCAGCTGGCCGAGTTCAGCGCGGTAGTCTGCCTTGCCGTCTTCATGCGAGACGTTGGCCGACACGGTGCCGCCATTGGCTTCGAACTGCTTGACGAACACGTCGGCAAGACCCTTGCCGTAGTCGTTGTTGACGTAGGTCAGCGCAACGTCCTTGACGCCCTTCTGGGTCAGCAGGTCAGCAAGCTTGACGCCCTGGAAGGCGTCGGACGGGGTGGTGCGGTAGACGAGATCCTTGTCGTCGAGCGTGGTCAGGGCCGGAGCCGAAGCCGACGGAGAGATCTGGACGACGTTGCCCGGGATGCCAGCGGCGTTGGCGGCGCCGATGGTGGCACCGGTGCAGAAGGCACCGACAAAGGCGGTGACCTGATCAGTGTTGACCAGCTTGTCGGCTGCCGGGCCGGCAGCGGTCGGGTCGCAGGCGCTGTCGCCGACGATCGAGACGATCTTGCCGCCGAGCAGGCCGCCCTGGGCATTGACCTGGTCAAAAGCGAGCTGCGCACCGGCCACGATCGGCGGCGCCAGGGATTCGATGGGACCGGTGAGGTCGCCGAGAATACCAATCTTGACGTCTTCGGCGAGCACCGGAGCGGCGAGGCCGAGGACCGATGCGGCAACCGCGAGGCCGAGGAGTTTCTTGTTCACGTTCATTTTCCCTCTGCAAAGGTCGCACCCGCCGTGTCCGTTCTGACGAGACATCAAAAAGGCCGGTGCGACGGCGTTTTGGGGGCACAACCCGTGCCCCGCTGGCGGGGATATTGCATAAATGCCGAGAGGGAGTCATCCCGTTTTGATCAGCTGGTCAAAAGCGCCGCGGTGTTGCTTAACGCGTGCCGGGCTATAGACTTGGACTCGACCTGCCGATCCGTCGAATGGACTGTTCATGCTCGCCCGTCTCATCGTCGTTCTTGCGCTCTGCGCCGCGCTCATCCCGGCCGCACGTGCCCAGGAAAGTTCGATCCAGGTGCTGGCCCCGCCAAGTGATGCGCCGGTGGCCGGTGAGGCGGCTGTGGGTGCGGATGGCGAGCCGGTTCCCGCAGCCGAAGCCGCCCCACCACCGCCCTGCGGCACCCAGCCGATCACGCTGGCCCGGATGTCCTGGCCGAGTTCGGCCATTCTGGCGGAAATCCACGCTCGATTGCTCAAGGCGAATTTTGGCTGCGATGTGCGGGTGCAGGAAACCGACATGGCGGCTGCAGCGTCTTCGATGGGAGCAAATGGTCAGCCGGCGGTGGTGCCGGAACTCTGGATTGCGCGGATTGCGGATGTCTGGAATGCGGCCACCAAGGCGCAGAAGGTGCGACTTGCCGGCACGACCTATGCCGAGGCGACGTTCGAGGGCTGGTTCGTGCCGGACTATGTGGTCAACCAATGGCCCGATATAACGACGATCGAGGGACTCAAGGCGCATGCATCGGCGTTTGCCCTGAACGGCTCTGGCAAGGGGCGCTTCATCTCGTGCCCGGTCGACTGGGGCTGCGCCGTGGTCAACCGCAACATGCTGCGGGCCAATGGGCTGGATGGCCTGTTCGAGGTGGTCGAGCCCGCCAATCGGTTCGAACTCGATACGCTGATCGCGGAAGCGCAGAGCCGCAAGGAGCCGATCGTCTTCTACTACTGGCAGCCCAATGCGATCCTCTCGCAATTCTCCTTCAAGCCGATCGAGCTCGGCGCCTACAACAAGGACAACTTCACCTGCCTTGGCCGCATTGCCTGTGCCCTGCCGCTACCGACAGGATTTTCGCCTGATCCAGTGAACATCGCGGTGTCCGAATGGGTGTTTCTTGATGCCCCGAAAGTTGCCGCGTACTTCGGTCGGGCACGGATGCCGCTGCCGCTGATGAACGGCATGTTACAGACGCTGAGCGTCGGCGGGACGCCCGAAAGCGTGGCCGAGGTGTTCATCAAGGACCATGAGGACGTCTGGCGGCCCTGGCTGGGCGTTGCCGCCGCGGAGCCTGCCAAGCCGCAATAGGCGACAAGGGTTTGTTCACCCTGAGAGGAGGCTATCCGGCCGCTGCAACAAATCTGTCATGTGCCAGCGCTAGCGTGCCGGTCTTTAGCCGCGCTTTCTTTTAAGTTATTGAAGACAATCACGTTTTTCCAAATCTTCAACTCGGATTAAGGGGTTGCGTGGCATATGGGGCTCGGTTCGGGGGAGCACAGCCATGCGACAGACGATGTCTCTGACCAGAGTGATGCGCACCTATTGTGCGGTCGCCGTTGGCGTACTGCTGTTGACCGCAGGGGCGCTGTTGTTGGGCGGCCCGATGAGCGCTCGGCTCGACGGCGACGCGTCGATTGCTGCGGTTACCGCTGGCCTGGGCGTGGCTGGGACCCTGCTGCTGCTGGTGCTCGGCTATCGGTCGCTGCGCCGGCAGATCGGGGAAATGCAAGCCGAGCGCGACACGATGCTCGCCAATGCGCATCGTGATGCGCTGACCGGGGCCTTTACCCGGTCCTATTTCCTTTCCCGGCTGCGGGAGGACGTCAAGCATGAGCCCGACTGGTCGATGGGTTACATGCAGATCGACATGGATCATCTCAAAGTGCTCAACGATAGCGGCGGGCATTCTGCCGGGGATGCGGCGCTAGTTCATCTGATAGGTGCGGTGGGGCGGATTCTCCCTGGCGCTATGGTCGGTAGGCTGGGCGGCGACGAATTCGGCATTGCGGTACGCGGGATCGAGAGCAAGCCGGCGCTGCGGCGGCTGGGCGACCAGATATTGCGGGAGCTCGGCGAGCCGCTGCAGATCAGCGGCCGGCCGGTGCGGCTTTCGGCGACCATCGGCATTGCTATGGCGCCGTTCGACGCCCAGGACGTGGACCAGCTGATCTCGAAGGCCGACCTGGCGCTCTATAAGGGCAAGCGCAGCGGCCGGCATACTACGGTGGCATTTGAGGACGACATGCTGGTGGATGAGCGGCATCGGCGCTTCATTGAGCGCGACCTGCGCGCCGCGATCCTGCTCAACGAACTCGATCTGCACTACCAGCCGATCTTTGGGCGCGACGGGCGGACCATTCGCTCCTATGAGGCGCTGGTGCGCTGGCAGCATTCGGTGCGCGGCACCATCATGCCATCCGATTTCATCCCTATCGCCGAGGAAAGCGACCTGATCGACAAGCTCGGGGACTGGGTGCTGCGTCGGGCCTGCCTCGACTTTGCCTCGCTGAGCGCCCCGTCGGTGAGCATCAATGTGTCGGCGGTGCAGCTGCGGCGTCCCGATTTTGCGGAGCGGTTTGGCAAAATCCTTGCTGAAGCCGGGATGGATGGCAGCCGACTGGTGGTTGAAGTGACCGAAACCGTGCCGATGCAGGCGGGCACCATTGAGCAGACCAACCTGTTCGCGCTCGGTGCCTTCGGGGTCCGCATCGCGGTGGACGATTTCGGCGCCGGCTATGCGAGCCTAGAGTACCTCCGCGGCTTCAAGTTCGACATCATAAAGATCGACCGCAGCTATGTCTCCAACCTCCCGGCCGGACGGGCCGACGCGCTGATCGTTTCGGCGATCTGCAAGATTGCCCGGTCGCTGTCACTGGAGGTCGTTGCGGAGGGAATTGAGACCGAGGAACAATTGCGGTTCCTGCAAAGCTGCGGCTGCACTGGCTTTCAGGGCTACCTGCTGGGGCGACCGGCGCCGCTTCGGGTAGGGGCCTCCGTGGCCAGGGCTCTCGCCAGCGCCGCCTGATCACGTCCTTGCCGCAGTTGCGTCCGCTGCAAAGCCGTTGGTATAGATGGTGGGTGGGAAAGCCTCTGCGGCGTTAGGGAGTGGACGATTTGGAACTGAAGCGGATCAATGAGCACGTCAGTGTGTCCCCGCAGATCAGCCCAGAGGACGTCGCAGCCATCAAGGCTGCTGGTTTCGTCGCCATCATCAACAATCGTCCGGACGGGGAATCGCCCGATCAGCCGCCCAGCGCGGTGATCGAAGCGGCTGCCCACGCTGCTGGACTGGGCTACCACTTTATTCCGCTCGGCCGTGAAGGGGTGTCGCCCCAGATGGTCGAGGACACCAAATCGGTGCTCGAGGGGAGCGCCGGTCCTGTGTTCTGCTACTGCCGTTCGGGGACGCGCTCTACCACCTTGTGGGCGCTGAGCCAGGCCGGCAAGCAGCCCGCTGCCGAGATCATCTCGGCGGCTGCCAATGCGGGCTACGACATGTCCCATCTCGCGGGACATCTCAGCCAGAACCAGTGACCCGCCAAGGGTCCGCGACTGCCCAGGCCGGGTTTTGCCGGCCGTTCTGAAGCCTGTGTCCCCCCTCAAGCTCGGGTAAACTCGATGCCGATCAAGAAAATCCTCGTCGCCAACCGCAGCGAAATCGCCATTCGCGTGTTCCGCGCGGCCAACGAGCTCAATATCAAGACCGTCGCCTGCTATGCCGAAGAGGACAAGCTGGCGCTGCACCGTTTCAAGGCTGACGAAGCCTACCTGATCGGCAAGGGCAAGGGCCCGGTCGAAGCCTATCTGCAGATCGATGAGTATATCCGCGTCGCCCGGGTATCGGGCGCCGATGCGATCCATCCGGGCTATGGCCTGCTCTCCGAGAGCCCGGAGTTCGCCGATGCGTGCGAAGAAGCCGGCATCATCTTTATCGGCCCGCGGGCGCAGACAATGCGCGACCTGGGCAACAAGGTGGCGGCGCGCAACATGGCGATCGCCTCCAATGTGCCGGTTGTGCCGGCCACAGATGCGCTGCCCGACGACATGAACGAGGTCAAGCGGATGGCCGCCGAGATCGGCTATCCGCTGATGCTCAAGGCCAGCTGGGGCGGCGGTGGCCGCGGCATGCGCCGGATCATGGACGAGTCGACGCTGATTGCCGAAGTGTCGGAAGGCAAGCGCGAGGCCAAGGCGGCGTTCGGCAAGGACGAGATGTATCTCGAAAAGCTGATTGAGCGCGCGCGACACGTCGAAGTGCAGCTGATCGGCGACGATCACGGCAATCTGGTGCACCTGTTCGAACGCGACTGCTCGGTGCAGCGGCGCAACCAGAAGGTCGTCGAGCGGGCGCCGGCGCCCTATCTCAGCCAGGAGGTGCGCGACGACCTGACGGGCGCTGCGATCCGGCTGGGCAATGCCGCGAGCTATCGCGGTGCCGGCACGGTGGAATTCCTGCTCGATGCGGATACCAACAAGTTCTACTTCATCGAAGTGAACCCGCGCATCCAGGTCGAGCATACGGTGACCGAAGTCGTTACCGGCATCGACATCGTCAAGGCGCAGATCCGGCTGCTTGAGGGCGCCGTGATCGGCACGCCGGAATCGGGTGTGCCGCTGCAGCAGGACATCCGGCTCAACGGCAATGCCATCCAGTGCCGCGTGACGACGGAAGACCCGGAACAGAACTTTATTCCCGATTATGGTCGTATCACTGCCTATCGCGAGGCGACCGGTTTTGGCGTGCGGCTCGACGGCGGTACGGCTTATTCGGGTGCAGTGATCACACGCTACTACGATCCGCTGCTCGAAAAGATCACCTGCTGGGCGCCGTCGGCAGCCGAAGCGATCGCCCGCATGCATCGCGCGCTGCGCGAATTCCGTATCCGCGGCGTGGCGACCAACCTGGCGTTCCTCGAAAACATCATCACGCACCCGGACTTTGTCGAGAACCGTTACACGACGCGCTTCATCGATACGACGCCGGCGCTGTTTGACTTCAAGCGCCGGCAGGACCGGGCGACGAAACTCCTGACTTATATTGCGGACGTGACCGTCAACGGGCACCCGGAAGTGCGGGATCGGCCGCGGCCGCCAACCGATGCGCTCGAGCCGCATGTGCCGGACTATCCGCCCCTGATGCTTGTCGAAGGCTCGCGGCAGGTTTTGGACCGCGAAGGTCCGAAGGGGCTGGCGCGCTGGATGAAGGCGCAAAAGCAGGTGCTGTTCACCGACACCACCATGCGCGATGCACACCAGAGCCTGCTCGCGACGCGCATGCGCTCGTTCGACATCACCCGCATTGCGGGGGCCTATTCGCGCGGGTTGCCGAACCTGTTTTCGCTCGAATGCTGGGGCGGGGCGACATTCGACGTCTCCATGCGGTTCCTCAACGAGGATCCGTGGGAGCGTTTGGCGGCGGTGCGCGAAGGCGCGCCGAACATCCTGACGCAGATGCTGCTGCGTGGCTCAAACGGCGTCGGCTACACCAATTACCCCGACAATGTGGTCAAGTTCTTCGTCCAGCAGGCGGCCAAGGGCGGCGTCGATATCTTCCGCATCTTCGACTGCCTCAACTGGGTCGAGAACATGCGCGTCTCGATCGATGCGGTGATCGCGGCCGACAAGGTGGCCGAGGGCGCAATTTGCTACACCGGCGACATGCTCGACCCCAACCGGGCCAAGTACGACCTCAAGTACTATGTGGGCATTGCCAAGGAACTGGAGGCCGCCGGTGCGCATGTGCTGGGTCTCAAGGACATGGCGGGGCTGCTGAAGCCTGCCGCGGCCAAAAAGCTCATCGAGGTTCTCAAGCAGGAAGTTGGCCTGCCGATCCATCTCCATACGCACGATACCTCGGGCGCCGCATCGGCGACGATCATGGCTGCCGTGGATGCGGGCGTCGACGCAGTCGATGCGGCGATGGATGCTCTGTCGGGCACCACCAGCCAGCCGACGCTGGGCTCGCTCGTGGCCGCGCTCAAGGATGGGCCGCGGGATACTGGCCTTGACGGCAAGGCGATCCGCGAGATCTCGTTTTATTGGGAAGCGGTGCGCCAGCAGTATCGGGCGTTCGAAAGCGATCTCAAGGGCGGCGCCTCTGAAGTTTACCTGCATGAAATGCCGGGCGGCCAGTTCACCAATCTCAAGGAACAGGCGCGGTCGCTCGGGCTCGAAAGCCGCTGGCACGAAGTCGCGCAGACCTATGCCGACGTCAACCAGATGTTCGGCGACATCGTCAAAGTGACGCCGAGTTCGAAGGTGGTGGGCGACATGGCGCTGGCCATGGTGTCGTCGGGCCTCACCCGCGCCGATGTCGAGGATCCGGCGCGCGAAGTGTCGTTCCCGGATTCGGTTGTCGGGTTCTTTGCCGGCGATCTGGGCCAGCCGCCGGGCGGTTTCCCGGAGAAGCTGCAGAAGAAGGTTCTGAAGGGCCGCACGCCGCTCACTGAACGGCCGGGTTCGTACCTCAAGGACACCGACCTTGAGGCCGAGCGCAAGAAGGCCGCCGAGGCCAGCGGCATGGAGATCGACGATCTCCGGCTCGCCTCGTATCTGATGTATCCCAAGGTCTTTGTCGATTTCGTCAAGACACAGGACAAGTACGGCCCCACCGAAGTGCTGCCGACGCCGGTCTATTTCTATGGCCTCACCGAAGGCGAGGAGCTCTTCGTCGACATCGAAAAGGGCAAGACGCTGGTGCTGACCTATCAGGGTCGCTCGCCGACCAATGAAAAGGGCCAGGTCCGGGTGTTCTTCGATCTCAACGGCCAGCCGCGGACCATCAACGTGCCGGACCGGCTCAAGGTCGGCGAAGTGCAGGTGCGCGCCAAGGCGGCGCTGGGTGATGCCAAGCAGGTCGGGGCGCCGATGCCTGGCGTCATCTCCGGGCTGTCGGTCAAGGTCGGCGACAAGGTGTTTGCCGGCGACGTGCTGCTCTCGATCGAAGCCATGAAGATGGAAACGGCGGTGCACGCCGAGGCCGAAGGTGTCGTGGCGGAAGTTACCGTCAAGGTCGGCGATCAGATCGACGCCAAGGACCTGCTGGTGCGGTTCGAGTAATGACGCCGCTGATCGAAGCCCTGGACAGAGCGTGTCCGGGCTTCGTGCCGAACTATCTCGAGGAGGGGATACCCTACAGCTGGATGTCCGGTTTCGTACGGCACGTCATTCAGAACCGCCTCGACGGCCGTGACGCGGAGGTGCGCGAGGTTTTCGCGGTGATCGAGCGGCAGCTGGGTACAGACCGACCAGGCTGGAAGCTGAGCGACGACAGCAATCTGGCCGTCGTGGGGTTTCTTGAAGACCTGCAGAACGGCAACCTGCATCGAGATGGCTCAAGACCCGCCGATTTCTGCCCCTATCTGGGGGAGAAGTCGCTCAAAGCCTGGAACTCCCTCAATGGTTTTTGGGAGATGGTCGCCGGGAGCAAGCCGGTTTAGGTGACCGGACGCCGGACCGCGCTAGCGGCGGCGGTAGGTGCCGTCGATGACCTTGTCGCCGCGCGGGGCCGTGGCGCGAACGGGGACACGCTGGGGCAGCATTTTCACGATCCAGCTCACCAGCATGGGAATGACGATCATGTCGTCGAGCCAGCCGGCGATGGGGATGAAATCCGGAATCAGGTCGAGCGGGCTCACCAGATAGAGCGGCACCAGCAGCATCAGGGCCTTGAGATGCAGCGGTGTCTCGGTGGCTAGAAAGGCGCGCCAGAGCGTGACGAGTTCCTTGCGGAAGGTGAGGAGCCGGGTGAGGAGGGTCATGTTTCGCATGCGCAAGACATGGTCCCGGCAATGGGCTGCTTCAAGACCGGTGCCCACAGATAGGGGGCACGAAATGTCGCAGCTATTTCAGCCCGGCACGGTCTTTGAGCAGCTTGACGATGGCCATGGCGTGGCCGTGGCCCAGGCCGTAGTCGGCCTTGAGCCAGTCGGTGATCACCGTGGCCTTGGTGCCGGGTGCGGTGAGGCCCTTGTCGGTGGCGAGCTTGATGAAGCCCTCGGGCGAGACGCCGGTCTGCTTTTCGATGTTGTCGAGATAGGCCTGAAAGCTCATTGCGCGCCTCCTTGAGCGCTTGGATCAGGGCAGGGCGCCCAGTTCGGGCCAGCCGTCAGCGCTCCAGCCGAGCGGGGCCAGTTGCAGTTTCGGTGTGCCGCCGGCATCGCCATCGTAAAAGTGGAACACCAGCCACGCGCGCCGTCGAC
>JACDQI010000046.1 GCA_015657675.1 Devosia sp.
GCAAGGCGCTGCGGCCACGATCTGCGCGGTCGATCTCGCTCGATCTCGGTCCGCCCCGGCCGATCAGCACCACCGAACTCCCCTGGACCGTCGGCGCCGTCCCGACTTCTTCGACCAGCGCCTGCATGCTGGTGGTCAGCTGCTTGCGCTGCGCCAGCGTTTCCGGCGCATCCGACAGTTCGGCACTGGCCAGCCGCATTGCCGTCAGCAGCTCATCGTCCTGAAAGGCGGTAAGATTGCTTTCGCCGATCAGCTCCTCGGCAATCTGGATCGCCTCTTCGGTGTCGCCATTGAGCATGCGCTGGTAGAGCCGCTCCGGTGGCGCCAGCACCGGCTCGCTGCCGAGCAGCGTTTCGAGCACCTGGAACTGCGGGATGTAGCGCCCGATCACCACCAGGCAGACCGTCATCGGCGTCGCAAGGATCAGCCCTGCCGGCCCCCAGAGTGTCGCCCAGAACATCGCCGACAGCAGGATGGCAATCGGAGAGACGCCCGTGCTCGAGCCATAGACGCGCGGCTCCACCACATTGGCGGTGGTGAGATCGATGACGAGGAACAGCCCCACCGTTGCCGCCAGCATGCCCCAGCCGCTATCGATCGAGAACGACAGCAGGATCGGGATCGATGCCACCAGCAGCCCGCCGATGAACGGGATGTAGCGAAAGAGCATGATCAAGAGGCCCCAGAGGATCGCCCCCGGCACCCCGATCAGCAGCAGTCCCAGCCCGAACAGTACGCCATAGCCAAAGTTGATCGCCAGCTGCAGCAGCAGATAACGCCCGACCCGCTCGCTGGCGTCGCCCATCGCGAGGTTGGTGGTGGAAAAGCCACTGCGGCTGACCAGCCGGATGAAGCGCTCCTGCAATTCGCCCCGCCCCAGCAGCAGGAAAATGAGGAAGATGACGACAATCGCCGCCGTCGCCAGCGGCCCGGCGAGCGTGCCCAAAAGCGTCGTCACCACGCCCAGCGGATTGCCGACATCATTGGCGATCGTGACCGGGATGGGACGAGCGAGGCGACCCGACTGCTCGGCGCCGTCCTGCGGCCCGCTGAGCTGGTCGGAGAGCGTGCCCACTGCCGAGGTGATGTGATCGATGACCCCGCCATTCCCGCCGAACTGCTCCTGCAGCGCCTCGAGCTTGTTGGCGATGGTGGTCTGATAGGCCGGCAATTCCCCCGCAATCTGCATCAACTGCACCGAGGCGACGTAGGCAAATGCACCCAGTACCGTCAGGGTGATCAGAATGCTGACGATCACAGCGATCGGTTCGGGCAAGTGCAGCCGCCGCGACAGGAACTCGACCAGCGGGCTCAGCGCAAAGGCCAGCAGCACAGCCAGCACCAGCGGCACCAGGATGCCGGCGCCCAGGTAGAGCAGCGCCACGATCATGGCAAAGATCGCCACCGTCTCGAAGACGCTGCGCCGGGTCAGTGGCCGAGCCATGGGTAATCGCGTCTGCATCCACATCCTCGCCTGCCGGCACCTTCCGCCATGCGAGAAGCATGCGCGGCGCCGGCAGCCAGCTCTGACGGCCCCATATAACTCCGATGCTCGGCAAAACGATCCCGCCGACGAATGGGGACCAACGTCCCTGCCTGGCAGCCGACCTGTGGGCACGCGTGGCGACGCCCTCAGGCGATGCGGATGAAGCCCGCGAGGCCGCTCTTCTGGTGCTCGATCACGTGGCAGTGGAACGCCCAGTCGCCCGGATTGTCGGCCACCAGCGCGATATCCATCGTCTCATTGGGCAACAACAGCGCCGTGTCCGTCACCCGCTGCACGATCTCGCGTTGGTTCGACTTCAGCAGCATGAAGCTGATGCCGTGGATGTGGATCGGGTGGTTGTTCGGCGTCTCGTTGGCCAGCCGGAAGATATAGGACCCACCTAGCTTGAGCACCGCCAGCGGCGCCTCGCCCAGTTCGCTGGCTTTGCCACTGTCGCGGTTGATCGACCAGAACGTGTAGCCCAGCGTGCCGCAATGGCTCGACGGCAGCCCCTCGCCCGGCGCCCAGCCGAAGGTGAAGGGAATGACTTCTGCCTTGGCGAGATCCGCCACCGCCACCGGATTGGGCTGCAACGGCGCAAGCTCCGCCAGCGCCCGCCCGGCATCGGCGCCCGTGGCGCGCAAATGCACCAGCGCCTTCGGACCATTGCCGGTCGCCGTCAGCAGCGTCACCATCTCGCCCTCGACCGACGGCATCCGAACGGCAAAATCCGCCCGCTGCCCGGCACCGAGCCAGACTTCTTCCGGCAGCATCTGATCCAATATCGGGTGACTATCGAGCGCCAACAGCTTTGCCGCGCCGCCCGTCAGCCCGAGCTTGTAGAGCCGTGTCACGTCCGTCGCCGCCACCCGCAGTCGCACCAGGCTGCCAGCCGCTGCTTCATATTCCGGTTCGACCTGCCAGTTGGCGGTCATCACCGTCCCCAGCGTGCCGCCCCGCGCCGCATCGCGCGGCTTGAACATCTCGATGAACTGCCCGTCCCCGCCCAACCGGAAATCGCGCAGGTTGACCACCACCTCGCTGTCGAAACCGACGTCATAGGGCTCGTCGACGATCAGCATGCCGGTCATGCCGCGACCCATCTGCTCGAGCGTATTGCAGTGCGGGTGATACCAGAACGTCCCGGCGTCCGGCGGCGTGAAGGCGTAGCGGAAACGCCCGCCCGTCTCCACCACCGGCTGCGTCAGGTCGGGCACCCCGTCCTGATCATTGGGAATACGGAGCCCATGCCAGTGGATGGTGGTCGGTTCGTTGAGTTCGTTGACCAGCGCCGCCGAGAACGGCTGCCCCTGCGTCATTCGAAGCACCGGCGCGGGCGCGCCCGGCGCAAAGCTCTGCAAGCCCGCCGTCTGCTTGCCGGCGATGATCGACCCATCGAACCGGTTGGCCGTCAGCGTCACATCCGAGGGCAGCAGGTTGGAAATCCCCTTGGCCACCGCCCCGGCGTTCAGCAGCAGTCCGCCCGCCCCGTAGGCCCCCACCGCGAGCAGCGCCAGCGCTTCGCGTCGACTGATCCGGTTGGCGGACATGAGGCACCTCGGGCTTGATTGCGGGCGGTATAGATGACGGTTCCGCTCATGTATACGTCTGCCAACCGGCGACGCATTGCCCATGAATCCAAACATGCATCCTTTGCGGCGTTGCCGCGTTGCAACAATGGCGGTCTGCCTGCCGGGAGCGGATGATTTTCGCCGCAATTGCGTGCAGGCTATGGCGTCGCGATTTGGGGCTCATTTTTGATCACGCACGTCCTTGGTCTGGCCGTTCTGGCGGTAAGCCTCACCTTGAGCCCCCCGGGTCTGGGGTGCGACGGCTTGCGCCCCGGTCCCAAGGGCAATGTGGTGAGCGTCACCGACGGCGACACGCTTTTGCTCGACAACGGCCTCACCGTCCGGCTGATCGGCCTCCAGGCGCCTAAACTCCCGCAGGGCCGCGAGAATTTCCCCGCCTGGCCGATGTCCGACGAAGCCAAGGCCCGCCTCGAAGCCCTCACCCTGGGCAAGGCCGTCGAGGTCCGGCATGGCGGCGAAACCCGCGATCGGCATGACCGGGTCCTCGGCCAACTCTTCGTCCCCGACACCCCTGAACTTTGGGTGCAAAAGCAGCTCCTCGCCGAGGGTCTGGCGCGCGTCTATTCCTTCCCCGACAACCGCGCCTGTCTCGCCGACCTGTTCGCCGCCGAGAGTCTCGCGCGCACGATGCGGCTTGGCATCTGGGCCGATCCCTACTACACCGTGCGCCGTGCGGACCGGCCCGAAGCACTCCTTGCGCGTGCGGGCCAATACGAACTTGTCGAGGGTCGAGTGCTGCTGGCCGAAAAGGCCGGCGGGCGCGTCTTCCTCAATTTCGGCCGCCACTGGAAGACTGACTTTACCGCCGTGATCGATGCCCGGC
>JACDQI010000047.1 GCA_015657675.1 Devosia sp.
AGCGCAGCCTGGTAGCGCACCTGCTTCGGGAGCAGGGGGTCGAGTGTTCGAATCACTCTACTCCGACCAATCAACCCCGGCCTCTCGCGAGGTCGGGGTTTTTTTGTGCCCGGATGTTGCGCCAGCTCGTGCGGGTCAGCGGCGGCTGGGGTAGCGTTTTGCCAATGCCTTCTCGATCAGATAGTCCAGCGAGAAAACGCCAGGTCCGCGCGTAAGGAGGGTCACGAGGACGGAACCCCAGAGGAGGCTTTCGACCCATGAACCTGGATAGACCAGGAGCACAATCACCAGCGTCATGGCGAGCAGTGGCAGCACCGCCAGTCGCGTGCCGAGGCCGAGAAAGAGGAGGACCGGAAAAGTCAGTTCGCTCAGCATGGCGAGCGTTGCGGCCGTCTCCGGCGGGATCAGCGGCAGCTTGTACTCCTGGGCAAAGAGCTTGACCGCGAAATCGAACGATCGCGCCTTGAGCAGACCGGCGTTGAAGAAGACGAAGCCGATCGCAATCCGCATCGCCAGCTGGATCACCGAAAACGGCAGGCTGCCGACAAGCTCCCGCGCGTCCACAAAATACCGACGCCAGGTGGGCGTTGCAGTGCTCATTGTCGACATGGCTTCAGTCAAGGTCGTTCCCCTTAGTGTGTTGGATGGCGACAACCAGACCGTCCGTGAAGATGCGGACGAGGGCAGTGCCAAGATCAAAGTCAGAAGCGACATCGAAGGCTGGTTGTGCCGCGTCTCCGAGGGTGCGGCCGTCCTTCAACCCTTGTCGGAAGGTCAGGTCGGCGTGCGAAAGCCGGTTCATCGAGAAGCGGCCTCGGTTGCCCCGCAGTTCCAGAAAGGTCTCGTGCGGTTCGAAGCGGAGCTCCGCAGGCGCGCCGCCAGTAAGGCGAAGATGCACCAGCTGATCGATCGGCCACTCTGACTGCAGATAGACGAGACCAGGCTGCAGCGTGACGGACGCATCGGGCAATGCGGCAGGGTCGAGCGCGGCCAGCGCGGCGATCTCGGCCGGCGGATGTTCAACGGAGACCGAGAGACCGCCCAAATGCCAGTCGAGGCGGGCGACGTCAGTCAGCCAGGAAGGATGCTGCGTGCCGCGGTCGCGGACGAGATCGATGATCCCCTCGCCATACTCGGCGAGGCTGGGTGCGCGCGGTGGGTGCGCCTCCAGAAGGTCGTCGGCAAGCTCGATCATGCCGGGCGTCCCAACCAACCACTCGAGCGTCGGATAGCGGCCGCGCAGGTGGCGACGGAAACTCTCCCGGTGGTGCCGGCGATATATGCCAAGCCGCTCGGCGGCATCGCCCGGGGTCCGGACGAGCGCCAGCAGGTCGCCGGCTGGTCCGCCGGTTATGGCGCGGCGGAAGAGCCCTTGCGTTTCAGCCAGCGAGTGCACGGCGTGCCCCCGCCAGAGTGCGCATCGCCACAGCCTCGGCCTTGCCTGCTTCTTCGAGCAGCGTCTCGAGGCTGGGGATTGCGTTGTCCCATTCGATCAAGGTCGGTCGCATGCCGAACCTCTCAACCGCGTAGGCATAGAGATCCCAGGCATGGTCGTCGATCGGCTGGGAATGCGTGTCGATGATCACCGAAGAACCGCTGTCTTCGGCCTCGACCTCGAAACCGCCCAGATGCATTTCGCCGATGGCGTGACCCGGGAATTCGTCCATGTAGCGGCGGGCGTCATAGCCGAGATTGTGCGCGCTGACATGCACGTTGGAAATGTCGCACAGCAGCCGGCAGCCGGTTCGTTCAACCAGTTCGGCAAGGAAGGTGGTCTCGGTCATCGTCGAGTCCTTGAATCCGAGATAGTTCGAGGGGTTCTCGAGGTGATACGGGCGGCCCAACGCGTCCTGCACCTGGTTGATCTGCGCGGCGACGTGTGCCAGCGCTTCTTGGGTGTAGGGCATGGGCAGCAGATCGTTGAGATAGTCACCCTCGTGCGTCGACCAGGCCAGATGGCCGGATACCAGAATGGGGTTTAGCCGATCGATCAACGCGCCAATGCGCGCGAGGTGTCGCCGATCGACGCCTTCGGCGCTGCCGACGGAGACACCCACACTGTGCACCGAGATCGGATACAGCCGGGCGATCTCAAAGAGCATCTCGGCGGCGTGGGGGTTTGCCAGATAGTTCTCTGGATGGATTTCGAACCATGCCGCCTCGGGCCGAGTGTCGAGGACGGTCTTGAGGTGCTGCAGACGCAGCCCAACTCCGGCGCGCAGTGGCGCGGCTGAAACGGTGTGCATGGTTCCCTCCCCGAGAAAGGTGCGGGACAGCCTGCCGGCCGCCCCGCACGTGCCAAATCAGGCCTTGGAGCCGCCGACGATGCGCTCGCAGTAGCCGACCGGGACGTAGACCCACTCGCTGGGGTCGGCATCGACCTTGGACATGCCGGCGCAGGAGTGCGAGCCGGTGGACGAGGCGCAGTCATTGGCGCCGGCCTTGGCAATGCCGAAGCACTTCTCGGCATCGTAGGTGGGGGTGGGAGTCGGGCCGGCCATCTGCGCCAGGGCAGCGGTGGGAAGAACGAGGGCAGCCGCCAGGGCAGAAGCGATCAGAGTGCGATTCATGTAAAACCTCCATTGAAAGAGCGTGAGCTGAAGTTGCTCGACACACTTGCCAGTTCGTCAGGGAGGGGTTGTTTGTTACGTCGGGGAGCAACACGAAAGCGTGATGACTTTCCGACTATACCAGAGTGGATGTGATCGCGGCGCAGCGTAACAAAGTGAGCGCACGCGCGAATAGAGGGGATGATGGCGGCAACGGACCTAGAGGAGACCATGGCGAACCTGATGCGTGCCGCACTGGCTGGCGACGAAAGTGCCTATGCCGACTTTCTGAGGCACGGGACGGTCGCGGCGCGTCGGGTCATCACCTATCGTCTTGGACGAGCTTCGCCGGTTGCGCCAGAGGATGTGGTGCAGGAGACGCTGCTGGCCGTCCACCTCAAGCGCCATACCTGGCGCCAGAGCGAACCCATCCTCCCCTGGTTCCTGAGTATTGCCCGCCACAAGCTGGTCGATGCCTGCCGACGGCAGCGCGTTCGGATCAGTGTGCCGATTGATGATCTCGCCGAGTTCCTGGCCGCGCCGGATGCGACCGACAGCGGTGCAGACAATCAGCATATCGAGCGCGCCGTCGAGGGCCTCAGTGAAGCGCAACGCAAGGTTGTACGGTCCATCGCTATTGAAGGTCGAACCATTCGAGAAACGGCCGCTGCACTGGCGATGAAGGAGGGGACGGTGCGCGTAGCGTTCCATCGCGGACTGAGCGCCCTCTCCCAGCGATTTGGACGACAGACATGAAGACCGAAGACTTGATCGCCCGCCTCGCTGCTGACCCGGTGCCTCGCGGCGCCGAACCACGCACGCTGTTCACCCTCGCTGCGATCGGAGCGCTTGGCGTGGTCGCGGCCCTCTTTTTTGGGCTCATCGGCCCACGCGCCGATTTTCTGCAGGCGCTGCAAACCTGGAGATTTGACTACAAATTCCTGGTCACTCTCGCGCTCGCTGCCTCAGCTTCCGCGGTGCTCGTGCCGCTGCTCTATCCCGAAAGTCGGGCGAACCTCCGCTTACTGCTCATAGCCCCGGGCCTGCTGGCCTTGGCGGTTGTCATCGAGCTGGCGACGCAGCCGGCGTCAGTCTGGGCCATGTCGGCAGTTGGCAAGAACATGATCAAGTGCCTGACGATCGTACCAGCGCTCGGTATCGTGCCGTTACTGTTTATGCTTCTGGTCATCCGCAGAGGAGCCAGTCCGCGTCCAGGCTGGGCCGGCTTTGCAGCGGGCCTTGTATCAGGCGGGCTGGCCGCTACGTTTTACGCCGCAAACTGCACCGACGACTCCCCGCTCTTCGTCGCCACCTGGTATCCGGTCGCCGTCCTCATGCTGGGTGGATTAGGAGCTGCAGCCGGCAAGGTCATCGGCAGGTGGTAGGTTAGATTTGGCCGAACCCTGAGCGGAGTCAGGGCCCGCCCGAAGCGGCACCGGCGAAATTGCAGGCCGCTTGGGCGGACCTGGATATTGGATCGTGCGTGCGCAGCCGCCTCCGTACGGCCATTTGAGTGCCGTTATCGGTCTTCAGCAAAGATCGGCCTCGCACGGCTGCCCCGCTAGCGACCCGTCAGTGGCATCGACACTGGGTGACAGGTGCATCCGACGCGGATCGGCGCGGCATCGGCCGGCACCGGGATACCAGCGGCACGCATATGAGCGGCGCGATAGTAGCTCTCATACTTGGCAGCCTGCAGCTCCATGAGCGGCACGTGGTCGCGCAGGTAGCGCTCTGCCTCCTCGCGGATTTCGGCCTTGATCGAGACCTCATCGATGGTGGTGAGCTCCCGCTCAAGCATGACCACACGGCCATCAACGATGACCGTCCGTACCGCGTCGCTGTTCACCGCGTAGGCGAGCTGGCTCACCGGCCGCTTGAGCGGAATGAGCCCATAGTCGGTACGATCGATCAGGGTGATGTCGGCGAGCCGACCCGGCTCGATGACGCCGACCACGTCGGCCAGTCCAGCGGTGCGGGCGGCGCCCAGCGTGGCCATTTCGAAGGCGTCATCGGCCGTGACCCAGGTATCGTAGTCCTGGTCAGCGACGCGGTGCAGCAAAGCGGCCATGCCGAGGGAACGGAAGGCATCGGCCCGGTCCGAGGTCGAGGTCCCGTCTGTCCCCAGGCCCACGGCAATGCCGGAAGCGAGCATGTCGCGGACCCGCGCCACGCCCGAGCCGAGCTTGAGGTTGGAGAGCGGGTTATGGGTGATCGAGCACCCCGCCGCGCCGATCCGCTCGATGTCCCTGTCAGTCAACCAGACCGCGTGGTTGAGGGTAAAATGCGGCTGCAGCACCCCCAGCCGGTGCAGGTGCTCGATGATGGTGGTGCCGTAGAGGGCCTCGCCCTGCACGGCGTGCATGCGCGATTCCAGCGTGTGGGTATGTACCGGGCAGCGTCGATTGACCGAGATTTCGGTGACCGACTGCAACAGCTCGTCGCTGCACCATTGCGGCCCCACCGGCCCGAGAATGGTGCGGATGCGCCCTGCCCCGACGCCGTCCCATTTGCCGGCATTGCGTTCGAACAGCGCGATCTGATCGCGCCAATGCACGCTGGGGAGGTTGCCGATGTCGCGCTTTTGCTCGGGCGTCATCAGTTCATCGGTCCAGAGGAGCGAGGCCAGCGGCGGCTTGTCCCAGATCGAGGTGGTGACGTTGGCGCGTAGCCCCAGATCACGATAGGCCGCGGCCGAGCCATCGAAGGCGGCGGGATCGGAAAGCTGGTTGATCAGGTCGTCCTGTACGGTGGTGATGCCGGAGCGGACGCACTGGATGGCCAGCAGCATGGTCCGCAGGTAATGGACGCGTTCCGGCAGCCGAGCGATGGCGGCGGGCGGATACTTCCAGAGCAGCCACACTTCCAGTGGCAAGGCGTCGTAAAAGCCCTGCTCAAAGCTCTCATTGGAGTGGGTGTGGGCGTTCACGAAGCCCGGGATGGCGAGGCGTTCCCGGCAATCGAGCACCTGGGCGCTGGCGGCGCGCGCTTGGGCCGAGAGATCGCCACCCACCGCCGCAATATGCTGTCCGACAATCAGGATATCGCCGGTGATCACCGGGCGCTTCGCCCCGGGGACAATGGTGGCACCAACCAGGTGAATGGCAGCGGGGGACGTCATCTCGGCACGGCTCCTGTCAAACAAAAAGGCCGAGGATCTTCCGATCCCCGGCCCTGAGTTAGGCGTCTGTCACGTTCGCTCAGTTCGCCTTGCGGCGGAGCAGGCTCAGCGCACCGGCGACGGTCAGCGCGGCGAACACCATCTTGAGGAGGTCCCAGACGATGAAGGGCTGCACGGCGCCATTCCAGGCAACGGTCAGCAGATCGCCACCGGCCAGCCACTTGGGCAGTTCGCCGCCGGACGAAACAATCATGTTGGCCACAACCAGCAGCCAGGCAAAGCCGAAGACGAAGGAGACGGCGTCAGCCACGATCATGCCCAGTGCCAGCGGGACAATGCGGCCGCGGGCCTTTTCGGCCACGAGGCCGGCAATCACCACCATGGGCACCCAGCCGAGGATGAAGCCGAAGCTGGGCGAGAACACATATTCAAAGCCGCCGCCGCGCGAGAACACCGGCAGCCCGGTGAGACCTTGGGCGATGTAGAGCGCGAGGGTCGCAAGGCCGAGGCGCCAGCCCATGACACCGCCGATGATGGCGACGACCATGCTCTGCACCGTGATGGCAACCGGCCAGACTGGGACCTGGATCTTGGAGGCGATGGCCAGCGCCACGGTGCCGAGAATGACGGCGCCGACCTGGGTCGCCAGCCGCATGCTCCGCGCTTCGGGCAAAAGCGCGCCCAGAACGGTGTTCGGAGTGGTCATAGTCTCGGCCATTGATGTACCTTCCAAAAAGGACGAATTGTCGCTGAAGTTCTAGTCTCTCCCCCCCGCGAGTGCAATGGCCGCGCCATCCCCCAAACTGGTCTTTGACACGAGTTTTTCGCCGCAAACCGGGGCCGCGGTGCGTGTGGCGGATGCGGTGGTGCGGGTGAGCGCACCCAACTCCGGCCCCTATACCTTCACCGGTACCAACAGTTTTGTCCTCGGCGGCGACAGTGTCGTGGTGGTCGACCCTGGTCCGGACGATGCCAACCATCTCGGGTCGCTGCGCGCAGCCATAGCCGGGCGAAAGGTCGAGGCGATCCTTCTCACCCACACGCATACAGACCATTCGGCCCTGGCGCCGCGGCTCAAGGCGGCCACCGGCGCGCCGCTCTGGTTTGGCGGAAAGCATCGCCTCAGTCGGCCGGCCGCCTTTTCGAAATCAACGGCGTGGCCGGGTCGAGCGACTGGCGGCTCGAGCCGGATCGCGTGCTGCATGACGGCGAGCAACTTGCGCTGGCGGGCATGGCCATCAACGTGGTGGCAACGTCGGGTCATTGCGCCAACCATCTGGCTTTTGGCCTCCCTGGCACCGATACGCTGCTGTCCGGCGATCACGTCATGGGCTGGAACTCGACGCTGGTCAGTGTTCCCGACGGATCGATGGCGGACTATCTGGCCTCGCTGAACCGGGTCATCGCCCTGCCCTACACACGCTACCTTCCGGCCCATGGCGGGCCGATCGCCGAGGGGCCGGCCTATGCGGCGGCGCTGCTGGCGCATCGGGAGGAGCGGAACCGGCAGGTGGTTGCGGCTGTCACGCAGGGCGCACGGCGGATCGGCGATCTGCTGCGGGCGATCTATCCCGGGTTGCCCCTCAACGTGGTGCCGGCGGCACGCATGACGCTCAAGGCGCATGTCGAGTATCTGGAAGAGCGCCGCGCCATCGTGGTGCGGCGTGGCCCCCTGGGAACGACACTGTCGCTGCCTTAGCCGGGCGTTTCGTCCTCGGTGACAGCGGGCGCCGCCGAATCAGTTTCTGGAGCTGGCGCAGGGGTTTGCGGGGCATCGCGCAGCATCAGCGTGATCCGGGCGTCGAGCGCGAGCAGGAACTGCTCGATGCGTCGGCCATTCTCGCCGAGGTCCGACCAGGCATGCATTGCGGCCGAGCGCATATCCACATCCGAGCCGCTGGGGGTGCCCTGGACGCGGACAGCCACCTCGTCTCGCCAGCCCAGCAGTGTGGTGGCGATGCCGTTGAAGGTGCCGGTGTCGAGCGGCGTGGTGGGAGCGCGGCGGGCCCGGGGCTCCCAGCCGTTGGCGGCGGCGAGCTGTTCGACAATCTCGAACATCTGTCTGGCTTCGATCGGATAGCTGCGGGTGCGGGCGTTGGGGAAGTCGACTTCGATCTCGGCGCGATCTGCTGTGGTGAGCATCCGGCCGGTGCTGCTCACCAACGGCAATGGCGTGCCAGTGCTGGTCGAAACATCCGTGGCGGCCGGATAGTGGAAGGCCAACCAGGCAACAAAAACCATTGGCAGCAAGCAGATAAGCGAGAATATCAAACCAAAGGTGGCACGCGCCCAGCCTTGATCACCGGTGACCCAGAGCCGCGCGAAAGCGCCCATGGCGAGGATGAGGGCGAGGAGGGCGAAGCCGGCGGCGACCAGTTCGATGATGTGGAAATCGGCGCTGGTGATCAGCCGATCGCGGTGCAGGAAGATCGGGATGACGGCCAGCGGCAGGGCAAAACTTCCCAGCCGCCGGGCCCAGATGGCCCATTTCGAGGTGCGGATCAGAATGCGCATGCGGGTCCGGGACGGGTGATTCTGGGCTCGGGGCGGTCAGCTTGCCACAAAAGCGTCACGCCGATGAACGCTTCCTGAACGCGCTTTACGGGTAAAGTCGCTGCCGCGACCAGGTACCGGACGCATCGCGGGTGAAGCGCACGCGATCATGCAGGCGGTTGGCGCCATCCTTCCAGAACTCCATGGTCTGGGGAATCAGCCGGAAGCCGGACCAGTGCTTGGGCCGCTGCACTGGTTCGTCGTCGCCCAAGCTCTTGGTGAGCGTCTCGACGCGTTCGAGCAGGGTGTAACGGTTGGGCAGCGGGCGCGACTGCTTGGAGGCATGGGCGCCGATCTGGCTCACCCGGCCGCGGGTCGAGAAATAGGCATCGGCCTCGCTGTCGGAGACCACTTCGACCGGGCCGCGCATTCGGATCTGGCGGCGCAGCGACTTCCAGTGGAAGACCAGTGCGGCTTTCGGGTTGGCGAGCAGCTCGCGGGCCTTGTCGCTCTCGAAATTGGTGAAAAAGCAATAGCCGCGCTGGTCCCGGGCATTGAGCAGCACCATGCGCACGTCCGGCAGGCCGTCAGCGTCGACGGTGGCCAGCGCCATGGCATGCGGATCGTTGGGCTCGCTGACCCGAGCCTCCTCGTACCAGTCCTCGAACAGCGAGAACGGATCGATGGGTGCGGTGTCGGCGTCATCGAAGACGCGCTGGGTCAGATTGGTGACTGTGGAGGTGGCGCTCATGGTAACTCTCGGTGACGACAAGCGGGTTGCCCCCGAACCTGCCGGATGGCCTCAAACCCCTTGAAATCCTGTTGCCTCGCGCTCTGGACAAGCCTGCGGGCGCGCCCATATAGGACGCAAAGGGCCGGTGTTACAATCGGTTCAAGAGGACGATTCGAAGGAACCCATGCGCGATCCCTATAGCGTGCTCGGGGTGCCCCGGTCTGTGAGCGAAAAAGACCTCAAGTCTGCTTATCGCAAGCTGGCTAAGGCGCATCACCCCGACCAGAACCCGGACGACCCGAAGGCTCATGCCAAGTTCGCCGAGATATCCTCGGCCTACGACTTCCTGACCGACGCCGAAAAGCGCGGACAGTATGACCGTGGCGAAATCGACGCTGACGGCCAGCCCAAGTTCGGCGGTTTTTCGCGCGGGGCCGGTGCTGGTTTTGGCGGTGGTACTCCTGGCGCACGTCCGGGCCAGGGCGGCTTTTCAGCCGAGGACATCCTCAAGGAATTCATGAGCGGTTTTGGCGGCGCCGCGCCGCGCGGTGGTGCGGGGGCCGGGGCTGGCCGCAGTGCTGGATTCGACCCGTTCCAGGGCACCGGCGCCGGCTTTGCCGGTGGCGGCGGTCGCGGCAATACCATGCGCGGCGAGGATGCCCCAGTCACGGCAACCGTCAGCCTCGAGGATGCGCACACCGCGGCCAGCGTGCCGCTGCGCATGCCCAACGGCAAGGTGCTCAACGTCAAGCTGCCGGAAAAGGTCGAGGACGGCCAGCAGATCCGGCTCAAGGGCCAGGGTCTGCCCTCCCCGCTCGGCGGCGAGGCCGGCGACGCGATCGTCACCGTCAAGATTGCCCGCCACAAGCAGTTCCGCCGCGACGGCGCCGACCTGCGGGTCGACGTGCCGATCACGCTCTACGAGGCAGTCCTGGGCGGCAAGGTGCGGGTGCCGACGCTCGATGGCTCAGTCGAACTCTCGATCCCGCCCTCGGTCAACACCACAAAGGCACTCCGCCTCAAGGGCAAGGGCCTGCACGGCGGCGGCGAACTCTATGCTTCGCTCAAGATCGTGCTGCCCGAGAACGGCGATCCCGACCTCGAAAGCCTGATGCGCTTCTGGCGCGACCAGAAGCCGTACAAGGTCCGGGAGTAAGCTCTCCGTCGGCCCGGCCTCGTGGTTCGAGAGGCTTTCCAAATGGTTCCCGCCAGAGTTGGTCGCTTAGCGATCCCCTTGCGCCGTCATCCTCGGACTTGATCCGAGGACCCAGCTCTCCGGTGCGCAGATGCCAAAGATTGCGGTGGGGAGGGATGGGTCCCCGGGTCAAGCCCGGGATGGACGGTGGTTGGGATAGGTTTTGGGGGCCTTGTGAGGGCGAGGTGGGCACCCTCAGGGGTGCCCCCGACCTCGTGGTTCGACAGGCTCACCATGAAGGTCTCACAGGCGCAGGTGACGATCAAAGGGCGCAGTTTGCTTTGCGCAACGCACTGTAAGCGGCTAGGTTTCCTCGACCGGCCCGCTCCCTCGGGGCCCGGAGATCCGACTTGCCCACCGATGCTGCTGCGGCGCCCGATGTTGCGCCAGACGATACGCCTGCGCCTGCCGTAAAGAGCAAAGACCGCCGGCTGCTCGGCGTGATCCTGGTGATCGCGGCGACGATGTTGTTTGCCATCAACGACGCCACCAACAAGCATCTGCTCGCCACCTATGACGTGCCGCTGATCGCAGCCATGCGCTATATCGGCCAGACGCTCTGGATCCTGGCACTGCTGGGACCCAGCCAGGGGCGCAAGCTGGTGAAGACGCAGCGGACGTTTCTGGTGATCGTACGGTCGCTGTGCCTCGTGGTGGCCAGCCTCTTTTTCGGTCTGGCGTTGCAGCGCATGCCGCTGGCCGAGACCACATCCATCGTCTACCTGGCGCCGATCCTCGTCGTTTTGCTGGCCGGGCCATTGCTGGGCGAACGGATCGGCGCGCTAGGCTGGGTCGCGGCATTCAGCGGCTTTGCCGGGGTGATCATGGTGGTGCGTCCGGGCGGCGGGCTCGACCCCATCGGCGTGGCGCTGGCGGCCAGCAATGTCGGTGCGTCGGTCGCCTATTACCTCTTGTCGCGCATCCTGGCGAAAACCGAGCAGACGCTGGCAATGCTGTTCTACTCGGCGCTTGTCGGCGGCATCTGCTTCGGGCTCGCCGCGCCGTTCTACTGGTTCGGCAGCGTGCCGAGCCTGCTCGACCTGGGACTGTTTGCCAGCCTCGGGATCACGGCCGGCATCGGCCATTATTGCTTTACCGCGGCCTACCGCTACGCCGAGGCCTCGCTGCTGGCGCCGGCGACCTACATGCACCTGCTCTGGGCCGGGGCGCTCGGGTGGCTGGCATTTGGCCAGTTGCCGGATGCGATCGGCATTGCCGGGATGGTGGTGATCGGGGTGGCCGGGGTGTTGGCGGCGGTGCGGAGCCGGCTGAAGGCGCGGTAGGGCCATCCGATTGGGGGCAGTCGGGTCACCCTCCCCCTTGCGGGGAGGGGACAGGGGTGGGGGTGGATGGGCCGGTGACGTTGGGGTGAGTTTCAGTGTCTCGGACACCGTCGCGGGCTCTCCCACCCCCCACCCTGTCCCTCCCCCGCAAGGGGGGGAGGTGACACACCTGCCGGTGGTCAACGATCAATAGGTTTGGGGGCACGTCCCCACTCAAAACACTCTACACTACGCCGCTTCGGCGTCGATGCGTTCGACGGCGCTACGAAGGGCGGCCAGACATGCCGGATCGATGGCGGTGTCGAGCATGCCGGTCATAATCTCCAGGGCCTTGCCGACCGGCATCGGGCCGCGATAGGGGCGCTCGGCGGTCAAGGCATCAAAGATGTCAGCGGTGGTGACGATGCGGGTTTCGAGTGGCAGGTCGTCGGCCTTGAGGCCGCGGGGATAGCCGGTGCCATCCAGCTTTTCGTGATGAGTGGCGGCGATGCGCGCCATGTCGGCGAAAGCGGCAATGCGCGACAGGATGGTTTCGCCCAGTACGGGGTGGCGTTTGATCTCGGTCCACTCGGCATCGTCGAGTTTGCCGGGCTTGTCGAGCACCTGGTTGGAGACGCCGAGCTTGCCGATGTCGTGCAGCAGCGCGGCGCGCTTCAGCCAACGGCGGCGCTCGGCAGAAAGGCCCATGGCCTCGGCGATGAGGTCGGTAAAGAGCGCGACGCGGTCGGAGTGGCCGCTGGTGTAGGGGCTTTTGGAGTCCACCACCTTGGCAAAGCCGGCGGCGACGTCGTCGAGATAGTCGTCGTCGAGCGTGATAACCAGGCGAACCGGCTCAAGCGCCAGCACGGGCGCCTCGATATCGTCGGCTGCGAGCGCCGACCAGAAGAAGGGGTCGGCGGCGATATCCTCGAAGTGCTCGACCAGCGCCGGATCGAACCAGACACCCTTGCGCTGGCGGATTTCGCGCATGGCCGCGCCGGGGCCGGCGGACATGTAGAAGACGTCGACCACCTGCGCCAACAGCGCAATGCGGCCGCCGAGCGAGATGGCGGTGCCGGCGAGGCCCATTGGCTGGCCCTGGCCGTTCCAGTGTTCGTCGAGGTCGAGGATGCCCTGCGCCACGGTTTCCGAAAAGCGCATCTGCCGGGCGATCTCGGCGCCGCGGGTGCAGCGCGTCTCGATCAGCTCGCGGGCGATCTCACCGCCATTGCGGGCGATGTGGATGATGGCCCGGAAGCGCTCGGCAAGGCTCTCCTTCATGCCGGTGTGGCTGAGGATGAAGCCGAGCAGTTGCGGCAGCGTGTGGTCGATGAACTTGTAGTCGGATTTGAACTGCAGATCGTTGGCCAGATAGAGCTGGCAGAGCCGCGCGGCGTTGGACGAGCAGCCGACATCCTTCAAAAGCAGCGTGTAGTAGAGGTCCGAAAGCGCGGCGTCATCGAGGCCTAGGCGCTGGCCAATATGCATGCCGATCCAGCAGCAGCGAATGGCGTGCCCGGCCGGCTGGCCCTCGGTAATGTCGAGGGCATAGCTCAGGGCCGAGACGATTTCAGCCAGGTGGATATCGGACGGGGCAGCGGCGCTCATTGGCACATTGAAGCGGCAAAAGACTAAGGAATGCTTGGGGATGCGATCACGAATTGCGGAAGTGAGTCAGGGGATGGCGCCTGCAGTCGGGTCACCCTCCCCCTTGCGGGGAGGGGACAGGGGTGGGGGTAGATGGGCCAGTGACGTTGCGGTTGGCTAAGGTGTCTCGGACACCTGCACCGGGCTCTCCTACCCCCCACCCTACCCCTCCCCCGCAAGGGGGGAGGTGACACATCGGCCGGTGCCTTATCCCCTCGGCGCTGCTGCCCGCTGCAGCCGGTCGTTGATGGCTTCGCCTAAACCAGTTTGTGGGATCGGTGAGACGGCGATTCTGGAATAACTGCTATCTAGTTGATGCAGCATGGAAAAGAGGTTGCGCGCGGCCTCGTGGAGGTCGCCTGCTAGACTCAGGTTCAGGGTGAAGCTACCGGGGCCGAAGCCGAGCGAGCTTCGTCGGGGGCGAAGGTTTCAGCGTTTAGCCGCAACGCCGCGTTCGGCGCGTAATGGCTGGCCAGCATGCCGGGCGCGGCGATGGCGGCGCCGGCTTTGGCCACAGCGATGGAATGGCCGAGCACCGCTTCGATGTCCTCACGCGGCAGGGCGCCGGCGCGCAGTTGGGTCACCGTATCGCTGGAGACGGCGAGAATGGTGGATTCCACGCCGGCGGCGCAGGGGCCACCATCGAGCACCGGCACCCGGCCGGCAAAGCCGCGGATCACCTGCTCGGCGGTGGTGGGCGAAAGTTTCCCTGACGGGTTGGCGGAAGGCGCGGCCAGCGGCCGGCCAGCGGCGCGGATCAGCGCGAGCGCCAGCGGTATGGGCGGGAATGCGGATGCCG
>JACDQI010000048.1 GCA_015657675.1 Devosia sp.
GTCTGCAGGACCCGAACCGGCCGATCGGCTCGTTCATGTTCCTTGGGCCCACAGGCGTCGGCAAGACCGAACTCACCAAGGCACTGGCCGAGTTCCTGTTCGACGACGAGCACGCGCTGGTGCGCATCGATATGTCCGAGTTCATGGAAAAGCACTCCGTGGCCCGGCTTATCGGTGCCCCTCCGGGCTATGTCGGCTATGAGGAGGGTGGCGTGCTCACCGAAGCGGTGCGGCGCCGGCCCTACCAGGTGATCCTCTTCGACGAGATCGAAAAGGCGCATCCGGATGTGTTCAATGTCCTGCTGCAGGTGCTCGACGACGGGCGGCTGACGGACGGGCAGGGGCGCACGGTCGACTTCCGCAACACCGTCATCATCATGACCTCGAACCTGGGTTCGTCCTATCTTGGCGAACTCAAGGACGGGGAACCGGTGGAGCTGGTGCGTGGCAAGGTGCTGGACGCGGTGAAGGCGGCGTTCCGGCCGGAATTCATCAACCGCATCGACGAGATCCTGCTGTTCCACCGCCTCGAGCGCAAGCACATGGGCCAGATCGTCGACATCCAGATGGGCCGGCTCAAGACGCTCCTGGCTGACCGCGATATCACGCTCGAACTGACGCCGGCGGCACGCGACTGGTTGGGCAACGAAGGCTACGATCCGGCCTATGGCGCACGGCCGCTGAAGCGGGTGATCCAGCGGGCGGTGCAGGATCAGCTGGCTGAGGAAATCCTCACCGGCCGGGTCAGCGACGGCGCTACGGTGCTGGTCGATGCCGGCGAGAATGGTCTCGTCATCCGGCCGGGCGAAGCGCCGGCGATCGACGCGGCGGCCTGATCAGGTCGCATAGTTTGGAGGGCCGGTCCCACAAGGACCGGCCCTTTTTGCTGGCGCCAGGTCGGACTTAAACCTCTCAGTCGCAGCACAAGACCAGTCGACACCGCACTCTCGGCAGACTTGTCAGATCATGGGGATTGCGCTAGAACAAAACATGAACTTGTGAGGGCAAGATGGCAACGTACACGATCGACTATTTCGAGCTGCCGTCCGGGGCGATGGCCAGCAGCAAGGCGTTTTTTGGCTCGGCCTTCGGCTGGAGCTTTACCGAATACGGTCCAGACTACAGCGAATTTGCCGATGCCGGACTGGTCGGCGGTCTGACAAACGAAGACGAGATGTCACTGCCCTTTGTTGGCATTCGCACCGACGACATCGAGGCGGCGGTCAGGGCCGTCGAGGCCGCAGGCGGCACGGTGACGCGCTCTGTCTACGACTATCCGGGTGGGAAACGGTTCTTCTTCAGGGAGCCGGGGGGCGTCGTGCTGATGGTCTACCAGCCGTCCGAGTAGCAGTTCGACCTACTGCGCCGAGGCGACGGTCATTGGCGCGGCGTCGCGCTGCATCAGATCGCGGATCTGCTCGATGGTCTGCTTGAAGGCCTGATCGTATTGGGCCGGCAAAGACTTGTCGCGGGGCAGCTTGACGCTCAGCGGGTCGACAACACGGCCGTTGACCTTGATCTCGAAGTGCAGGTGGTTGCCGGTCGAATTGCCGGTGGAACCGACATAGCCGATCACCTGGCCCTGGCGGACGCGCATGCCCGGCTTGAGGCCGTCGGCGAAGCGACTCATGTGGCCATAGCCGGTCTCGAAGCCATTGACGTGCTCGATCTCGACTTTCTTGCCGTAGCCGGAGACCCAGCCGACGCGTTCAACGATGCCGTCGCCCGATGCGTAGATCGGAGTGCCGCGGGGGGCGGCCAGGTCGACGCCAGTGTGCAGCCGGCGGGTATGGAAGATCGGGTGGACACGGTAGCCGAAACGACTGGACAGCCGGCCGCCACCCTGTATCGGGCGACGGGTGAGGAAGCGTTTGCCGGTCTCGCCGTCGGGATCGAAGTAGTCGATCGTGCCGTCATCGGTGCGGAAACGGTAGAGTTCACGCAAGTTGGTCCCAAGCTTTAGGGCCACGTAGAGCAGTTCCGAGCGGTCCTTGGCGTCGTTTTCCGTCTGCAGAATTTCGATCGAGTCGCCGGCACTGATCTTTTTGGTCAGGTCGATGTCATAGGCAAACATGGCAACGATGCGTTGCGTGGTCTTGTCGTCCACATCGTGCTTGCGCGCCGTTTCCCAGATGGCCCGGTAGATGGTGGGCAGCGCCGCGACGTCGGTGGATTCGACGTCTTCCACGGGGAAGGCGGTTTCGGTGGGCGCCAGACCCAGAACATAAGAGCCGCGGTCGGTGAGTGCGGCCGTGGCGGCATGCTTGAGTTCGCTGCCGCTCGGATCGGGGAAATAGATGCTCATCCGATAGGGGATCAGCTTGTCGGTGGCACGCGACGGTCCGAACAGCATGCGCAGGCGCGCACCGCTCGGCATGGTCATGGTCGGCAGCACGTTGCGCAGCGTGCCACTCATCATCTCGGCCGTCTGCTCGGTAAAGCCGTTGCGCAGCAGCGCCTCGGTGAGCGGAGCGCTATCCCGGATGGTGACGAACTTTTCCTGCCGGCCCTGGCCGGCGCTTTCGGCCGTCTTGGTCTGCGGCATCACGGTGACGTTCTCGGCCACGCCGCTGACGCCACCTTCGACAATGCCGAGCTCGTACACGCCGGTATCGCTCGGGGCATAGGCGAGGGCCGTGTCCGACCCGGGGGCGGGACCGCCGCCGTCGCCGAAGAGATTGTCGACAGTACCCTGTACGAAGTCGGCGGCCGCCTGGTCTGAGATGGCGCGCGGCGGCACCAGTGTCACCGGCATGGCGGCGGACTTGATCGAGACTTCGCCTTCGACGTCGGCCCCATAGATGGTGGGATTGGCGCCTTCTTCAGGGTCGGTCTGGGTGGACTGAGTGGCCTCCAGCATCTTGACCGGATCGTAGGGCGGGATGTCGTCGGTGAGCGAGGTCGCGGCAGTCGCCAGCGTGGCGCGGATGCGCACGAAGGGCTGCTTGCGGATCATGTCGCGGCCGTCGACCGTTTCCTTGATCGAGGCTTCGACGATCTCGAGTTCGGATTTGGCGCGCACGATGGGGCGGACGCGATCGCCCTTGGCGCCGCTGTCGGCGGTCGTCTGCGCCGGATTGGTAATGATCTGCAGCGCTTCGTAGGCGGTGGAGAACGTATCCTGCCCCTGGAAGGAGACGTAGAGCGCGGCTGCCATCAGCATGACGCTGGTCAGGCCTGTCATCACCGTGCCGGTCAGCCAGGCAAAGCTCAGCTCACGGCCGTGCGGAATCTCGCCGTCGGTGGACTGCACCGTCAGAGCAGGCGCGTCCTCAAAGCCGCTCGCCTTGAGAAGCGCGGCTGTCCGATTTCGCTGCACGGGGCTCACCCCGGATTCCTGACTGGCATGAACTGAATCTTGCTGTCCCACCCCGCGTCCCGAGGCTCTGCCAGCCTGGGGACAAAAAGCCATGACGCGCGCGGAATGCTGCGTCAATAGCCGTTGCCCTCAGGTCATCCCCGCACAATGCGGCAAAACTTGGCCGCAAGCCCCGGCCGACGGGGCATTTGCGGGCTTGCGCGACAGCTTTGTGACAGCGCTGCGATTCGTATTCTCGGGACCAGCTGCTGTGGCGATGAGGGTCGAGCAGGCGAAAAACAGGGGAAGAGGGGAAGAGGGGAAGGAGGGGAAGAGGGGAAGAGGGGAAGAGGGGAACGAGGGGAA
>JACDQI010000049.1 GCA_015657675.1 Devosia sp.
GCCAACTTCAACCTCGGCCGGGCCGAGGTCGGCGGCGACGCCATCGCACTGCTCTCGATTGATGGCACGCTGACCGAACCCCAGCTCAAGGAAATCGCCGCGCTGGAAGGCGTCAAGCAGGCTAAAGCGCTGAAGTTCTAGACATTCTGCGCTCTCAGTTAGGTCGCCCTCCCCCGCAAGGGGGGAGGGATGCGGGCATCGTGAGCGGACCGCCCAGTCGCCTAACCCCGCCGCACCGAAAACTCCGCCAGTACAATTCCGATGATCACCAGCCCGGCCGCTGCGAGGTGGAAGGTTTCCAGCCGTTCGCCCAGCACCAGCACCGCGCCGATGGTGCCGAAGATCGGGATCAGGTTGACGAACAGGCTGGCGCGGTTCGAGCCGATCAGTTCAATGCCCCGGACATAGAAAATCTGCGAGATTACCGAAGGGAAGAGCGTCGTATAGGCGACGATGGCCCAGCCCTTCGGGGTGATTTCCGGCAGCTGGGAGAAAAAGGCCGCAATGCCGCCACCGAGCACCTGCTGGTAGAAGAACGCCGCGACAATCGCACCCACTACCGAGGCGACGAAAAAAACTCATCCAGTGGGTCGCCGGCTTCCAGCGCAGGGTGATGGAGTAGATGGCGTAGGTGAAGCAGGCAAAGATCACCATCAGGTCGCCGACGTTTACCTGCAGGGCGAGCAGTCGGCCGAGATCGCCATGAGTCGCGGTCAGTGCCACGCCCAGAATCGTCAGCACGACGCCGAGCAGTTGCAGGGCCTGCACGCGGGTTCGAAACAGCACGAAATTGAGCAGCATGACGAAGATGTTCACCGCCACCTGTTCGATGGCGGTATTCACCCCCGAGGTGAAGTGGGCCGCCGTGTAGACCAGTACATTGAAGGTCACAAAGCCGACCGCACCGTAGAAGGCGTAGAGCCACCACTTGCCGCGGATCACTGCCCAGTCGCGCGCTAAAGGCCGGATCGCAAAGGGCAAAATGGCCAGCAGTGCGCCGGTCCAGCGCAGGATGATCAGCGCGTTGGGCTCGATTTCGCCCACCGCCAGCTTGCCGGCCACGACATTGCCGCCCCAGAACAGCGAGGTCAGCGTCAGGATGATGTAGGCAGTGCGCAGGCGCTGGGGCGAGCCGTCGCGGGCGGAGAGGTTTGTCATAGAGGCACGAGTAGTTTAAAGGGTCATCGCCATACCAGCGAAATGCAGCAGGTCCGGATCGGACACGCGGGTTGGCGCAAGACTTATCCAGGTTTTTGCGGCAGCAGGCCAGCGCATGGACGCATGGCACGCTTGCCCGGGTTCGGGGACAAACTCTTCTATGGCAAATGTGGTGGTCGTCGGTAGCCAGTGGGGCGACGAGGGCAAGGGTAAGATCGTCGATTGGCTGAGCGAGCGCGCCGATGTGGTGGTGCGTTACCAGGGCGGTCACAATGCCGGGCACACGCTGGTGATCGACGGGGTCAGCTACAAGCTGTCGCTGCTGCCTTCGGGCGTGGTGCGCGGCAAGCTTTCGGTGATCGGCAACGGCGTCGTCGTGGATCCCCACCATTTCGTCAAAGAGCTGGAAAAGCTGGGCGAACAGGGCGTGCATGTCACTCCTGAGGTCCTCCGCATCGCCGAGAATGCGCCGCTGATCCTCAGCCTGCACCGCGAACTCGATGCCATCCGCGAAAATGCCAATTCGGGCCTCAAGATCGGCACCACCAAGCGTGGCATCGGTCCGGCCTATGAAGACAAGGTCGGCCGCCGCGCTATCCGGCTCTGCGATCTGGCCGAGCCCGACTCACTGGACGAAAAGATCGAGCGGCTGCTCTCGCACCACAATGCGCTCCGTCGCGGCATGAACTTGGTCGAACTCGATGCGGCGGCGCTCAAGGCCGAACTGATGGCGGTCAAGGACGCCATCCTGCCCTATATGGACCAGGTGTGGCGGCTGCTCGACGAAAAGCGCCGGGCCGGCGCCCGCATCCTTTTTGAAGGCGCGCAGGGCGCTTTGCTGGACAATGACCACGGCACTTACCCGTTTGTGACCTCCTCCAACACTGTCGCCGGGCAGGCTGCCGCCGGGTCGGGCCTCGGGCCAACGGCCATCGGCTATGTGCTCGGGATCACCAAGGCCTACACCACGCGGGTGGGCGAAGGACCGTTCCCCACAGAAGATTTCGGTGAAGTCGGCGACTTCCTTGGACAACGCGGTCATGAATTCGGCACAGTTACAGGGCGTAAGCGTCGGTGTGGCTGGTTCGATGCGGTGCTGGTGCGCCAGACCGTGCGGACCTCCGGGATCACGGGGATCGCCTTGACCAAACTGGACGTTCTGGACGGCCTCAAAGAGATCAAGGTCTGCGTGGCCTATGAGATCGACGGTCGCCGGATCGATTACCTGCCTGCCTCAATGGGGGCACAAGCGGCGGTTAAACCGATCTACGAGACGCTAGAGGGATGGTCTGAAACGACGGCCGGGGCACGCAGCTGGTCCGAACTGCC
Source organism: Devosia sp. (assembly GCA_015657675.1). Lineage (GTDB taxonomy): Bacteria > Pseudomonadota > Alphaproteobacteria > Rhizobiales > Devosiaceae > Devosia_A. Next base: position 2,488 of record JACDQI010000049.1, read on the forward strand.
CGCTCAGGCGGTCAAATATGTACGCTATATCGAAGAACTCATCGGGGCGCCGGTGGCCATGCTCTCAACCAGTCCTGAGCGGCTGGATACCATTCTGGTGCATGACCCGTTCCAAGACTGAGTTTTTTTGCTAAAACACCGCGGCTAAATATGAGTGTTATGTAACCGATGGCAGATTACAAAGAGCTGCTACGCAGGGCGGTGGAAGCCCTGCCAGAGAACAACGGGGCCGCTCGTCGCGCTGTCTATGAAAAGGCGCGCGCCGCTTTGGTGGGGCAGTTGCGCGCCATCAACCCGCCTCTGGCCGCTCGTGACATCACCACGCATCGGCTGCAGCTCGAAGATTGTATCCGTCAGGTCGAACAGGAAGCCAGCGAGGCAGTGATTGCCGGGCTGAGCAACGCCTCGCATGACGCGCCGCCGCCGCCGGTCTATTTCGAAGCGCCGCAGCCCGCCAAGCAGCTTTCGGCCCCTGGCCGCGGGCCGGCCAAGCCGCAGCTCAATAGCGACGCTGAACCCGCCCCGCGCGACTCGGGGCGGCAGCAGCCTGCTGCGGCCTCGATCGAAGACATTATCGCCGCCGCCGACCGGGATGCGCGCGAACAGAATTCCGGCCGTAACGGCGCCGCCAAGCCCGAACCCAAGGCCGATCCACGCGCCGCCAGCAATGGCAGCAAGCCGATTCAACTGCGCAATGTGCCGCCTGAGCCGGTGCAAGACGAAGACCCTGAAGACGACACCGAAGAGCTCGATCCGCCGCAGGCTGCTGCGCCGATCAAGCCGGTGCCGCGTCCGGGCGGACGTCCCCTGCCGGCTATCGTGGCGCGCGCCGAAGCGGCAAAGAGCCGTTCGGCGTCGACCGCTTTCGGCCTGCCGGTCGACAAACCTTATGACGCTGGCCGTCGCGGACCGACGCTGGAAGCCCGTCGCGATGGTCCCGCGGCCGCCGCGCCGCGGTTCGAACCGGCTCGTGCGGTGCCGGCCCCCGCACGGCAGAAGCAGGTGGCGCAGCAGCCCGTTGCCTTCCTCGACCCCCCGCCGCAGATCGCCGCCATGTCGGCGGTGCGCGAGGTCGAACTCGAACCCGAAATCCAGTCCGCTGATCCGCAGGGCCTGATCGATCGCGCCATGGCGACGCTCGATCGCGAAGCGCGCGGCGAGCCGCTGCCGGGCGCCTACAATGGCGTCGATGATGAACCGGCCGAGGACGAAGACCAGGCCGCTCCGCCGACCCGTGGCGTTATCGGTGGCATGTTCCCCGAGGCGCGCCGCAACGAGCCGCCCAAGGGCCGCGCAGCAAAGCCGCTGCGTGAGGAAAAGCCCAGCCGAACCGCAAAGTCGCGTCGCGCC
>JACDQI010000050.1 GCA_015657675.1 Devosia sp.
GGACGGGACGAAGGCGCGTCGAAAGGATGCAACCCCCGGGGTGTTCCCGGATCGATCACGACTGCAACAGCGAGGAATTGCACATGGCACAAGCACGGAACGGTTCGCACTCTCTGCCCGTATCGGAAAAAGCCATGCGCAAAAACGAAGTTGCGCTGCGCCCGACCTATGACGAGGTCGCGCCCAAGGCCGGTGGTCTGTTCGATCCCTCGCGCGAGCACGATGCTTGCGGCGTGGGCTTTATCGTCAACCTCAAGAACGCCCCCAGCCAGAAGATCGTCCAGAACGGTCTCGCCATTCTCGAGAACCTCGAGCATCGCGGTGCCGTCGGCGCTGATCCCCTGATGGGCGACGGCGCCGGCATAATGGTGCAGATTCCGCACAAGTTCTTCGTCAAGGAGATGGGCAAGCAGGGCATCACCCTGCCCGCGCCTGGCCAGTACGCCGTCGGCTTCATCTTCATGCCGCAGGACGCTGAACTGCGCGCCAAGATGGAGCGCATCGTCACCCGCGTCATCGAGGACGAGGGCCAGTCCGTCATCGGTTGGCGCGACGTGCCCAGCGATAACGCTTCGCTCTCCAAGGCGCCGGAAATCGCCGCCACCGAGCCGTACCACCGCCAGGTGATCATCGGCCGCGCGAGCGAGATCGCCGACGAGGATACGTTCGAGCGCAAGCTCTACATCATCCGCAAGGTGATGAGTTCCAAGATTTATTCGGCGTTCGAAGGCAAGCCGAACGACTTCTATATCGTATCGATGAGCTGCCGGACCCTGGTCTACAAGGGCATGTTCCTGGCCGCCCAGCTCGGCGCCTATTACCACGATCTACACGACGCCGATTTCGAGTCGGCGCTGGCACTGGTGCATCAGCGTTTCTCGACCAACACCTTCCCCAGCTGCGCCTGGCACACCCCTACCGGTTCGTCTGCCACAACGGCGAAATCAACACCGTGCGCGGCAACGTCAACTGGATGGCGGCCCGCCAGGCCTCTGTCGCGTCCCCGCTGTTCGGCGGCGACATCGGCAAGCTCTGGCCGATCTCCTATCCGGGTCAGTCGGACACGGCGTGCTTTGACAACGCGCTCGAATTCCTGCTGCGCGGCGGTTATTCGCTGCCCCACGCAGCCATGATGCTCATTCCCGAAGCCTGGGCGGGCAACCCGCTCATGGATGAGACCGGCGCGCCTTCTACGAGTACCACGCCGCCATGATGGAGCCGTGGGACGGTCCGGCCGCCATGTGCTTCTCGGATGGCCTCCATATCGGCGCCACGCTCGACCGCAACGGCCTGCGGCCGGCGCGCTATCTCGTGACCGAAGACGACGAAGTCGTCATGTCGTCCGAGGCTGGTGTGCTGCCGATCCCGGCCAGCAAGATCAAGCAGAAGTGGCGCCTGCAGCCCGGCAAGATGCTGCTTATTGACCTCAAGCAGGGCCGCATCGTCTCCGACGAAGAGATCAAGCGCGACCTCTCGACCGCCCACCCGTACAAGCAGTGGCTGGGCCGTACGCAGATCGTGCTCGAGGACCTGCCGGCCGTCAGCTACGAGGACAAGAAGTCCGATATCCCGCTGCTCGATCGGCAGCAGGCGTTCGGCTACACCCAGGAAGATCTCAAGCTCCTCCTCACCCCGATGGCCACCACCGGGCAGGAAGCCGTGGGCTCGATGGGCACCGACACGCCGATCTCGGCGCTCTCGAACAAGTCCAAGCTACTTTATACCTACTTCAAGCAGAACTTCGCCCAGGTCACCAACCCGCCGATCGACTCCATCCGCGAAGAGCTGGTGATGAGCCTCGTCTCGTTCATCGGGCCGCGGCGAACGTGCTCGACCTCTCGGGCGGCAGCAAGCGGCAGCGCCTCGAAGTGCGCCAGCCGATCCTGACCAACGAGGATCTCGAAAAGATCCGCGCCATCGGCGGTATGTCGGACAACCCGTTCCGCTCCAAGACGCTCGACATCACCTATCCGGTGAGCCAGGGCGCTGCGGGGATGAAGGCGGCGCTCGATCAGCTGTTCTCGGAAGCGGAGATGGCCGTCCATTCGGGCGATAACATCATCATCCTCTCCGACCGGAGCATGAACCAGGACCGTGTCGCGATCCCGGCGCTGCTGGCGACGGCGGGCGTGCACCATCACCTTATCCGCAAGGGCCTCCGCACCTCGGTGGGCCTCGTGGTCGAGACCGGTGAAGCGCGCGAGATCCATCACTTCTGTGCTCTGGCCGGTTACGGTGCCGAGGCGATCAACCCCTATCTGGCGTTCGAGACGCTGCTCGCCATGAAGCCGGATCTGCCCGGCGAAGTGGACGAGCACGAGATCATCTACCGCTACATCAAGGCGATCGGTAAGGGCATCCTCAAGGTCACGGCCAAGATGGGCATCTCGACCTATCAGTCCTATTGCGGCGCCCAGATCTTCGACGCCGTCGGTCTCACCACCGACTTCGTCAAGACCTACTTCACCGGCACCGCCACGACCATCGAAGGCGCCGGCCTCGCCGAGATCGCCGAAGAGACCGTCAAGCGTCACCTCGATGCCTTCGGCAACTCGCCGGTGCTCGAGGACGCGCTCGATATCGGCGGTGACTATGCCTTCCGCCATCGTGGCGAAGCGCACGTCTGGCGCTCCGAAACAGTGGCTGCGCTGCAGCACGCCGCCCGTGGCAACGCCCGCGACAAGTATCGCGAGTTCTCCAAGGCCGTGAACGAGGTCGAGGACAAGTACGTCACCATCCGCTCGCTCTTCCGCCTGAAGGGCGCCGCAGAGGATGGCCGCACGTCCGTGCCGATCGAGGAAGTCGAGCCCGCGGTCGACATCGTCAAGCGCTTCTCCACCGGTGCCATGAGCTACGGCTCGATCAGCCGCGAGGCGCACACGACGCTCGCCATCGCCATGAACCGCATCGGCGGAAGTCCAACACCGGCGAAGGTGGTGAGGAAGTCGATCGCTTCACCCCGCTGCCGAACGGCGACTCCATGCGCTCGGCCATCAAGCAGGTGGCCTCGGGCCGCTTCGGCGTGACCACGGAATACCTGGTCAATTCCGACATGATGCAGATCAAGATGGCGCAGGGCGCAAAGCCCGGCGAAGGCGGCCAGTTGCCCGGTGACAAGGTCAACGACGTCATCGCCAAGGTGCGTCACTCGACCAAGGGCGTCGGCCTGATCTCGCCGCCGCCGCACCACGACATCTATTCGATCGAAGATCTGGCGCAGCTGATCTTTGACCTCAAGAACGTCAACCCGGAGGGCCTGGTCTCGGTCAAGCTCGTCTCCGAAGTCGGCGTGGGCACCGTGGCCGCCGGCGTCGCCAAGGCGCGCGCCGACCATGTGACCATTTCCGGCTACGAAGGCGGCACGGGCGCCAGCCCGCTGACCTCGCTCAAGCACGCCGGTTCGCCCTGGGAAATCGGCCTGGCCGAAACCCACCAGACGCTGGTCGGCAACAAGCTGCGCAGCCGCATTGCCGTGCAGGTCGATGGCGGTATCCGTACCGGCCGAGACGTGGTGATCGGCGCCCTTCTCGGCGCCGACGAGTTCGGTCTCGCCACCGCGCCGCTGATTGCGGCCGGCTGCGTGATGATGCGCAAGTGCCACCTCAACACCTGCCCGGTGGGCATCGCCACCCAGGACCCGGTGACTGCGCGCGCGCTTTACCGGCAAGCCCGAGCACGTCATCAACTACCTCTTCTTCGTCGCCGAAGAAGTGCGCGAGCTGATGGCCGAACTGGGGTATCGCAAGTTCGAGGAAATGGTCGGCCAGATGCAGATGCTCGACAAGAGCGAAGCCATCAGCCACTGGAAGGCCAAGGGCCTCGACTTCTCCAAGCTGTTCTGGAAGCCCGATGCACCGGCCGGCGTGGGCATCACCCACACTGAAAGCCAGCACCACCCGATCGAGAACGTGCTTGACCGCACGCTGATCGAAAAGGCCCGTCCGGCCCTCGAGAACGGCACCCCGGTCAGGATCGAGTCCAAGATCTCGAGCGTCGACCGTTCTGTGGGCGCCATGCTCGGCGGCGCCGTGGCCAAGCGCTACGGCCATGCCGGCCTGCCCGACGACACCATCGCCATCTCGCTGACCGGTACCGCCGGTCAGGCGTTCGGCGCGTGGTCGACCCGCGGCATTTCGTTCGATCTCGTCGGTGAAGCCAACGACTATGTCGGCAAGGGCCTCTCGGGTGCGCGCCTCGTGGTGCGTCCGCCGGAAGACCGCGGCTATGTCGCCGAAGAGTCGATCATCATCGGCAACACTGCGCTCTACGGCGCCATCACCGGGGAATGCTACTTCCGCGGCGTGGCCGGCGAACGCTTCGCGGTGCGCAACTCCGGCGCCATCGCCGTGGTCGAAGGCACCGGTGATCATGGCTGCGAATACATGACCGGCGGCGTTGTCGTCGTTCTCGGCAGAACCGGCCGCAACTTTGCCGCCGGCATGTCGGGCGGCGTGGCCTATGTGCTCGACGAGGATGAGACCTTCGAGAGCCGCTGCAACATGTCGATGGTCGAACTCGAGCCGGTAGCCGAAGAAGAGCAGATCCGCTCGCGCGACTACCATCAGTCGGGCGACCTGCAGACCATGGGTGTGGTCGAGATCGTCGCCGATCTCGGTCGCGGCGATGCCGAGCGGCTGTACCAGCTGATCGCGCGGCACAAGAGCTTTACCGGCTCGTCGCGCGCCAACCACATCCTGAGCAACTGGGACGCCTACCTGCCCAAGTTCCGCAAGGTGATGCCGCTGGAATACCGCAAGGCCCTGGCCGCCATGGCCAAGGAACGGGCTGCGGCCCAGGTTGCGGCTGAGTAAGAGAGGGAGCGAGAAGAACCATGGGCAAGATCACAGGCTTTCTCGAAATCGATCGCCGCGACCGCAAGTACAAGCCGGTCCCGGAGCGGCTGAAGTCGTACCAGGAATTCGTCATCCCGCTGGGTGAGGAAGGGACGCGTGAACAGGCGGCGCGCTGCATGGATTGCGGCATTCCGTACTGTCACAATGGCTGTCCGGTGAACAACCAGATCCCTGACTGGAACGATCTGGTCTACCGCGGCGACTGGCTGAAGGCGCTCAAGAACCTGCATTCAACCAACAATTTCCCGGAGTTCACCGGCCGCATCTGCCCCGCCCCCGTGCGAGGCGAGCTGCACGCTGAACCTTCCGGATACTCCGGTCACCATCAAGACCATCGAGTGCGCCATTGTCGACAAGGGCTGGGCCGAAGGCTGGATCACCCCGCAGGTGAACCCAGTTAAGACCGGCAAGTCCGTCGCCGTCATTGGCTCGGGCCCGGCCGGCATGGCTTGCGCCCAGCAGCTGGCCCGCGCCGGCCACGATGTGCATCTCTATGAGAAGGCCCAGCAGATCGGCGGCCTGATGCGCTACGGCATTCCAAACTTCAAGCTCGACAAGACGGTCATCGACCGCCGCGTCGGCCAGATGGAAGCCGAAGGCGTGGTGCTCCACACCGGCGTGCATGTGGGCAAGGACGTGACCATCGAGGAACTGACGGCCAAGTACGACGCCGTCGCCCTCGCCGGTGGCGCCGAAAAGCCGCGCGACCTGCCGATCCCGGGCCGCGAGCTGCAGGGCATCCATTTCGCCATGGATTTCCTCAGCCAGCAGAACAAGCGCGTCACCGAAGAGCCGCTCAACAACATCACCCCCATCCTTGCCGGCGGCAAGCACGTGGTGGTGATCGGCGGCGGCGACACCGGCTCGGACTGCATCGGCACCTCGAACCGCCAGGGCGCCCTCTCGGTCACCCAGATCGAGATCATGCCCGCCCCGCCCGAGAAGGAAAACAAGCTCCTCACCTGGCCGAACTGGCCGATGAAGATGCGCACGTCCTCGTCGCAGGAAGAGGGCGTCGCCCGCGACTTCGCCGTCGCCACCGTGCGCTTCGAAGGTGAGAACGGCCAGGTCAAGGAACTGCACTGCGCCCGCGCCGACGAGAAGTTCCAGCCGATCCCGGGCACCGAGTTCGTGCTCAAGGCCGACCTCGTACTGCTCGCCATGGGCTTCCTCGGCCCGATCCAGGACGGCATGGTCAAGGACTCGGGCGTCGAGCTGGACAAGCGCGGCAACGTCTTTGCCGACACCTTCCAGTACAAGACGAGCAAGGAAAAGATCTTCTCGTGCGGCGACATGCGTCGCGGCCAGTCGCTCGTCGTCTGGGCCATCCGCGAAGGCCGCCAGTGCGCCCGCTCCATCGACCAGCATTTGATGGGCAAGACGGATTTGCCGCGCTGAGCTGCGGCATCGGACAATTCAAAGGGGCGCTCCGGCGCCCTTTTTGTTTATAGTCGTGCGCCTGCACCCTCAACAAACGCAATGTCATCCCTGCGAAAGCAGGGATCCATTTGTCAGCTGGCGCAAGCGGCTAGGTGGATCCCAGCTTTCGCTGGGATGACATCTAGCGTTGAAGCAAGGGGTGTGGCAGCTTTCACCAGATCCCCTTGGCGAGTTCTGGAAAGAGGTCGTCCCAGCCGGGGTTCAGCTCGCTGAAGAGCGCAATCTTCCAGTCGCGTTTCCAGGCCTTGATCTGCTTTTCGCGGCCAATGGCAGCTTCAACATCGCCGTGTACTTCGAACCAAAGAAGGCGATCGACACCATACTTGCTCGTAAAGCCTAGTACCGTCTTCGACTTGTGTTCGCCAACGCGGCGCATCAGGTCGTTCGTCACGCCAACATAAAGCGTGCCATTGGGTCCAGAGGACAACATGTAGACGTAGTAGTCACGCCCTGTCATTGCTCTCACTCCTCAGATGTGAGCGAACGACATCAGACTAACGTCAGGTTGGCTGGCAACATAGTCGGCCCACCGCCGCGCTGCGGCGGCGAGCCGACGTACTGGCCCCTACGGCACCAGTACGATCTTCCCGGCGCGGCCCGGCACATCCGAGGCCGCAGCGGCCTTGCCGGCATCGGCGAGGCTGTAGCGGCCGCCGACGTCTAGGGTGAGCTTGCCTGAGGCCGCCTTGGTGACGATCTCGCCGATCAGCTTTCCGACGAGCTCCGGCGGCGTGGTCTGCAGCAGTTTGCCCAGCCAGAAGCCTTCGACACGGGCCTGTTTGAACAGCAGGTTGGCGGCTGAAATCTGCAGCGGCTTGCCGGTGAGCGCACCGAACGAATAGAGCGTCGAACCCTCGCCCATTGTGGAAAAAATCTCATCCGAGCCAGCGCCGCCGATCGAGTCGATGCCGAAGCGGATCGACGCGCCCTTGCTGAGCTCGCGCACTTTGCCCTGCCAGTCGGCACCGTCGGTGGCCACCACATTGGTGATCCCGATACGGCCGAGTTCTTCGACACCGGCCGCGCGGCGGACGAGGCTGACGACATTAATGCCGTGATCGGCGGCAAATTCGGAGACCATCTTGCCGACAGCGCCATTGGCGGCGTTCTGGATCACCCAGTCACCCGCCTTGGCGCCCATCACATGCAGGATCATCTTTGCGCTCAGCGGCATCGAGATCATCTGGCTGGCTGTTTCGTCGCCGATGCTGTCGGGCACCGGCACTGCACGGGCCGCTTCAACCAGGTAGTGCTCGGCCCAGGCCGACGACGCGCCCCCAGCCACACGCTGGCCGACCTTGAGATTGGTGACGCCCTCGCCCAGCTCCTCGACCACACCCAGCGCCTCAGTGCCCGGCACATAGGGCATCGGCGGCTTGTACCCATAGCGTCCAGCAATGGTCATCAGGTCGTGGTTATGGATGGGCGACATCACGAGCTTGACCCGCACCTGGCCGCCCGGCTCGGCAGGGATGACTCCCCCAGCTTGAGGACGTCGGCCGGCGGACCGAATGAGTCTTGGTAGACGCTACGCATGGATTGAACTTTCAGGAGTGCAGAAGCGGCGGATATGGGGTGCGCGGCGGGAAAGGTCCAGATGCCACCGGCAGTTGTGTCACCTCCCCCCTTGCGGGGGAGGGTGACCTGACTGGGAGTGCGGGGGATGTCGTTACCCCTTGATAATCCTCGGCTTCTCCAAATCCGCATAGTCGACCACGATATGCGCCAGCCGCTGCGGCGCGACGGCCTTGAGATAAAAGCTCTGGCCAAGGAAATAGCGCCGGTTTGTTGCCGCCTCCGGATCCGGATCAGAACCGTCGCGGGTCGCCATGCGGCTATAGGACTGGGCGAAGGGGACATCGAGAAAGATCGAGAGGTCCCACTGCATCCGGAGCTCGGCCGGTGCAGAAAGATGCCGTCGAACACCAGCACGCCGCTGCGGCCGGCGCTCTCCGCCGGCATATCGAGAGCCTGGTCGGTGCGGTGATCGAAGATCGCGCGGCGGATGCGCCCGCTGCCGCGCGGCCCCAGCGGGTCGAGCAACTCGCGCTTCAGTCCCTCGAGATCGTAGGAGTCCTTGTAGAACCCTTCCGGCGAGGTCTTGCCGCGGGCGTAGCGCAAAGCGCGGGGATTGTGGAAGCCGTCGATACCGGCGCGGATGACCCGCGTCCCGCGCGCCTGCAGCACCTCGCCGAGCCGGTCTGCCAAGGTCGTCTTTCCGGCGCCGTCGACGCCATCGATCCCGACTTTGAGGATACCGGGACCCAAGCGATCAGCCACCCTGTCGGCCAACGCCGCCAGGAAACCGGCTGGCGTCACGGCGCCGCGGTGGCGCTTGCGACTTCGGCGGTCGGCAGCTTGCCGACGCCGAAGGCATCAACCCGACCGACGGGCGCTTCCAGCATCTGCGTCTGGTCAAAGCGCGTCGCCTCAACAGCGACCGAACCGGCCACAACCAGATCGAGGGCGCGCTTCTGCGAATGGGTGAGCGATATGACCGCGCCGGCCACTTCGAGCAACTGCATCTGCCCCAGTCCCTGGAAGGGCGGCCGGAGCATCAGCTGTGCGTCGGTCCCCAACAGCGGATCGGCAACCTCCAGCCCCACCGAGCCGGCGCCGCGATAGTAGTTCTTGATCGATTGGGCCAGGTAGAAGGCCAGCTTGTCCGCACCGGCCGAGGAGAAATGGATGCCGTCATCCTTGCGCATGCGGACGTTCTTGCCGTTGAGGTCAGGACCAAAGGACGTGAACTTGCCCTCTTCATCGACGAAGCGCTCGTAGATATCGAGGAATTCCGCGCCGCCCGAAAACGCCGCCAGACGCTGGATCTCGCTGATCCCGCTCATGGTCTTATTGTATTCAGTCTTGGCCATCGGCGGCAGCCCGATCCAGATGGTCGGCTTGTTGGCGGCGCGCAGAGCGCTGACCACCGCGGCGACGCGCTGCTGGTACTCAGCACTCCACTCGGGCGCCAGCGAGCCATAGGTGACATCGTTGATCCGCATCTTCTGCCGATCATTGATGCCGATGATGAAGACCGCGATGTCAAAACTGTTGGCGGCGATCTGCTCGCCGATCTTCTCGTTCCAGTCGAGTACGTCCTTGCGCACAAAGCCGGTATCGCCAACTCCTTGCGCGATGATCGCGATATTTGGATCTTCGGCGTAATAGCGATCGAGCGCCTTGGCGAGGTCAGTGGCCAGCGAGTCGCCGAAGATGGCGAGGCGCACAGCGGTATCGGCCTTCGGGATCTTGGGCTTGGCGGGTGGCAGGGCAGCCTTGGGGCGGGCCACCACCGGCTTTTCCACCGGCACTTCCTGCTGCTCCTCGTCATCCCCGCCGAACAGCAGGTCCATCAGCGTCTTGCGCTTGCGCGGCTTGGCCTGCTCTTCCTGCGCCACCAGCAGCCGCTCAGCGGCCGGCTGGCTGAGACCCAGCTGCGGGGCGAGCGTCACTTCCTGCGCCGATGCGAACATCGGCAGCATGTCGGTGAGCACCAGAGCGGCGACCACCAGCCCGATGATCCAGATGATGAATGGGTTGCGCTTCCTCATGGCCGACACTTACCCCAATCCGGCAGAGAAATTAAGGCACCTCACGCGATCGCTAACGGGTCGCGGCGGCGAGCTCCTCGTAGCTCTCGAGCGTGATAAAGCCATCGGCAATCTCGCCCTTGCTCGCCTGGAAGCGCGCATAGGCCGCTTGGCTGATCGGACCGATGCGACCATCGACCACACCCTGGTAGAGCCCAAGATCGACCAGCGCCTTCTGGATCGCCTTGCGCTGCGCCAGATCGGGGAACTTGGTCTTTTTCGGCCAGGGCTGCACGAGGCCGGTCGAGCCCTTCAGCCGGTCGGCCATATGCGCCACGGCCAGCGCATAACTGTCGGAGAAGTTGTAGCCCTTGAGGACGAGGTAGTTCTGCGTCATCAGGAATTTCGGCCCCTTGTGCCCGGTGGGCACGTAGAGAAAAACCGGCGTGTCGAGACTGGCAAAGCGTCGGTCCTTGACCCGCGTCACCCCGCGCTCGGCAAAGAACGACAGCGGTCGCAATTCATCGCGCGTCGCCAGCGTGTAGTCAAAGCCCGGCGGCACGTCGACTTCGAAACCCCAGTCCTGCCCCGGCTGGTAGCCGAGATCGCGCAGGAAAGTGGCGCTGGTCGCAAGCGCATCGGTGAGCGAGTTGTGCAGATCAATGCGCCCGTCCCCGTCGCCGTCACGGCCATGCGCGATGACGTTGGAAGGATTGACCTGCAGGTGGCCGATGGCGCCGGCCCAGGACCCGACCAGCGTGTCGCGGTTGAGTGGTCCCATCTGCACCAGTTGCAGCGCCGCGATTAAGTCGGCCTCGTCTTCCTTGAGCCGCCCGCGGCGCTGATGCACCAATGTGGCCAGCGAGCGCACGATCGGCCGGATCAGCTTGGCATTGCCCAGCACTGCCCCATAGTCGGTCTCGATGCCCCAGATAGCGCCCAGAATGAAGGGATCTACGCCGTAAGCCGTGCCGACCTTGTCGAACAGTGCCTGCTGCTTGCCCATCGCAGCCTGGCCACGCGAGATGCGCCCAGCCGAGACTCGGGTCTCGATATACTCCCACATGGGAGTGGTGAACTCGGGTTGGCTGGTGACCAGTTTAGGCACGCTGGGATCGGGCGTCAGACCGTTGGTCGCCTTGCGGTAGATATCGGCATCGATGCCGGCCGCTACGGCCTTGGCTTCAAAGTTGCGCAGGAAGTCCCCAAAGGACTCCACCGGCTGCGCCAGTGCCGGCGTTAACCCCAGCGCCAGTATCAGCAAGACCGAAACCAGTCGGATCATCGTCGCTCCCTCAGCAGACCAGAGAGCGAGCTAGCGGTTTCTTGTGGCCAAATAGCGTTCCCACTCATAGGCGTGGGTGACGATTTCGGTGAGATCGTCATGCTTTGGCACCCAGCCGAGGAAGGAACGAACCTTTTCGCCGGTCGCAGTAATCGACGCCGGATCGCCGGCGCGCCGCGGGCCCTCGTCGACCCGGAAATCCACGCCGGAGACGGACTTGACCGTGTCGATCACCTGCCGGACCGAATAGCCCTGCCCATAGGCACAGTTGAGCGTCGTGCTCTGCCCGCCGCTCAGCAGATGTCCGAGCAGCAGCCAGTGCGCTTCGATCAGGTCGGTGACGTGGATGTAGTCGCGGATGCAGGTGCCGTCCGGGGTTTCGTAGTCGGTGCCGAAAATGTCCATCTTCTGGCGCTGCCCCAGCGCCGTCTGCGCCGCCACCTTGATCAGATGTGTAGCAAGCGGCGTCGACTGGCCGGATCGCTTCTGCGGATCGCCGCCGGCGACGTTGAAATAACGCAATACGCCATAGGTCAGCGGGTGGGCCGCCGCGACATCGGCCAGCATCCACTCGGTCATCAGCTTGGACCGGCCATAAGGCGACATCGGATGGAGCGGCGTGTCTTCCACCACCGGGGCAAGACCGGTCATGCCGTAGACGGCCGCGGTAGAGGAAAAGATGAAGTGCTTGATGCCTTCGGCCACTGCCGCTTCGAGCAAGTTGCGCGAGGTGGAGGTGTTGTTGCCGTAGTATTTCAGCGGATTGGTGACCGATTCCGGCACCACGATCGAGCCTGCGAAATGGATGATGGCGGAAATCTCGTGCTGCCTGAGCACGGACCGCACGAACGCAATATCGCCCGCATCGCCTGTCACCAACTTGGCGCGATGATCGATCGCCCAGTCAAATCCGGTAGTGAGATTGTCGAGCACGACGACCGTTTCGCCTGCATCGCAGAGCCGCAGCACCATGTGACTACCGATATAGCCCGCACCGCCGGTAACCATCACCGCCATCGTGTACCCTCACCTGCAAATTTTAATTGTGCAGATGCTAGAGTTGAGGTGTTGAAATAGCCTTAGTGAAAAGCCTCTCCCCCGGAGCCTCCCTTGCCCAAGCGCGTCAGAACTGCCGTGTTTCCAGTTGCCGGTCTCGGCACCCGTTTCCTGCCGGCCACCAAGGCCATGCCCAAGGAAATGCTGACAGTCGTCGACCGACCGCTCATCCAATATGCCGTGGACGAGGCGCGCGAAGCCGGGATCGAGCACTTTGTCTTCATCACCGGCCGCAACAAGGGCGTCATCGAGGACCATTTCGACAAACAGTTCGAGCTCGAGCATACGCTCGCCAGCCGCGGCAAGTCCGAAGCGCTCGATGAACTGCAGCGCGAACTGCCGCAGGCGGGGCAGGCGAGCTTTACCCGCCAGCAGGAGCCGCTCGGCCTCGGCCACGCCGTCTGGTGCGCCCGCGAACTGGTGGGCAACCAGCCCTTCGCCTTGCTGCTGCCGGACATGGTGTTCCAGGCCAAGCCGGGCGTCATGAAGCAGATGATGGATGCTTACGAAAACACCGGCGGCAACATTATCGGCGTCGAGGAAGTCAACCCGGCCGACACTGCGAGCTACGGCATCGTGGCGCGCGGCGAGGGTCCGGATAAGGGATTTGCCATTACCGGCATGGTGGAAAAGCCCAAGCCGGCGGACGCGCCCTCCAACCTCTTCATCTCCGGCCGCTACATCCTGCAGCCCGAAATCTTCACCATCCTTTCCCAGCAGACGCGCGGTACGGGGGGGCGAAATCCAGCTCACCGACGCCATGCAGGTGCTGATCAAGCAGCAGAGTTTTACCGGCGTGAAATACGATGGCCGCGTCTTCGACTGCGGCTCCAAGATCGGCTTTTTGACCGCCAATGTGGTGTTCGCCCTCGACCGGCCCGATCTCGCCGACGACTTCCGCCGCGAAGTGAAGGCCGCGATCGGCAGCTTCTAGCGCTTGAGCGTGACGCCCATCGTCACCCGATGCTCCTCGTCCACCGGTGTGGCCGAGGTGGTCGCGCTATAGGCATAGTCGGCGGTGACCGAGAGGTTCTCGTTAACGAGATAGTCCGTACCGGCGCCCAGGCTGTAGCCCGTCTCGACGGTCGTGCTGTCGGAGAAGACGGCATAGCGGTAGCCGGCGCTGGCGCGCAGCTTGACCCAAGGATTGACCTGGTAGCCGATATCGCCAGTTGCTGCGTACTCGACCTTGGCGGCGCCGCTCGCGTTGGGCCCAGGCGCACCAACCGTGGTGGCAAGACCGCCGCGCAACGTCAGCGTTTCGTCGGGCCTGAAGGTCAGCGACGCGTCGTAGAGCTGGCTCACAAAGTCGTCGGCGGCCGCAAAGGCAAACTTGCGATAACCGAGGCCCGCCGAGACTTCGCCTTCCAGCACCTGGTTGAACTTGGCCGAAATACCCCCCCGCAGAGTCAGGTCGGTGGCGTCGAGCTTGACCCCATAACTGGGGGCGACGACGTCGTAGGCCTGGTAGCCAACGCCGCCATCGACGAACGCCGTCAGGATCGGCGTCACCTTGTAGCCGATGCGCAATCCGCCACCGATCCGCCAGTTGTCGTTGGCGCTGTTGTCGATCTGCGTGGCATTGGCGAGCGTTGTCTGGCCATACACCGAACGCCCGAGGCTGCCGCGCAAGGTGGCGGTCAGCCGGCCGAAATCATAAGCGGCCGCCCCGGTGGCATCGCCGCTGAGCTCACGTGACGCCGAGACGGTGGAGGTCGGATATCCCGTCGAACTGGCACTGGGTGTCAGGGCGGCGAACTTGGCCGAACCACTCAGCGTCAGCGCCTCATTGACCTGGAACTCGCCCGCGGCGCCGAGGCGCAGCGCA
>JACDQI010000051.1 GCA_015657675.1 Devosia sp.
CCACCCCCACCCCTGTCCCCTCCCCGCAAGGGGGAGGGAGACCCGACTGCGATATCGGGGTCTCCCCATGACCACCGCCCCGAAAAAGGACTGGCTGCACCACCCGCTGCGCGCCCTCGGCATCTCCGGCCGCGCGCTGGTTATCGCCGCGCCGGCGGCCTGGCTGGGGCTATTCTTCCTCGTCCCGCTCGCCGTGGTGTTCGGCATTTCGCTCGCCACCAAGGAATTCGGCCAGCCGCCCTATTCGGACCTGCTGACCACCGAGGACGGCACCGTGCAGCTGACGCTGCACCTCTCCAACTACATCCGCGTGCTGACCGACCCCTCGGGCATCTATCTCAACGCCTTCCTCTCCTCGATCCGCATCGCGGCCGTCTCGACCTTCTTTGCCATCCTCATCGGCTATCCGATGGCCTATGCCATCGCCCGCGCGCCCGACAAATGGCGCAACCTGCTGCTGATGCTGGTCATCCTGCCGTTCTGGACCTCGTTCCTGCTGCGCGTTTACGCGCTCTCGGGCTTCATGCGCGGCGAGGGCGTCATCAACCAGTTCCTCGGCATTTTCGGCATCCCGCCGCTGGTCATGATGCAGACCGACTTCGCCGTCTATGTCGGCATTACCTATTCCTACCTGCCCTTCTTCATCCTCCCGCTCTACACCAACCTGGTCAAACTCGACCAATCGCTGCTCGAAGCCAGCGCCGATCTCGGCTCGCGCCCGTGGCAGACCTTCATCTCGGTGACCTTGCCCCTCTCCATGCCCGGCGTCATCGCCGGTGCCATGCTGGTTTTCATCCCGGCCATCGGCGAGTTCGTCATTCCCTCGCTGCTGGGCGGCCCGGGCACCCAGATGGTCGGCCGCATCCTCTGGGACGAGTTCTTCAGTAAGACCAACTGGCCGCGCGCCGCCGCGCTCGCCTTCGTCATGCTGGTGGTCGTCGTCATCCCGATCATGCTGATGCAGCGGGCGCAGAATGCCGTCGTGGAGGGCCGCCGCTGATGGGACGCAACCGTTGGTTCCTGCCGATCGCCGCCACGCTGGGCTTTGCCTTCCTCTACGCGCCGATTATTTCGCTGGTCGTCTTCTCGTTCAACGCCAACCGGCTGGTCACCGTATGGTCCGGCTTCTCGCTGCAGTCCTATGTCGACCTCGCCAACGACCCGCAGCTGCTGCCCGCTACCTGGCTGAGCCTGCAGATCGCCGCCATCGCCGCCACTATCGCCGTGGTGCTGGGGACGCTCTGCGCCGTCGCGCTGGTCCGTTTCCGCCGCTTCCGCGGTAAAACTCTGCTGCAGGCCACCGTCTCGGCGCCGCTGGTGATGCCCGACGTCATCACCGGCATTGCCCTGCTGCTGCTCTTTGTCACCATGCAGCAGCTCATCGGCTGGCCCAATGGCCGCGGCATGCTGACCATCATCATCGCCCACGCCACCTTCTGCACCGCCTACGTCACTGTCGTCGTGCAGTCGCGCCTCGCCGACCTTGATCTCAGCCTCGAGGAAGCCGCCATGGACCTCGGCGCCACCCCGGTCCGGGTGTTCTTCGACATCACCCTGCCCATCATCGCCCCGGCGCTGATCTCGGGCTGGCTGCTCGCCTTCACCCTCTCGCTCGACGACCTGGTGATCGCCAGCTTCGTCTCCGGCCCCGGCTCGTCGACCCTGCCGATGATCATCTTCTCAAAAGTCCGGCTCGGCGTGTCCCCCGAGGTCAACGCGCTGGCCACCATCATCATCAGCGTCGTCTCCGTCGGTGTCATCCTCGCCACCGCCATCCAGATGCGTCGCCCCCGCAAGGCGTAACCGGTCTCTCCCTAATCCTCCGCCGCCTGCGGGGGAGGGGCTTCGAGGCGACCCGAAGGGGCACATCACGCCGGTGGCGTGATGTGAGACGAGAAGGACTTGAGGGCTACGCCCGAAAGGCCCGGCGCAGCCGGTGGAGGGGGCGCGCCCCCGCAACCCCCATTCCACTGTTCACCCTTTCCGCAACACGCCGTTCTCTCCGCCCGCCTTGCGCTGAACAGCCATCGGGAGTATTCCACCATCGTTGCTCTACGATAGAGCGGCACACGTTCTCAGGGCGGGGCGCAATTCCCCACCGGCGGTAATTCCGGAGCAATCCGGATAGCCCGCGAGCGCTCCCAAAGGCTTCGGCCAATGGGAGGTCAGCAGACTCCGGTGCGATTCCGGGGCCGACGGTATAGTCCGGATGAGAGAGAACGGTGATGGACGCTGGCCCCGGCCGGCGGCCGCCTATGGACGTTCGCACGCCGGCTCTCCACCGGTCCGGACCCCATGGCGCCGCCTGCTATGTCAGCTTCGATCCCCGTAACCCTGAGGTAGCTCTGGTTGCGAAAGGATCGATAATTGAACCAGACCACCTCCCCGACCAACGGCGCCCTCGTCGGCGCCCTCTTGATGATCACTGCCAGCCTCGCTTTTGCCGGCACCAACGTGCTCCAGTCCGTGCTGCCCTGGCAGTTCGGCATGAGCTCGACCGGCATGGCCTTCTGGCAATACCTGATCGCCACCGTCTTCGCCCTGCCGCTGATCCAGCGCATTGGGCTCAGCAAACTCCGCACCCGCCACCCGGCCTTGCACGAGATTCGCGCCTTCGTTTCGGCGCTCGGCGTGCATGTCTTCGTCTACGGCTTTTCCGCCGGCGTGCCGGTCTGGCAGATGGTGACCCTGCTCGCCACCGGCCCGCTCTTCGTCATCCTGGGGTCGACGCTGTTCCTCGGTGAAAAGGCCTCGCCGGCCCGCCTCGCCGCGGCGCTTGTCGGCTTTGCCGGCGCCATCATCGTCTCCGGCGTCGGTGCGGAAGGCTTTTCCGCCATGACCCTGGTGCCGATCTTTGCCGCCGCGCTCTGGGCCACCACCGACATCCTCACCAAGTATCTGAGCCGTGAGGAAAGCCCGGAAACCCTGACCCTGTCGCTGCTGGTGCTGGTGACCCCCAATCACCTGCTGATCCTGCTGGCCGTCACAGGTCTTGCCGCCGTCGCCCCGGGCCTCGTCCCCGCCGGCGCCGCCACCGGCTTCCCGTTCCAGCTGCCCGAAGGCGTCGGCCTGCTGCTGCTCGTGCTGCTCGGTGGTCTCACCGCCGCCGCACAGTATCTGCTCAGCATCGCCTACAAGGTCGCCGACGCCACCTACCTGCAGCCCTTCGGCGACCTCAAGGTACCGCTGACCGCGCTGCTCGGCTGGATCCTCCTCGCCCAGGCCCCGTCCATCTGGTTCTGGCCCGGCGCCGCCCTCATCATCGGCGCCTCGCTCTTCATCTTCTGGGTCGAAGGCCGCGACCGAACCCCAGCGGGCCTCGCGACGGCGTAAGCCAAAACCCTCAGTCAGGACTCCCTCCCCCTTGTGGGCTTCGAGGCGACGGCTTCAGCCGGCAGTTCGCGCCAGTGGCGCGAACTGAGCCGAAGAAGGGGGACCCGCGAAGCGGGTGGGTGGGGGTGGGTAAGCCACCGGCTAGCTATTATGCGATCCCCACCGGAGCATCATGAGGACCTTTGGTGAGCCTGTCGAACCACGAGGTCCGGGCTCA
>JACDQI010000052.1 GCA_015657675.1 Devosia sp.
CCCAGATTACCCGCGGCCGGCAGCTTAGTGCGAGAGCAACACCGGCAACTGCAGCTTGTCGATGACGCCCTTGGTGGCGCCGCCCAGGATGAAGTCGCGCAGGCGCGAATGCCCGTAGCCGCCCATCGCCATCAGGCCGGCACCGCTGGCAAGCGCAGCCCGCTGCAAGGCGTCGCCAATGGTCTGTCCTCCCAACACCACATCCACGGCAGCCGCCTTGATGCCGTGCCGTTCGAGGCGCGCCGTCAACGCGCCGGCAAGGTCGCGGCCAGCGGTGGGCTTGTCGTCGACCGCGGTCAACACCGAGATCTTGCCGCCCTCGGCGAGGAGTGGCAACACATCCCAAAGCGCCCGCGCGGCCACGTGGCTGCCATCCCAGGCCACCGCCACGTGCGTAAGCGGGGCTGCTTTTGTCCCCGGCGGCACCAGCACTGTCGGTCGACCTGAGCCGAAGACCAGCGCCTCTGCCAGGTCCTGCACGGCCTCCGTCTTTGTCGACCACGGCACCAGGGCCAGGTCGTACGAGCGCGCTTCTGTGGCAGACGCCTCCAGCGCCCCTCCGAGAATGATGTTTCGCGTCGCAAAATGTAGCCGCACGCCTGCCGCGTTCGTTGCGGCCTCGACCAGTTCCTGCAAACGCTGGCACTCGGCCTTGCTGTTTTTCTCGGCAGTTGCCACGATGCCGGGGACATCGATCAGCCAGTCTCCAAGGCCCGACGACAGCCTTGGCAGGTCTACCGAAAACGCAGTCACATCGAGCGCGCAGTTCAACGCACCGGCAAAGCCAATGGCGGCGGAGATCGCCGCATCTTCGACTGGCTCGGGGTAGGTGGGCATGGGTAGATAGGCAATGCGCGTATGGGTCATTTTCAGGTCCTCCGCTTTACAAAGCCGGGTCGCCGCAATCGACCAACGCCCGACGCTCGACATCTGACAGAGCCGAACCCGCTCGCCTTTGACCTGTGTCAACACTCTAGTGCGACACTTTGGCAGACCAATGCGCCTCTTGGGTCATCACCGTGCCGCTATTCTCCCGGGCCAGCTCTTGACGCTAGGTTTCTTCCCCAGCTGTCACCAAGCGAATGCCCGCCATGACGCCCGAGAGCCCCCCTCTTCCACCTTCTACGCCATGGCCTATAAGAAGCCATGTCGCGCCCGTCCTCGCTTGATCCGCTGTTCCGCTCGCTGCACTCGATCAAGGGTGTGGGCCCGCAGCTGTCGGCGCTGCTGACGCGGTTCTTCGGCGCGCCCGAGGGACAGGAGGCGATGGCGCTCGACCTCCTCATGCACATGCCGTCCGGCATGGTCGACCGCCGCCGCATGGATGGCGTCGCCGGTACGTATGTCGGGCATATCGCGACGCTGAAACTCCATGTCGATCGCCACCAGCCGCCGCCGCGCGGCAAGCCGCACGTGCCGCACCGGGTCTTTGCGCATGACGAGACTGGCGACATCCAGCTGGTGTTCTTCCGCGCCCAGGGCGGCTGGGTGGAGAAGCTCCTGCCGGTCGGCGAAGAGCGTTACGTTTCGGGCACCATCGGCTTTTTCAACGGCGACAAGCAGATCACTCATCCCGACTATGTGGTGGAGGTGGAAAAGTTCGGCGCGCTACCGCTGGTCGAGCCGGTCTACCCGCTGACCCATGGCCTCTCGGCCAAGGTACTGACCAAGCTTACCCGTAACATTCTCGATACGCTTCCGCCGCTCCCCGAATGGATTTCGACCGAGCGCATGGCGCAGTTCAACTGGCCCGAGTTCGGCGCGTCCATGCGCGCCGTCCACACGCCGGTCGCCCCTGCCGATGGCGAACTCTGGGGCCCGGCCCGCATGCGTCTCGCCTATGACGAGTATCTCGCCGGCCAGCTGGCGCTGATGATTGTCCGCTCGCAGCTGATCTCCGCCCGCGGCGTGTCGCGCCCCTTTACCGGCGAGATCACCGGCCGCGTCACCGCCGCCCTGCCCTATACGCTGACCGCCGGCCAACTCGCCGCCGTCGAAGACATCCGGGCCGACCTCGCCGCGCCCGACCGCATGTCCCGGCTGATCCAGGGCGATGTCGGCGCAGGGAAAACCGTGGTCGCGCTGATGGCGATGGCGGCGGTCGCCGAGTCCGGTGCCCAGTCCTCACTGATGGCGCCGACCGAACTGCTCGCCGCCCAGCATTTCCGCACGCTCAAACCCATCTGCGACGCCGCCGGCCTCGGCATCGTGCTCCTCACCGGCAAGATGACCGCCGCCGATCGACGTGCCGCACTGGCAGGCATCGCCTCGGGCGACACCTCGATCGTCGTCGGCACCCATGCGCTTTCCAGTCCGGCGTCGCCTTCAAGGACCTCGGCCTGACCGTGGTCGACG
>JACDQI010000053.1 GCA_015657675.1 Devosia sp.
CATGGATATCCATGGCGTCGTTGACCCGGTCACGCATCGCTTCGGTAGTACGGTACTTGAGCAGCGCCGAGATCACCGCCGGCTTCTGGCCCTCATCGACCATCGACGCGGTCAGCGCCCGCGCCGCCTCGAACATGTAGGACGACTTGATCATCCGGCTCAGCGGATCGGCCACGCCTTCCATTATCCCCACCGGGATACCGAACTGGCGGCGAACCCGTGCGTAAGCCGAGGTCACCCGCAGCGCGTGCTTGATCGACACCGTGCCGATGGCCGGCAGCGAGATGGCGCGGCCAGTCGAGAGGCACTCCATCAGCATGCGCCAGCCCTGCCCGGCGTACTGCACGCCACCGATCAGAAACTCCATCGGGACAAAGACATTCCGCCCCTTGGTCGGCCCATTCATGAAGGCCGAGCGCGCCGGATAATGCCGGCGCCCGATCTCGACGCCCTTGAAGTCGGCCGGCACCAGCGCCAGCGTGATGCCGATATGCTCGGTGTCACCCAGCAGGTGCTCCGGATCATGCAGATGGAACGCGAGGCCCAGCAGCGTCGCCACCGGCGCCAGCGTGATGTAGCGCTTGTCCCAGCTGAGCTTGACCCCGAGGGTCTTTTTTCCCTCGTACATCTCGTAGGTGACGACGCCCACATCGCGCATGCCCGCCGCATCCGAACCGGCATGCGGACCGGTGAGCGCAAAGCAGGGCACTTCGAGCCCGCGCGCCAGGCGTGCGAGGTACTTTTCCTTCTGCTCGGGCGTGCCGTATTTTTCCAGCAGCTCACCCGGCCCCAGCGAGTTTGGCACCATCACGGTGATACCCACCGCCACCGACCGGCTGGCGATCTTGGACACCACCTGGCTCTGCGCCTGTGCGGAGAATCCGAGGCCGCCATGTTCCTTGGAAATCAGCATGCCGAGGAAACCCTCGGCCTTGAGATAATCCCAGACTTCCTTGGGCAGGTCGGCGCGGTTGTGCCGGATGTCCCAGTCGTCGATCATGCCGCAGACTTTTTCCACCGGGCCATCGAGGAAAGCCTGCTCTTCGGCGCTCAGTGTCGGCTTGCGGATCGAGCGCAGCTTGCTCCAGTCCGGACGGCCCGAGAACAGTTCTGCGTCCCAGCCGATGGTCCCGGCGTCGAGCGCCTCCTGCTCGGTGCGCGAGACGCGCGGCAGGATCTTCTTGACCATGCCGTAGACCGGCGCGGTCAGCGCCAGTTGGCGCAACTGCGGCACGGCCAGCAGCCCGAGCACAACGCCCGGCAACAGCGCAAAGAACCAGCCGACAGTGTCAGTGGCAAGCCACAGGCCGTTCTGGTCCAGAATGATGCGCGTCAAAGCGCCCAGCAGGGCCACCGCCAGCGCCCATTGCCAGAGCGGCGCGCGGCGCATGGCAAGAGCAGCAAAGCCAATGATGCCAAGTACGATCAGTACCAGTGCCATGAACGAGCCTCCCTTGCATCGGCTGCAATCTAGGGTGCGCCTGATGACTTTCAAAGAGAATAGCATGGTTGACGTATACGTCAACGTGCATCCGGATAGGTTCAAGGAGGCGCGTCGCAGGTTTGACGCTTACGTCACCTCGTGGAATAGTCGTCCAAAATGACGAAAAGTCAGGGAGGATTGAGATGGCAACTATCGCCGATGGTGGAACCGTTCGCCCGTGGATCGACCACTATCCCGAGGGGATCACGTGGGAGTTCCCGATCAACTACACCCCCGTGCACGAGCAGGTGCTCGCCGTGTGCGAGCGCACCCCGCAGGCCGACGCCCTCGACTTCCTCGGCGCCAAGACAACCTTTGGTGCCCTGGGCAAGGCCATCAACGCCCTCGCCGGGGCCCTGCAGCAGCGCTTCGGCATCAAGAAGGGCAGCCGCGTCGCCCTGCTGCTACCCAACACGCCCTTCTACGTCGTCGCCTACTATGCCGTGCTCCGCACCGGCGCCACCGTGGTCAACTGCAATCCGCTCTACACGGTGCACGAACTCAGCCACATCGTGGCGGACTCGGGCGCCGAAATCATCGTCACGCTCGACCTCGCGCTGCTCTTTGAAAAAGCCGAAAAGCTGGTCCAGGGCGGCCACGCGCGCTCGGTGATCGCGTGCCACTTCCCCGACGCCCTGCCCTTCCCCAAAAAGCTGCTCTACCGGCTCTTTAAGTCCAAGGACCTTGCCAAGATCGGTGCCTCGCCGATTGCCAAGCACGTGACGCATTACCGGGAGTTGCTGGAGCACAACTACGCGCCCACCCCCATCAGCATCGACCGCGATGAGGACATCGCCGTCCAGCAGTACACCGGGGGCACCACCGGCGAGCCCAAGGGCGCCATGCTGACCCACGCCAACATCGCCGCCAACATGAGCCAGATCGATGGCTGGGGATGCGGCGTCTTCTATGCGCCCTCGCGCGTCGTCGCCGTGCTGCCCTTCTTCCACATCTTCGCGATGACGGTCTGCATGAACGTGCCGCTCTGCAACGGCGCACAGGTGGTGATGCTGCCACGCTTCGAGCTCAAAGCCTTCCTCGACCTCCTCACCCGCACCGGCGCCAACATTCTGCCCGCCGTGCCGACTCTGGTCGCGGCGCTCGCCAAGGCCGGCGAGAAGGCGCGGCAGCCGCTTTCCAGCGTCGAGGTTGTCATCTCCGGCGGTGCCGCCCTGCCCCAGGAGACGCGCAACAACTTCGCCAAGGTCAGCAACGCCCTGCTCGCCGAAGGCTATGGCCTTACCGAGGCATCTCCGGTGGTCTGCTGCTCGGCCCTGCGCGTACCCAGCAAGCACATGTCTATCGGCCAGCCCATCCCCAACACCGACGTCCGTTTCGTTGACGTCGAAACTGGCACCGTCGTGCCGCTGGGCGAGCGTGGCGAACTGCAGGTCAAGGGCCCGCAGGTGATGAAGGGCTACTTCGGCAATACCTCGGCCACCACCGACGCCTTCGTGGATGGTTGGTTACGCACGGGAGACGTCGGCTACATGGACGAGGATGGCTATGTCTTCCTCGTCGACCGCATCAAGGACCTGATCATCTGCTCGGGCTTTAACGTTTACCCGCGCACGATCGAGGAAGTGCTCTCCACTCATCCGGCCGTCGACGAGAACAATGTCATCGGCGTGCCCGACGAATATCGGGGCGAAGCGCCCGTCGCCTTCGTCAAGCTCAAGCCCGAGCACACCGTGAGTGAGCACGATCTCAAAAAATTCCTTGCCGAAAAGCTCAACAAGATCGAAATGCCACGCGAGATCATCTTCAAGGACGAGTTGCCGAAGACCTTGATCGGCAAGCTCTCCAAGAAGGAACTCCGCGAGGAGTACAAGCAGATGAAGGCGTCAAAGAGTGAACCGGCCTGAGCCTGAAAACCGCGACCTGTTCGCCATCGCCGATCTGGCCAGCGAGTTCGGCATCTCCACCCGCGCCATCCGCTTCTACGAGGCCAAGGGCCTGCTCTCGCCCGAGCGCGTCGGTGCGACTCGCGTCTTCCGCCGCCGCGACCGCGCGCGGCTGATCCTGATTCTCCGCGGCAAGCGCCTCGGCTTTTCGCTCCGGGACATTTCGGAGTATCTGAGCCTCTACGATGCGCACTCGCAGTCGGCGCAGGTGGCCCTACTGACTGATCTCGTGGACAAGCGCCTCGCCTTGCTCGAGACGCAGCTGGCCGATCTGCAGACCACCATCGGCGAGCTCAAGGAAATCCGCAAACTCGCCACCGAGCGGATGGCGCAGCACGCCTGACTAGGCGGCGCCGCGCGCGGCAATGGCCTCGTGGCGCCCGGTCTCCCAGGCGCGCAGATCGTCAGGCAGCAGGGCCTGTGAGAACAGGAACCCCTGCAGCACGTCGCAGTCCAGCGCCTGCAGGAAGCGGCGTTGCGCGTCCGTTTCCACGCCCTCTGCCACCACCCGCAGCCCCAGGCTCTGCCCGATGCGGATGACGGCCGTCACCAGCGTGCGCGAACTGTCGCTCTTTTCGAGACCCTGCATGAAACTTCGGTCGATCTTGAGTTCGCTGATCGGCAGACCGGCAAGGTGGCTGAGCGAGGAATAGCCGGTGCCGAAATCGTCCATGGCGAGGCGCACCCCGTGTGCCCGAAGCGAGCGCGCATTCTCCCCGCCGATCGGACAGTCGTCCATCGCCACCCCCTCGGTGATTTCGATGGTGAGGCGGTTCGAGGAAATCTCGTGACGCCTGAGTGCATCCATCACCACCCGCGGCAGGTCGGCGTTCCGGAAGTGCAGCGGTGAGATGTTGACCGAGACATTGGGCACCACAAAGCCCGCGTTGTCCCAGGCTCGAAGCTGCCGGCATGCCTCGTCCACCGCCCACTCCCCGACAAGGCCAATCATGCCGCCCTCTTCGGCGAGCGGAATGAACCGGTCCGGGGTGATGACGCCGAACTTGGGATCGGTCCAGCGCGCCAGAGCCTCGACCCCAAGCAGCGCGCCATCGATGGCCGAGACCTGCGGCTGGTAACGCAGATGCAGCTGCCGCTGCTTCAGCGCCTCGCGCAGCGCCGCGCCGAGCATCAGCCGTTCCTGGGCGAGGGCGTTCATTTCGGCCGAAAAGAAGCTGTGCCGCGCCCGGCCCTCGGCCTTGGCCTGGTACATTGCCGTATCGGCATTCTTGAGCAGCGTGTCGGTGTCCAGGCCATCGCGCGGATAAAGACTCACCCCGATGCTGGCGGTGATCGGCAGCGCCAGTCCCGGTATACGAGTCGGCACCAGCAGCGCCAGGCCGACACGTTCGGCCATCGCTGCAGCGGTATCGGGCGAACAGGAATCGAGGACGATGACGAACTCGTCCCCGCCATGCCGGCAGACCAGATCGCCGGGTCCCACCTGCTGCTGCAGGCGTCTCGCCACCTCGACCAGTAGCTGGTCGCCAATCGAGTGGCCCATGGTGTCGTTGACGTCCTTGAACCGATCGACGTCGAGGAAGAGGAACGCCCGTTCCCGCTCCGGATGAGCGGCAAAGGCGGCGTCGAGTTCGCGCCGCAGCATCGAGCGGTTGGGCAGGCCGGTCAGCGTATCGAAATAGGCGAGCTTGGCGATGTCGGCCTGCGCCTCGTGCCGGTCGATCGCCAGCACACAGAGGTGAAGACACGCGTCCACCACCCGCTCATGCGACGTGCTCGGGCCACGCCGGTCACGGAAGTAGAAGGCAAAGGTCCCGGCCACGCGGCCGTCGCGCAGCTTGATCGGGCTCGACCAGCAGGCGCGCAGCCCCTGCGCCAGCGGCATCGCATTGTACGGCAGCCAGAGCGGATCGGTCTCGATGTCTTCCACGCTCACCGGTTCGCCGCGGAAGGCAGCCGTACCGCATGATCCGACCATCGGTCCGATCGGCACGCCGTCGACGATGGCGGCAAACTCTCTGGCCAGTTGCGGGCCGGCAAGCGGCCGCAACTTGCCGTCGCGGTCCACCGCGACGATAGAGGAGGCAACCTCCGGGAACATTGCCTCGACGCGGCGGCAGATGACGTCCATCACCTCGCCGAGCGGCAGGTCCTGCGCCACGGCCTCGAGCACATCGCGCTGCAGCGACTGAATTTGCCGCGCCTCGGTGGTGTTTTCCATCGTGGCGACGAGGTGCTTGAACTTGCCGTCGCCGTCGAACAGCGGACGCAGGGTCAGCGACACCCAGATCTCTTCGCCGGATTTGTGCAGCGTCCGGACTTCCTCGCGCACTTCGCGCCCCCGGGCGAGATCGGCCCAGATGCGGGCATAGTCCGCCTCTTTGTAGTGCGGCGTTCCCATCACATCGCGACCACGACGGCCCAGCACCTCGCAAGGCTCATGGCCGAACATCTCGGTGAACCGGCGGTTCACATAGATGAGGTTTGCTTTGGCATCGGTGATGTAGATCGCGCTGCTGACCTCGTTGGCAGCCAGCCTGATCAGTTCGGATTCATCCCGAACCTGGACTGGGGCAAAGCTTGGGGTGGCACTCATGTCACTTCACGCGGTCTGGAACTGTCCTAGGTCACGGTAGTTAGCCAACGCGCTGGTAAACAAACGTCGCTGTTTCAGAGCGGAAACTGTTCCAGGCACCGATCACTTCTGCAGATGGTTGCCGAATTCTTGCCTGGACTGTCTAGCGCCCGCGTCGCGGCTTGAAATTGGAGGTCATCGGATCGGGCTTTTTCGGCGGCTTCCAGCCCTTGGGTGGCGCCGCCACCGGCACATGGGTCCCGAGGCCCATTTCGCCCGGCGGCGGCTTGCGCACCAGTCCGCCGCCCTTGAGCGCCTCGATCTCGTTGCGCAGCGCCGCCGCCCGCTCGAAATCCTCGGCAGCAGCGGCCCGCGCCATCTCGGCGCTGAGTTCGGCAATCTTGCGTTCGATGGCTGCCAGCGACATCCAGACCTCCTAGGTTGCCGAGAGAAACACCGTCATGTCGTCAAGCGTTGCCGCCTCGCCGGCGGGCTTGTCCCAGCGGATGCGGTTGATCCGGGGAAACCGCAAAGCCACGCCCGACTTGTGCCGCGTCGATTGCTGCGCGCTGTCGAAGGCAACCTCGAACACCAGCTCCTTCTTGACCTCGCGCACCGGCCCGAACGACGCCACCGTATTGGTCCGCACCCATTTGTCGAGCTGCTTCAGCTCCTCATCGGTAAAGCCGAAATAGGCCTTGCCGATCGGCACGATCTCGTTGCCCTTCCACACTCCGAATGTGTAGTCCGAGTAAAAGCTCGAGCGCTTGCCGTGCCCGCGCTGCGCATACATCAGGATCGCGTCGACCACGTTCGGGTCGCGCTTCCACTTGTACCAGAGGCCTTTGGGCCGCCCCGGCACATAGGGCGAGCTCTTGAGCTTGACCATCACCCCTTCGTGGCCATGTTCGTCCGCGCCGGTACGCCGCAGCTGCGCCAGCTCCTCCCAGCTCGCAAACGGCAGCACCTCGGAGAGATCCATCCGGGTCTGCGGGTTGGCTGCAAACCACGTCTCGAGCCGCGCCCGTCGCTCACTCCAGCTCAGCGCCCGGATATCCGTCTGCCCGTCGAACAGCATGTCGTAGACGCGGATGAAGGCCGGCAGCTCGGCCAGCTGCTTGGGGCTCGCCACCTTGCGGTTGAGCCGCTGCTGCAGGTCGTTGAACGAACTGGCCTCGAACTCCCGCCCCACCAGCAATTCGCCATCCAGCACGGCATCGCCGAAGACTGCATCCACCACGTCCGGAAACGCCGCCGCGATATCGTCGCCGGTGCGCGAGAACAGCGAAACCCTGCCGCGGCTCGCGATCATCTGTACGCGGATGCCATCCCATTTCCACTCGGCCGAAAACTCCGCCGGATCGAGCTTTTCGAGGTCCTTGTCCTCGTCGATCGGGTTCGACAGCATCATGGGATGGAACCGCGCCGCATGGTCGATATCAGGGCGCTCGGCCCTGCCGTCGAGCCAGGCGAAAAGTTCGGTGTAAGGCAGCGTGATGCCGTGCCAGACCTCCTCGATCTCCTGCAGGTCCTTGCCAGACATCTCCGCCAGCGCCGTCTTTGCCAATCGCGCCGACAACCCGATGCGCAGCGCCCCGGTAGCAAGCTTGACCAGTGCCCAGCGCTCGTTGATCTCCGCCCGCGTCAGCAGCGACGCAATTAGCTTGGGCAGCTCCGCCTTGCTGGTGGTCTGGAAGAGCTCGATCAGTTCAGTGAGCGAGGGCAACTCCCCGGCGGCGCCATGATGCGGCCAGATCAGCGCAATTGTCTCGCCCAGGTCGCCGACATAGTCGTAGCTCATCGCAAACAGCGCCGGATCGACCTCGCGCGTCACCACCTCGCGCAACACCGCCGGCTTGACGTTCTTGAAGTCCATCGCCCCGGTGAGGATCGCCAGCGCAAAGCCGCGATCGGGGTCCGGCGTGCGGGCGAAATAGTCCTTCAGCGCCTCGATCTTGCGATTGCGCGACGGCGTCAGCGCCAGCAGTTCGAGAAGTTGCGCGAATGCCTTCATTCGCCCTCCTCCTCGCCGTCCTCATAGGCCTCGATATTGAGCGGCTCAGCCAGGCGCCCCTGCTGCTGGCACCAGTAGACCAGCGCATCCTCCCGCCCATGCGTCACCCAGATCGTCTCGGCCTCGGTGGCAGTGATGGTCTCGCGCAGCTCGTTCCAGTCGGCATGGTCCGAAATGATCAGCGGCAGCTCGACCCCCGACTGCCGCGCCCGCTGCTTGACCGACATCCAGCCCGAGGCCACCGCCAGCACCGGATCGGGCAACCGACGGCTCCAGCGATCCTTGATTGCTGAGGGCGGCGCGATGACGATCTGCCCCGCCAGCTCCGCCTTGGGCACATCGAGCGAATGCCGCAGGTCACCCAGCGCAATGCCGCGTTCCTCGTAGAGCGCGCAAAGCCGGATCATCGCGCCATGCAGATAAATCGGCCGATCGTACCCGGCCTCGCGCAGCAGTGAGATCACCCGTTGCGCCTTGCCCAGCGCATAGCAGCCGATCACATAGGCCCGCTCCGGATGCGCCGCCGCCACCCGCAACAGGCGCTGGATTTCATCGAGAGGGTCGGGATGCTGGAACACCGGCAGCCCGAATGTCGCCTCGGTGACCAGCAGGTGGCATTTGACCAGCTCGAACGGCTGCGCCGTCCGATCCGGCCGCGTCTTGTAGTCGCCGGTCACGACGATGCGCTGGCCCTTGTGTTCGAGCAGCACCTGCGCCGACCCCAGGATGTGCCCGGCCGGAAAGAAGGTAATCTGCACGTCGTCGACCTGCAGCGGCACCCCGAACTCCAGCGCCTGGAAGGTTCCCGCACAGTCCTCGCCATAGCGGGTCTTCATGATGGCGATGGTATCTGGCGTCGCCAGCACCGCCCCATGCCCGGACCGCGCATGGTCCGCATGCCCATGCGTGATGATCGCCCGGGCCTGCGGCTGCGGCGGATCGATGAAGGCGTTGATGGGCTTGACCCGAAGGTCTCGGTCGAGGAACGGCGTCATGAGTACTCTCTCAACGCACGTCTCCCCGCCCGGTTCAGAGCACCTTGGTTACGTCGAGGAAGGCCCCGCGTTCGTCATTGGCCGCCTTGATCGCGCTTTCCGACCCGAGCACCACCACGCGGCCATGCTTGGCCACCTGATCGAGCGCATCGGCCAGCGCCGTAAAGTCGGCCTGCGTGGCGCCGAGGATCTGCTCGCGCCGCGCCTGCCGCGCCGCATCGGTATCGCCCATCAGCTCCCAGACCAGCGACACGAAGCCCTTGGCGTCGGGCAGCCGATAGCTGTCCACCCCGCCGATCACCCCGATCACCGAGCGCGTCAGCTCCTGCGGGCCGATCGGATTGCGCAGGAACACCGCCGCCTTGTCATAGGCATCGAGCGTGCCGAGCAGGTTGGGATCGCGATAGGACGTGAACGCAAAGCCGCGCGAGAAAATGTCAAAGCTCGACGAGCCGCCATAGGCCCCGCCCTGCACACGCACCTTGTCCCACATGTAGGTGGTGTTGAGATGCTTGATGGCGACCGCCGTGCCACCCGTCGGCTTGAAGCCGAAGGCATTGAGATTGGCGCCCTTGGCGACATAGTTGACCGCGCCCGGGAAGGTGAGGCCCTCCGAGCGCTCACGCGCCACAAAGCCCCAGCCCGTGCCCTTGGGGCCATTCGCTGGCAGCCCCTGCACGAAGCGCCCAATCTGCGGCCGCGCCGCATCGATCATGCCGCCATCGGCAGTGATGTTGATCACCATGTTGGCGCGCTTGAGCAGCAGATCGCGCAGGCTTTCGAGTTGGCCCTGCACGCCCGGCCAGTCGCTGTCGATGCGCTTTTCCAGCTCGCGCAGGAAGAAGTAATTGCTCACCCCGCCCATCTGCTCGCTGGCCCAGTCGCTCTCGTTGGTCTGGGCGCGCAGCCGCATGCCGACAATGCCATTGCCCATGCCGGCGAGCGAACTCTCAAAGCCAGCCTTGGCCTCGAGCACCATCTGCCGGATGCGGTCGCGATTGCCCAACTGCGCGTCGGTCAAAACGTCATGGATGATGGCCAGCAGCTCCGGCACCTTGTCGGGCACCGCCTTGCCGCGCAGCACCAGCCACGCCGCCGTGCTGGCGCCATCGGTCCGCGTTGAATTGATGCGCTGGAAGCCGATGCCGCCGGTCGAGCGGCCGATCCGCTGCGTCAGCGACACGAAGTCTTCCGCGCTCGTTCCCGTCTGCAGCAGCGCCCGCGAGAACAGCGGCACCAGCGGCAGCAACGTGCCCGGCAGCGCCTTCATGTCGAAGGCGAAATCGACATACAGCACGCCATTGGTGGCCAGCGGATGGGTAAACGCAGGCACCCCCTCGATGCTGCCGCGCTCGATCGGGATCGACTTGTTCTGCCGCGGCAGGTCGGCAAGCGTCAGCGTCGGGATCTTGGCGAGATCCGCCGGATCGTCCGGCGTGTTCTGCAGTGCCTGCAGCTTTTCCGTCGTCTCGCGCACCAGCTTGAGCGCCGCCGGCGTCATTGTCTGCTGCGCCACATCGAGCCGCGCCCGCTCTTCGGCAGCCTCGCGCGCCCCCTGCTCCGGATCGGCCTTGAGCAGCACGGTGGTGCGGTGAAGGTTGTTCACCAGATGCTGTGCGATCAGCCCTTCGAACACCCGCTCGCCGGCCGCCAGGTTGCCCTTGAGCGCGCCGAGCACCGCTTCGAACTCCAGCGGCTCCAGCGGATCGCCGTCATGCAGCCAGGTGCGCATGGCCCGGAACATCAGCGAGATGCCGCGCGGGAACGACCCGGTATTGTTTTCGCGCATGGCGAATTCGATCGAGTTGATCGCCGCCTCGACCGTCGCCGGATCGATGCCGTCCTTGCTCAGCTGCGCCAGCGTCGAGAGGATCAGCGCCTCGACCTTGTCGGCGTCGCCCTCGTCGATGCCCTTGAGCCCGACGGTGAAATAGGGCTGCTTCATATCCTCGACCAGCCCGCTGCCGGTAAGGCCTTCGCCCAGCCCGCTGTCGATCAGCGCCTTGCGCAACGGCGAAGCCGAGGTGCCCACGAGGATGTATTCGAGCACATTGAGCGCCAGCACCACGCCCGGGTCGGTCTGGCTGTCGAGCATCCAGTTGACCGTCATCATCGAGGTCTTCTTGCCCAGCTCCGCCTGGCTGGCCGCATAGGTCTCGACCAGCCGCTTCGGCTCGGTCCAGCGCGGCTGCATGCCGATCTGGCTTTTCACCTCAATGCGATCGAACTGCCCCAGATAGCCATCGAGGATCGAGAGCCGCTCCGCCGGATCGTCATCGCCATAGAAGACGATGCGCGAGTTGGACGGGTGATAGAACTTCTCGTGGAAGTTCTTGAAGTACTCGTAGGTGAGGTCGGGGATCGCCGTGGGATCGCCGCCCGAATTCACCCCATAGGTGGTGTCGGGATAAAGCGAGAGCTGGCTCTTCTTGCCCAGCACCGAGGCCGCGGACGAATAGGCGCCCTTCATCTCGTTGAACACCACGCCCTTATAGACCATCGGCGCCTGGCTGGATTCCAGCTCGTAGTGCCAGCCTTCCTGCCGGAAGGTGTCCTCGGTGATCAGCGGGAAGAACACCGCGTCCAGATAAACGTCCACCAGGTTATAGAAATCCTGCAGGTTCTGGCTCGCCACCGGATAGGCCGTCTTGTCGGCAAAGGTCATGGCGTTGAGGAAGGTGTGCAGCGAGCCTTTCAAAAGCTCCACGAAGGGCTTTTTCACCGGATACTTGCGGCTGCCGCAGAGCACTGAATGCTCGAGAATATGCGCCACGCCGGTCGAATCCTCCGGCGGCGTCTTGAAAGTGATGCCGAAAACCTTGTTCTCGTCGTCATTGGCAAGACTGAGCACCTCGGCGCCGGTTTTCTTGTGCCGATAGAGCCGCGCCTGCGAGCTCACCTCCGCAATATACTGGTCGCGGACGAGTTCGAAGGCGGGATGCTGGGCCATGGAAACACTACTCGGAGGGAAATCACTGTGCGGCTAATCTAGGGACTGCCACCTGCTTGTGCCAGAGGGAGGATCGTTCACCTGACGGAGAGCATGACCCTGGCCCGGTATCCGGACGACGGATTTACCGCAGAAGAACTGCAGGCCACGCCGCTCTGACCGCCCTGACCATCAAGCCGCCGGCTAGCCGGCCGTTGGCTCACCTTCCGGGACACGGCGCAGGATCAGCAGAGCCAGCGCCACCAGCGGCGCGCCCACGATCGGCAGCGCCATCGCGCCCCAGCCATCGACCACGAGGCCCCCGACACCGGCGGCCAGCGCCCATGCCGATCGATGAACGCCGACATGTTGAGCGAGATGGCAACTGGCACGGCGCGGGGCGAGATCTGCGCCATGTGGCTGGCCACCGCGATCGAATAGGTCCGCACCACAAAGCCCTGCGCTCCGACCGTCAGCATCAGGGCCGGCAGGGCGAATTCTGCCGGCACGAGCACCAGGGCGGCGAATGCACCCATCACCACGATCACGGCCCAGCCGGAGATCATCGCGGTCTGCTTGCTGCCAAATCGATCGGCCAGGCGGCCCGCCGTGGCGCTGCAGGCAATGGCCCCGATACCGCCACTGAGGAACACCAGCGGCAGGGCGTCGTAGCTGACACCCACAGCATCGAGGATCGCGCTGACATAGACGATCAGTGGCGCCGAGCCGATCATGAAGGCGAGCGTCGAAAGTAGAGCCGTGCCGATGGCCGGATTGCGCATCACCCGCAGCCGCTCGCCCAGGCTCATCGTGTCGCCGGGCATGCCGCGCGGCAGCTGCGTGTAAAGGGCAAGGGCGGCCATCGCTGCCATCACGGCGAGCGCCATGTATTCGAACCGCCAGCCGAGCTTTGCCGCCAGCAAAGCGCCCAGCGGCACCCCCGCCAGCGACGCGATGGCCTGGCCCATGCTGATCACCTGCATGTAGCGTCCGCGCTGCCCTTCCGGCGCCAGCATGGCGGCCGTCGCCATCGCGGTGCCCGTATAGGTCCCGGCCACGACGGCAAGGAAGGTGCGCACCACCACCAGCCACTCGAACACCTGCACGAGCACCATCAGCAGCGCCGCAACAGCGAGGCCAGCCTCCGAGAGCGCGAGAATACGCCGCCGCCCTACCCCGCCCAGCAGAAGCGCCAGCAGTGGCGGACCGATGGCATAGGCCAGCGAATAGAACAGCACGAGCAGACCCGCCTGCCCCAGGCTGACGCCGAGATCGGCGCTGATCAGCGGCAAAATGCCGGCGATCAGCCCGCCCTCAATGGCGCCGACGAAGGCGGCCAGCGCCAGCCAGAACAGCCGGATATCGAACATGGCGCCGGTCCGCGCCTAGATCCGCCCGCGGATTTCCTTGCGCACCTTGCGCTCGTACCAGTCCTTGAGCTCTTCGGTCACCGCCGGCTCGATCGGATCGACCTTGGTGGCAGCCACGTTCGCCTCGAGCTGGCTGGGCTTGGTGACGCCGGCAATGATCGTCGACACCGCCGGATGGTCGAGCAGCCAGCGCAGCGCGAACTGGCTCAGCGGCAGTCCCTTGGGCGCCAGGCGCTTGATGTCCTCGACCAGCTCGATGCCCTTGGCGAACGGCAGGCCCGAGAAAGTCTCGCCGACATTGAAGAACTTGCCGTCGCGGTTGAAATTGCGATGGTCCTTCTCGTCGAACGTCGTGTCCTTGTTCCACTTGCCCGAGAGCAGGCCCGAGGCCAGCGGCAGCCGCACGATGATCCCGACATTCTGCTTGGCCGCCAGCGGCAGAACTTCGCCAGCATAGTCCTGCCGGAACAGGTTGAAGATGATCTGCAGCGTCGCAATCCCCGGCGCCTTCAGACAGATCAGCGCCTCCTCGACATTCTCGATACTGGCACCGTAATGGCGCATCAGCCCCTCGTCGCGCAGGTCGTCGAGGATCGAGAAGATTTCGCCATCACGCAGCACGTCGGTGGGGATGCAGTGGAGCTGCGCCAGGTCCAGCGTCTCCCCGCCGATCCGCTTGAGCGAGCCGACGAGGCTCTCCTTCACGTTCTTGCGGTTATAGCCCTTCAGCCCGGGAAACTGACTGCCGCGCCCCAGCTTGGTGGCGACGAACACGCCCTTCTTGTCCTTGAAGGCGCCGATCCGGCTTTCCGACTGACCACCGCCATAGACGTCCGCCGTGTCCCAGAAATTGACGTCCAGCCGCCGCGCGGTCTTGAGGATGTCTTCGGCGGTCTGGTCGTTCAGCGCCCCAAAGCTCTCCCCCAGCTGCCAGGTCCCCAGACCGATCTCGCTGACCTCGTAGCCGGTCTTGCCCAATGTGCGCAGGTTCATGGCAGTCTCCTCAGATCACGTTTTTGGCTCGTTCATCGGCCGTTCAGTCGGCTGGCACCACGCTTTTCGCGAGTTTTTTTTGTGCCACAGGGCAAAGGGGAGAAGGAATATGCGTCGTCGTGAATTCATCGCCGGCCTGGGACTGGCGGCGGT
Organism: Devosia sp.; assembly: GCA_015657675.1. Taxonomy (GTDB): domain Bacteria; phylum Pseudomonadota; class Alphaproteobacteria; order Rhizobiales; family Devosiaceae; genus Devosia_A. The sequence continues at coordinate 14,378 of JACDQI010000053.1, forward strand.
CGGGGGCCTGGTCGCCACTGAAACGCAGGCTGCAACGTGGTATTCGCTTGGTCGCCGCAAGGTCAACGGCCTTGTCGACTTCGACCAGATCAATGTTGGCCGCGGCGCCGGCACGTTCGACAAGCTGCGCCTCGAAGTGACCGGCAATGACCTGATGATCTATGACCTCGACGTGCGCTACGGCAACGGCGCCCGGGACGACATCCCGGTCCGCCTCCTGATCCCGCAGGGCGGCCGGACCCGCGACATCGACCTGCGGCACTCGGACCGCTACATCCGCCACGTGCGCTTTACCTACGGCAAGTTCACCAACGGCCGCGGTGCCACTTACGTCGAACTCTTCGGCCGCCGCTGATCCAGATTGCCGACGCGACCGCTGTCATCTCGGCGGGCGCGTCACTTTCCCAGCCAGCGTCTATCCTGAACAAGGCACTCCAGCGCAGTCGATATTCTGCTGCGTCAGCAGCGCATAGCTTGCGTGCCCGCAAGGGCTTGCTGCTGCTCGCAGTTTCTGAAACGCTCCGGTCAGCGCCAACGACCAAGTGACGTCACGTGCTGCCAGCATCATCCCTCAGTCTCTTGGACAACGCACAGCAGTTGCGCGAAAGCCTCTTCGCTGACGCCGCCGTGACCATGGACGCCCCGGACAATGTCAGCCTGGCTTTTGCCACGACCCTCGGTCATGGGCGGCTCGATTTCATTGAGTTCAATCCCGATTTCAACGTCATCATCAGCGACTGCCGCTGGCTGGAAAACGGCGAAATCACCTATGCGGGCGAGGACTGGGTCCGGTTCAACTTCTGCCTCGACGCAAATGCGCGCTTCCAGTTCGAGGATCGCGGCGATTTCGCCCTGACCGGTTGCCAGCTGCGCATGTTCTACCAGCCCTCGGGCCTGCTCTGCGCACACCGCTTCACCCCTGGCCGCTCGGTCTGCGCCACCATCTCGATCAAGCAGACCCACCTGCGCCGGCTGCTCGACACCGAAACGGCGGCACCCTTCCCAACCGAACAGTCGGGCGATGGTGGATTCTTCTTTCGCCGCCTCGGCATGACGCCGCAGGCTGTACGCGCCGTAGGCGACCTGCTCGCAATGCCGCACCGCGGTGCCCTCAAGCGCCTCTACGCGCAGGCCAAGTCGGAAGAACTCTTGGTCAGTGCCTTCTCGGCTGCTCCGGCCAATGACTTGCCCAGCGCGCCTTTGCGGCTGCGGGAAACCGAGCGGACGCGTCTGCTCGAAGTCGGCCGCCTGCTCGAGACCAGACTGGCCAATCCGCCAACTGTTTCGGAACTGTCGCGACGCTTTGCCATGAACCGCAACAAGCTCGCCTATGGCTTTCGGCAGCTCCACGGCTGCTCGCTGACCGAGTTTGTCACCCGGCATCGCCTCGAAACGGCCTGGCGCCTGCTGGAGAATACCGACCGGCCCGTCTCAGAAATTGCTGCCGGGGTCGGATATGCCCACGTGCAGAGTTTTTCTGCTGCCTTCCGTCGGCACTTCGGTGTCGCACCCAGGGGTGCCAGGCGGCAGGTGATGGCCCAATAATGCGGGCCGCCTAACAGGCCGTGATGCTCGCCTAAGACGCCTCCCGCTCAGCCTGCCACTCTTGCTGCCTACACCGCTGGAAGGGCATGGCAATGGCAGACACTCCGATCACATTCGTTCTTATTCACGGCTCCTGGCACGACGGCGGCTGCTGGCGGCATGTCGAAGCTCACTTGCGCGAGCGCGGCCACACGACCTATGCGCCGACGCTTCCAGGCCGCGGTCCCGATGCCAATCTGCGGATCTCCTTCCAGGATCTGGCTGATGCCGTGTCTGGATTTATCGTGCAGGCCGGTCTCACCGAGGTGGCTCTGGTCGGCCACAGCGGCGGCGGTCCGATCGTCCGCAAGGCCGCCGAAAAGCTGGGGGATCGGCTCAGCAGGCTCGTCTATCTCTCGCCGCTGCTCTCTCAGAACGGCCAGACCGTTCTCGACTCCGTACCGCCGGCTTACGGTGACCTCTTCAAGCAGATGGCCGCAGCAACGCCGGACAATACCGTGATGGCGCCCTGGGTGGTCTTCCGCGATGGGTTCATCGGCGATGCAGACCTCGCAACCGCTCAGGCAGCCTACGCCGAACTCCACCCGGAACCCTTTGCGCCCTTCCTCGAGCCGATCAACCTCGACCTCTTCGCGGGCATGCAGATCCCCACGAGCTACATCAATCCCACCGAGGACACGGTCTTTCCGCTGGGCGAATGGAGTTTCTTCCCCAGGATGGCGCAGCTCTCTGGCGCCAGCCGCATCGTGCAGATGTCGGGCAGCCACGAGGTGATGTACTCGGACCCCAAGGGGCTGGCGGAGGCTCTGATCAAGGCGGCGCGGCCCTGACCCGATGCTGTCACAACAGGAATATGCCAGGCTTGACGCCACTGCCCTGTCGGAGCTGATCCGGCAGGGCGAGGTCACCGCGTCCGAGGTGCTCGATGCCGCCATCGCGCGGATCGAGGCATTGAACCCGCGGATCAATGCCATCGTCGAGACCCAATACGACGCAGCGCGCGCCGCAATCTCGGCGGGGCTGCCAGACGGCCCTTTCCGTGGCGTGCCCTTTGCCATCAAGGACCTGCACACCCTGGTCCGTGGCAGCAGGCTCAGTCATGGCAGCGCTTTCTTTGCCGACCACATCAGCGACCATGACAGTGCCATCGTCGCTAAAGCGCGAGCTGCAGGACTGGTGATCCTTGGGCGAACCAACACGCCCGAGTTCGGCCTCAACAGCACGACGGAAAGCGCCTTCCTGGGCGCCACGCACAATCCCTGGAATCTTGAGCGCTCAGCCGGCGGCTCGAGTGGCGGCAGTGGTGCCGCGGTTGCATCAGGCATGCTGCCCATGGCCCATGCCACCGACAGCGGCGGCTCCACGCGCATTCCGGCTGCCTGCTGCGGCGTCATCGGCCTCAAACCCACGCGCGGCCGCATTCTTGCCGGGCTGGATGTCGGCGAGGGTTGGCATGACAACTTCCACGCCTTCGCCATCACCCGATCGGTTCGCGATACCGCACTGCTGCTTGACCTGCTCAAGAACATCGATGAACCGGCACCGACCTACGCACCCGGTCCGCAGGTAAGCTACCGCAGTCTCCTGCAGTCACCACCGCCGCAAGGCTTGCGCATCGGCGTGATCCGGCGCCCCGCCTCGGGTGTGCCTGTTGCGGCCGACTGCCTCGACGGCCTCGATGCCACGATCCAATTGCTCGAAGGCCTCGGCCATTCTGTGCAACCGCTCGCACTGGCTTTCGACACGGCCTCGGTCGCCAAGGGCTTCCTGACCATGTTGGCGTCCAGCGTGGCCTCAACGGTTGCGCATCACGAGGCCAAGACCGGGCGCAATGCCGTCCCGTCCGACTTTCAGGCCACCGTCTGGGACACGCTGATGATCGGTCGGACCCTCAGTGCTGGCGAACTCAACGCCGCAATTGCCGGCGTGCACATGACAGCAGCCACCATCCTGCGCCAGACCAACGCCTTCGATGTCGTCCTCTCGCCGACTGTCGCGACGGAGCCGCCGCTGCTCGGCACCCTCGATGCATCCGCAGGCAGCATCGAGAGCTTCCTGCCCAAGGTGTTCGGCTTTGCCCCGTTCACATCGATGTACAACGTCACCGGGCAACCGGCGATCAGCCTGCCGCTGGCCACGAGCGCCTCCGGACTGCCCATCGGCATGCAGTTTGCCGCAGCTCCGGGGCGCGACGACCTGCTGATCGCCCTTGCCGCCCAGCTCGAGGCAGCCTCGGATTGGCCACAGCGGCAGCGCGCCTTGATCGAGAGGCTCTGACGGCGGCTAGTGCCGTTCCTTTGTGGTGTAAAAGACGATCTTGGGCCAGTCGCGCTGCGTGCGCTGCAGCCACCACTCGCTCTGCGCCAGGTAGACCGGGTCGCCGTACTTGTCCTCGGCCATTTCCATCTTCACGGCCGAGATGAACCGGTCGAGTTCCTTCTTGTCCTCGGCGCCGACCCAGCGGGCCATTTCGAAATTGAGGCTCTCGAAGGCGATGGGGACGTTGTATTCCTTGAGGATGCGCGCCTGCAGCACTTCGAGCTGCAGCTGCCCGACCACGCCCACGATATAGTCGGCGCCGATCATCCGGCGGAAGATCTGCGCCACGCCCTCTTCGGCGAGGTCGCTGAGCGCCTTGGCCAACTGCTTGGCCTTCATCGGATCGGCCAGCCGCACCCGGCGGATGATCTCCGGCGCAAAGTTCGGAATGCCGGTGACCTTGATCGTGGCGCCTTCGGTCAGCGTATCGCCGACGCTGAGCGTGCCGTGATTGGGAATACCGACAATGTCCCCGGCCACCGCTTCTTCCGCCAGTTCGCGGTCATGACCGAAAAAGAACATCGGGTTGGAAACCGCCATGTCCTTGCCGGAGCGTACGTTTTTGAGGCGCATGCCGCGCTTGAAGGTGCCCGACGACAGCCGCACGAAGGCGATGCGGTCGCGATGGTTGGCGTCCATGTTCGCCTGCACCTTGAAGACGAACCCCGAAACCTTGGGGTCGTCGGGTTCAATCGGCTTCGGCTCGGCCGGCTGCGGCCGCGGCTCGGGCGCCCAGGTGCCGAGCGCCGCCAGCAATTCAGGGACGGAGACGCTTTTCAGCGCCGACCCGAAGATCACCGGCGTCAGGTGCCCGGCGAGATAGACTTCGTGGTCGAACTCGGGAAATCCCGCGCGCGCCAGTTCGAGGTTCTCGAGCGAGGCCATCACCACAGGGTCCATGGCGAACTCGTTGTCGAGGCTGAGGTCGTCGACATTGGCAAAAGTCTTCCAGACCTCGCCATTCGGCCGCTTCACCACCCCGGCAGTGAGGTCGACAATGCCCTTGAAATCCACGCCGCCACCCAGAGGCCAGACCACCGGCGACACGTCGAGCGCCAGGGTCGAGGCGATCTCGTCGAGAATCTCGACCGGATCCTTGCCCTCGCGATCCACCTTGTTGGCAAAGGTAATGATCGGAATGTCGCGCAGCCGGCAGACTTCGAAGAGTTTGAGCGTCTGCGCTTCGATACCCTTGGCGACGTCAATCACCATGATCGCCGCGTCCACTGCCGTCAGCGTGCGGTAGGTATCCTCGGAAAAGTCCGAGTGACCGGGCGTATCGAGCAGGTTGAACGTCAGTCCCAGGTGCTCGAACGTCATCACCGACGAGGTGATCGAAATGCCGCGCTGCTGCTCGATCTCCATCCAGTCCGACCGCGTCGAACGCTGGTTGGCGCGACCGCGCACCGCGCCCGCCTGCTGGATCGCGCCCGAGGCGGCGAGCAGTTTTTCGGTCAACGTCGTCTTGCCGGCGTCCGGGTGCGAAATGATCGCGAACGTCCGGCGCGTCTGGTAGGGCAGCAATTTTGTGGCGGTTCCCGCCGGGCTCATCTCGTTCATGGCTAGGCTCCTACCGCCTCCGCCCTCAAAAAAGAAGGGCCCCTTGGAGTTTGGTCATCCTCCGGAGAATTTCTGGAGGTACGTGGCGTGATAGTCCGTTCCCCCTAGCCGGTCGGCCGCCTCTAGTGCGAGAGCCGCCAGATCGACGGACTTATAAGTTTCATGCATGATGATAGCGATGTTGAACAGTTGCGCCACGCTGAGCTCATCGAACTTCATGAAGTCCTTCACATAAATGGCATCCGACCAGAGCAGCTGACTCATTGATGAGTTCGGGTCACCGCGCCAGATGATCGGCTTGAAAGCTCGTCCGCTGGCACCATTCAGCTTATGCAGCTGGAAACCCTGCGCCCGGAGAAACGCATCGACGTCCGCGAACAGTGGTTGCCCCGCGTAAAGTTGGACGAACTCCACTTCGACCTCGAGCACCTGCGCCGTCCGCAGGCGCTCTGTCGCCCCTTGCAGGATCATCAGCTCAGCACCCTGTGTATCCACCTTGATGAAATCGGCGCCGACGCATTCCGGAATATCGTCCAGCCGGACGGTCTTCATCTGGGACCGTTCGATGACCTGCATCAGTTCTCCCAGCGCTTGAAACTTGTCCACCAGCTCACGGTTCGGCGGGAAAATCGAGGAGGTCATGGCGAAGTTGCATTCGTGGAAGGGGTGTTCACCCCCATCACCCACCGCATAGGGGAGATAGGTCCGACCGGCGGGTGCGTTGCGGCGCAACTTCTCGTACTCTGCCGGTATGGGTTCGAAGCCGATGACTTCGATTTCGGCGGCTTGAGCGAGGCTCGTGTAAAAGTCCGTGCCATCACCCAATGACATGGCACCTATGTCGATAATCTTGATCGGCTCAGTCTTCGGTAGGATCGTCTTGATCTTGAACAGGTGTGCCTCCCGTGCCTATTGGGGGCGCACGGCCCCATCCTCAAAAAAGAAGGGCCGCCATGGAGGCGACCCTTCCCGATTTCGCGATTTCGTCTGATCCCTTGCCGCGAGCGGCGGGACCGCGGCGACTACGACAGAGACTGCTCCGTCAGGAAGCGCACCGATCCAAGACCCTTCGAAACCGGCGATTTCTGATGTGACATTGGATCACCTCCTTCCGTTTGTTGATGATGACCGATGGTTACCCAGTTCGGCCGATCACGCAAGCGGCAATCTACGAGCGTCGACGCAGACGCTCGACGTCGATGATCCGGCCGCGGCAGGCGTCGACGGTGACGCGATAGTCGTGCCGGCCACGCTCGGCGCGCGCCTGGACAATCCGGCCGCGACGGTCGGTGAAGCGGATCTCGTCATAGCCGTTGCGCTGCAGCAGCCGGCGAACCTGTCGGTCCGTCAGGCAGCGGCGGTCATGCTCGACGATCGGGCCATTTTGATATCCGCCATTGCCGAACTGCAGCCCGAAGCTGAACTGCTGTGCCTGGGCCGGGGCAGCGCTGAGCGATGCACGACAAGGGTGAGGCCGATCACGGTGGAGCGGATGAGGGTTTTGGGAGAAAAGTGCATTGTCGCCTCCTTGGACGAAGGTTTTGTAGAAATACTGACGCTGCGAACCCCTGGCTTTACGCTCCCCGCCTGAACTGAACCGGAAACCGCTGTTCAGCTTCGGTTCATTTAGCGCGCCCAAGCGCGGTGAACCGCGCCTGGGGCGGGCGCGAATCCCTCCCCTTCGCGGTTTGTTAACGGATCATGTGCGATCTTTGACCCTACGTGTCGAACTGAAGGCGCCACTCCCCCGGGCCGCCACTCGATACATCCAACCGACTGGAGTGACGACTGATGGAAGCCATGCACGAAAGCGACGTCGATGCGGGTCAGCAGACGGCGGCGATGCGGGTTCCAAACCAGTTCGTGACCTTTACCTGCGGCGACCGCGCCTTCGGTATCGACATCATGTCGGTGCGCGAGATTCGCAGCTGGTCCCCGACCACCGAACTCCCCTCGCAGCCCTTCGGCGCCAAGGGCGTCCTCGATATCCGCGGCTCCATCGTGCAGGTCTATGACCTTGAGGCGATGCTGGGGCGGCATGGGTGGCATGGGCGGCAAGAGCGGCCAGGTGGTGCTCGTCGTCTCCCTGCAGAACCAGGATGTCGGCCTGATGGTCGACACTGTCTCCGACATCATCTTCGCCCAGCCCGAAGACCTTCGTCCGGTCCCGGCCTCCAAGTCCGGACGCAATGCCGGCCAGGTCTCGGGCCTCGTCAAGAACGAAGACCGGCTGATCGCCATCCTCGACCTCGCGGCCCTGTTCCCGGCCGAATCGGGCGCCGAAAGCTTCATGTAATCAACGCTGCGCTTGCCCTTGCAGGCGAGCCCACAACTGCTAGCGTGGGTCCTCCAGCTCGGAGGACTTCGCGTTGATCATCGTTTGCGGCAGCTTGCGCCTCGTCCCCGGACAGCGCGACATCTTCATCGCCCGATCGCTCCCTGCCATGCGTGCCGCGCGACAGGCCTCGGGCTGTATCGATTTTTCTGTCAGTCCCGATCCACTCGATCCCGATCGCGCCAATGTGCTCGAGCGGTGGGAGAGCCATGCCGCCCTGCAGGCGTTCCGCGGCGGCGGGCCCGACGATGACCTGTCGGCGCTGATTACAGGCTACGATATGGGGGAATACAACGTCGCCCCGTGAAGGGGAAAACTCAGCACCATTCGGGGCTTTTGGGGAATGGTGGGTGTGACAGGGATTGAACCTGTGA
>JACDQI010000003.1 GCA_015657675.1 Devosia sp.
ACCGGCCGGGATTTTTGACCAGCGCGTCGAACGCCGGCTTGGCGCGCAGCGCATGGTCGACATGGCAGATCGATTGCGTGAACTGCTCCGGACCTAAGCCTTCGATCTCGTCGAAGGCCAGCTCCGGGCCGGTGGCGATCACCAGATAGTCGTAGCTGACGGAGCTGCCATCGAGCAGTTCGATGCGCTTTTCGGCCGGATGGAGGCGCTTGGCGCCCTGCGGATGCAGGCCAATGTCCCGCTTGCGCAGCACCGGCTCGAGATTGACCGTCACCGCCTCCTGGCTGCGCCAGCCGACCGCCACCCAGGGGTTAGAGGGCACGAAGGCATAGCTGCTGCCCTTGGCCACCACCGACACCTGGTGCGGCGCGCGCAGCGCGTCGCGCAGCTCATAGGCCATGATCGTGCCGCCCAGTCCGGCACCCAACACAACGACATGCACCATTTCAGTCCTCCTCGGACGGCGGTGTCAGGGAGTCGATGCGTGTGCAGGCCCCGTCTTCCCGCTGCATCGGCCGGTGCTTCGCCGTTCGGCGGTACCAGCTTGGGTGCAGCGTGGGCCTGTGGCGGAGGTGCCACCTTGATCCTGGTCAAGTGCAGTGCGCCGGATTGACCGAGGTCAATGACGCCGCGCGGTCATCAACCGATGCTGCAGCCTCGTTCGGGGAGACAGCACATGCAGCGCACGGAATTCTGGGCCTCGATGTCCGAACTGGCCAGTCGCGTCGCGGCCGGCATCTCGCTGTTCATCGATCGCGAGATCGAGTTGGCAAAGCTCGAGGCCTCCGAGGATCTGGATGCCCTCGCAAATGCCACGCGCCTGTTCGGCGCGGCCGTGGTGCTGGCCATCGGCGTCGCGGCGCTGCTGCTCACCGCAGCGGTCACCGCACTCACCGCGCTCTACCTCTGGCTCGGGGTAGGCGAGAACCTGGCCACCGCACTGGCGGCGCTCAGCATGGCGTTGATCCTCGCCCTGCTGGTCTGGTGGCTGGTGGCGCATGCCAGCGCCATTCTGCGCAAACTTGGCAAGCGCATTGATCGGGCACTCACCGTCTTTGGTCACGAGAGCCGGCCGCACGCCCTGCCGCCCCTCGATCCGGAACGCGATGATCGCTCCCTGGACTGAACGCTCACGCGTCCCGTTCGCGCTCGGTCTCCACCGCCAGCGCAAAACTCTCGTCCGGCGACTGCACCCCTGGCCGGGGTGGCTTGTTCTGGCCCACCAGCCGGGTCAGATCCGAAAAACCCAGCCGCTCGTCGCGCTCCGCAGCGCGCTTGGCTTCCATCAGCAGGCGGATGGGAAAGAGCACGGTTTCGAGTTCCACCGCCGAGGCGCCGGGGCGGGCTTCCGCGTCGAGGCCGGCCGTCTGCTCCGCCCTTGCGAGCAGGTCGTCGAGCTCGGTTCCGCTGAGCATGCCCTTGGTCTGCAGCGTCCCGAGCAGTTCGGCGACCACGGTCAAGAGACCCTGCAACTGGAGATTGGCGCTGTTCATGCTGCCTCCTTGGTTGCCCGCACAACGGCTAACGCCCCCAACTGGTTCAATACTCTGGGAAATCGGCGCCGCCGCAATATTGCGAGTCTATCCGCAGAAAGCCCCGCCGGCCGTGATTTGCCGCAATCTGGAAGGTCTGCGTTAATCGTCTTGGTCTAGAGTTGTCGCCATGGGAGAACTTCACGACAACAGTTTGCAGTCTGGCGTCTTTCGCTTTGATCAGAGCGAAGCGCTGCTCCATAAGGTGATGGACGGTGCGGCGATCGGCATGGGGCTGATCGGCAATGACGGCCGGATGATCTTTGCCAACCGCGCCTATGAGGCCATGCTGGGCTACGCGCCCGGCGAATGTCTCGGCATTGCCGCGGACAGCATGATCCACGAACTCGACCGGCAGGCCAGCATGCTGCGGGTCGACCAGTTGCTGCGCGGCGAGATCGCCGAACTTCGGCATGATTGCCGCATGAGGCGCAGCGACGGCACGCCGCTCTGGACCAGCACGGTGGCCTCGCTGCTGCGGAGTGAGCAGACCGGGCAACCGCTCTATGCCATCGTGCAGTTCGTCAACATCGATCGCCAGAAGCGCGCCGAGGAAGCGCTGGTCTATGCCGAGCGGCGCTGGAGTTCGGCCCTCGAAGCTGCCGGGCAGGGGGTGTGGGATTTCGATACCCAGTCGGACTCCATGTACTATTCCAACTCATGGCGTGCCATGCGCGGCATCGGGCTCGACGAGGTCATCAACGACTCGACGGAAAAGTGGCTGGCCCGCGTGCATCCAGACGATCGCGGCAGACTTTCCGTAGCGGCCCGCAAGCAGGGCCAGGGGGAAGCCGGCTTTGACACGCTCGAATATCGCGAGCGTCACCGCGACGGCCACTACATCTGGATCCTCAGTCGCGGCAAGCCGGTGGAATGGGATGCCGCGGGCAACGTCGTGCGCACCGTCGGTACCGATACCGACATCTCCCACCTCAAGCGCATCGAAGCCCAGCTGGCCGCCGAAAAGGAGCGCCTCCGGGTCACCCTGCAATCGATCGGCGATGGCGTCATTTCCATCGACGCGAAAAGCTGCATCACCTTCATGAACCCCACCGCCGAGCAGATGACCGGCTGGACGCAGGCCGAGGCCATGGGCTGTCCGCTCGATCAGGTCTTTGCCATTGTCGAGGAAGCCACGGGCAAGACTGCCACCAGCCCCGTGGCCCGCTGCCTCGCCGAAGGCACCATCACCCATCTTGATGCCGATGTCTGTCTCATCGGTCGGCATGCAGAATGCCGGGACGTGCAGAGCTCGGCCTCGCCGCTGCTGAGCCCCACGGGCGAGGTTCTGGGCGCCGTTCTGGTGTTCCAGGATGTCACCAGCAGCCGCGCCCTGCAAAAGCAGCTGGCGCATACCGCCATGCATGACGCGCTCACCGGGCTCTCCAATCGCCTCGCCTTCGAGCGCGCCTTGATCACCGTGGTCGACGAGGCGCGGCATGAGCTGCGCACCCACGCGCTCTGCTTCATCGATCTCGATTTCTTCAAGCCGGTCAACGACACGGCCGGCCACGCCGCCGGCGACGCGCTGCTCTGCAAGGTCGCCGAGATCATCCGTCAGTCCTGCCGCCGGCAGGATTTTGCTGCCCGCATCGGTGGCGACGAGTTCGCGCTGCTGCTTGCCGATTGCCCCGCGCCCGCCGCCCGCCGCGTCGCCCAGAAGCTCGTCGATGACATCGCCGCGCTGGAGTTCACCTGGGACGAACGCGTCTACCGCATCGGCGCTAGTGTCGGCATCACCGCCATCTCCGGCCGCGCCGCCAGTCCCGCCGACGTGCTCGGCGAAGCCGACTCCGCCTGCTACGTCGCCAAGGCCAACGGCCGCGGCCGCGTCGCCCTCTACGACGGCGCCTGAGCTTACGCGAAGGCTGAGGCCACCAGCACGCCGGCAAAGCCGCCCAGCACCACCGCCGCCACCCGCGGCAACAGCCCCGCATGCCGCCCGGCGCCAGCCCCGATCGCCCGGCCCAGCACGATCCAGGCCGACCCGGCTGCGGAGACGCAAAGCGCAAAAGCCGCGACATACCAGACGAGCTGCGGATGGCTCACCGGCAGCACCGTCAGGGCAAAGATGATCGCCTTGGGGTTGAGCAGCGTGGTGACGAAGACCATCTGGAGCGTCACCCGTGCCTGAACGGTCGCCGCCGCCCCGCGCCGCCACAGCGCAATCGCGATCCAGACGAGATAGATCGCGACCGCGATCTTGAGGCCCGCGCCGACCCAGGGAAACGCGGCGATCACCGGCCCCAGCACCAGCCGCACCACCCCGACAGCGAGCAGATAGCCCCCCAGTTCCCCCAAAAGCAGCGGCAGCGACCGCCGCACGCCCGCTGTCGCGCCCGCCGTGGCAAGCAGAGTGTTGGTGGGGCCTGGCGTGCCCAGTAGCGTCAGCACGGCAGCCAGAAAGAGCAGGGGATCGGTCACGGCAATGGTCTCTGAAACGCGCCGCAATCAAACCGAGATCGCTGACCGCCGCAACCCCCGTCCGGCGCAGGGCTCACCTCAGCCGATAGAGCCGCTCCGCATTGCCGCTGAGGAGTTTTTCCTGCTCGCTGGCGCTGCAGCCGGCAATGATCGCCTCGGTCGCCTTCACCCACCCGGTGAGATCGGCGAACAGCGTCACCACCGGATGATCGCTGCCCCACACCACCCGGTCCCAGCCGAACCGCGCAATGATATACTCGACATAGGGCCGCAGCTGGTCGACGGTCCACTTGTCGTCCACGTTGGCGAGGATCCCCGAGACCTTGCAGGCGACGTTCGGCATTGAGGAGATGGTGTCGATATGCCGCGCCCAGCTATCCCACTCGCCCTGTGCGATCTTGGGGTTGCCGCAATGGTCGAGCACGAACTGCACCTCGGGCGCCGCTGCCACCAGTTTTTCCGCCACTGCCAGCTCGTGGCTCTTCACGCAAATGTCGAACACCAGCCCGTGGTCCGGCAGTCGCTTCAGGTTCTCGATGAACAGTGGCTGCGTCGAAAGCTCGGCCGGCTGCCCCTGCAGCAGCCGCCGCACGCCGCGCACCCCGCCCATCGCCGAGAGCTTCTCCAGATAGGCCGGAAAGTCCTTGTGCTCGGGCCGCCCATTGGCAATCGCCCCGATCACCTTGGGATGCACGTTGAGCGAAAACTCCGTCTCGGCCAGCATGTCGGCCTCGATCACGTCCACTTCCATGTGCAGAGCCGCCTCGATGCCAAGCGACTCGGCCTCGGCAAAATAGCTCTCCACCGACCATGGCCGGTTGAGCTGCGGCTCGTGTGCCAGCCACGGATAGGAGAACGCCTTCGGATAGACCAGGTGCAGGTGGGTATCGACGATGCGCATCAAAGCTCCTCCGGGATCGTCGTGTGGCTAACATGTCAGTTCCGCCTTGTCCAAGCAGAGCCGCCGCGTTACCAACAGCCGCACATTTTCGGGAGCAGTTTTTATGGCCGACCTCACCGGCAAGATCACCCTCATCACCGCCGCCGCGCAGGGCATCGGCCGCGCCTCCGTCGAGGCTTTTGCCAGGGCAGGGGCCAAGGTGATCGCCACCGACATCAATGCGGCCAAGCTCGCTGAGCTCGACGGCATGCCCAATGTCACGACGCGGGTGCTCAACGTGCTCTCCACTGAGGCGGTGAACGCCGCCGTCGCCGACATCGGCCGCATCGATGTGCTCTTCAACTGCGCCGGCGTCGTGCATTCCGGCACCGTGCTCGACATGTCCGAGAAGGACCTCGAGTTCGCCTTCGACCTCAACCTCTGGGCCCAGGTGCGCCTCATCAAGGCGGTGCTGCCGCAGATGCTCGAACGCAGGGATGGGGCGATCATCAACATGTCGACGGTCGCGAGCTCGGTCACCGGCGTGCCCAACCGCGCTGCCTATTCGATCTCGAAGGCTGCCGTCATCGGTCTCACCAAGTCGATGGCCGCCGACTACACCGACAAAGGGGTTCGAGTGAACGCCATTGCACCGGGCACTGTCGACAGCCCGAGCCTGCACGAACGCTGGCACGCCACCGGCGACTTCGAGGCCGCCAGGAAAGCCTTCATCGCCCGCCAACCCATCGGCCGCATCGGCAAGCCCGAGGAGATTGCCGATCTGGCGGTGTATCTGGCCGGTGCGACGTACACGACGGGGCAGGTGCATGTGATCGATGGGGGATGGACGGCGTAAGGGCAGGGCGCCAGCCCTCCCAGGTTCGGAGTGGCACTCACCCTGCCCACAACACCGTCATCCCCGGGCTTG
>JACDQI010000054.1 GCA_015657675.1 Devosia sp.
GCCGGGCCAGCCGGCCGCGCGCCAGCGGCGACCAGGGAATGAGGCCCACGCCCTGATCGACGCAGAGCGGTAGCATCTCGCGCTCTTCCTCGCGATGCATCAGGTTGAGATGGTTCTGCATGGAGACGAAACGGGTCCAGCCGTGCTTTTCGGCGGTCAGCAGCAGTTTGGCAAACTGCCAAGCGTACATGGACGAGGCGCCGATATAGCGGGCCTTGCCGGCCTTCACCACGTCATGCAGTGCCTCGAGGGTCTCCTCGATTGGCACATTCGGATCGAAGCGATGGATCTGATAAAGGTCGACATAGTCGGTCCCCAGCCGCTGCAGCGAGGCGTCGATCTCGTTCATGATCGCCTTGCGCGAGAGCCCACTTCCATTGGCGCCGGGTCGCATCACCCCATGCACCTTGGTGGCAATCACCATGTCCTGACGCGGCCCTAGCTCCTTGAGCACCTTGCCGACGATCTCCTCGCTCGAACCCAGCGAATAGACATTGGCCGTGTCGAAGAAATTGATCCCGGCCTCCCACGCCGCGCGCAACATCGGCCGACTCTGCTCCTCGGGCAGTGTCCAGGCGTGCGACCCGCGATTGGGATCGCCGAAACTCATGCAGCCAAGGCAAAGGCGCGACACCTGCAGGCCGGTCTGGCCAAGTCGGACATAGTTCATCGGGCGGCTCCATTCGGGAGCCAAATCCTAGCAGCCGGGATGCTCAGCCGTCGACCAAAACCCGGTATGAGCGAGAGGTTCATTGTCCGTTCAACATCCCTCGCTCTAGAATGTGCGTACCTAAGGAGGAAGAGATGCTCTTTCGCGCCCTCGCTGTGACGTGTCTGTTGGTGGTCCCCACGGCTCTGCCCGTGGCAACCTGGCCCGCGTTTGCGGCAAGCGAGGTTGCAGCGCCCATCTCGACCGACGAACTGATGCGGCTGGCGACGCTCGATGTGGTCTTTGCGACCTTCGCGGAAACCATCGCCGACTCGCCAGACACTCAGGGCGTACCGCTCCCGGCCAAGATGCGTTCCGCCTGGCGCGACGCCGCGCTGGCCTCCTTCGACGCAGCGCAGCTGCAGGCAGAACTCGCCCAGGCGCTCAAGGGCCAGTTCACACCTAGCGAGACGACAGCGATTGCGGACTTCTTCAAGACCGATATCGGCAAGGTCGTATCCGCAATGGAACGCGAGACCGCCCTGCTCTCTACCGCCGACCAACTGTCGGCGCACGCGACCGGTACGGCCCTGCTAGCTGATCTCCCGCCCGAATCGCGGCGGGCAACACAGATCGGCGAGATTCTCGATCTGGTCAGCGCCGAGATCGGCCGAGCCATGCTGGGATCGGCCATGCGCGCCATGCTGGCGAGCATGTCCATTGCCGGCGCCCACGGCGATATTGAGGTCCCTTGGGATGAAATCGATGCGCAACTGGCGCAGATCCTGCCGCCCATGGAGGCCGAGGTCGAAGCCTCGCAGCGCGCCGTTCTCGCTTATGCGTACCGGAGTCTCAGTGACACTGAACTCGATGCCTATGTCGAGTTCCTGCGCACCGACACGGCGCGGCGCTTTTACGCCTATGTCGGCTTTTCCATCGCCACCATCGTGCACGACGCAATGAGCCGGTTCGGCGAGGAACTCGCCACCCGGCTCAAGCAGGTCAGCGTCTGATCACTCGTTGCGGCGCCCGGTGGTGATCGGCTCGAGCGTAGCGTCGAGATCGGCGATCATGGCCTGCATCGGATCTTCGGCATTCTGCGGCGCTTCGGGCGTGAACACCGGCCGCGGCGTGCCGCTGGGGAATGCCCCGAAGGTCTGGAAGAAGTCCACCACATCCTTGAGCACCGGCATGCGCCAGCGCCACAGCATGCCCATGGCGATGACCGGCTCGAGATGGCCAAAACCCTCGTAGTACTTCTCGGTGACCCAGATGCCCTGCGCCCGCAGGCGTGACGCCAGCACTTCGCTGTTCTGGCGCCGGACAATCGGGTCATTAGTTCCGGAGGCCAAGAGCATTGGCGGCGCATCGCTGGTCACCAGATTGACTGGCTGCGTGCCTTCCGGATTGGGGGCCACGCCAAAGGTCTCGCTGACCTGGCCATATTCGAAGGGGTAGAAATTGTACGGTCCGGAGATACCGGCCACGGCGCGGATCGGCATGGTCACGCCATATTCCTGCCGGAACGAACTATCGAGCGACAGCATGACGGCATTGTAAGCCCCAGCCGAGTGGCCGGCGAGGAAGAAGCGGGTCTTGTCGCCCCCGTAGCCGGCAATGTTGTCCTCGACCCACTTCATCGCCTGGGCGTTGTCTTCGAGGAAGTCCGGATACTTGGCTTCTGGATAGAGCCGATAGTCCGGGATCACCACGACAAAGCCATTGGCGGCGAGGGCCCTGCCGGCGAACTCGTACTCGAACTTGTCGCCAGCCCGCCAGGCACCCCCATAGATGAACATCACCACCGGCGCTGGTCCGCCAGTCGTGTCCTCCGGCCGGTAGACGTCGAGTTTCTTCCGCTCGCCATCGGCGTATGGGAGGTTGGCGTGCTTGCGCACGCCCGCATCCATCGCTTCCTTGATATTGAAGGGCGAAAAGATGGTGACCTGCGCAGTGGCCGGCAAGGTGACCGCCAGCAGCAGCATGAGGGCCAGAATGGTCCGCGCCATGGCGGAAATACCGTAGAGTTTCATGAAGTTAAAATGCCGTTCGTTCGTATTCGATCCGCCTGATGGCGCACGAAGCTGATCACAATATGGCCGAGCCTATGCGTTCAGGTTGGCTTGGCCGTGCGCTGCGCACCATTGACGCCACATCTGCCGCAGCGCCGCTTCGAAATTGCGGGCAAAGCGTGCTCCATCGCCCAGCGGAGACTCCCGGAAACGTGAACGAAGCGACCCCCGCAGATCGGCCAGCGCATCGAGATCGGCTGCGACAGCGCCGGCACGCGATACGTAGTCGTTCAGGTCGGCTGCGATCCAGCCCTGCAGGCTGAGGCTCTGCATCAGGCTCTCACCGACCCGCGACACGAAACTGTCGCCGCGTTTGGTCAGCACCGGGACGCCCATCCACAACGCTTCGCAGGTTGTCGTCGTGCCGTTGTACGGGAAAGGATCAAGGCCGATGTCGATTTCGCCGTAGAGCGCCAGATGCGCATCGCCATCCTTCAGCCGGTCGATCAGGCGCAAGCGATCGGGATCGATGCCGGCCGCAACGAACGTCGCCAGAATCTCATCGAGCCGCTTCTGCACCCCGCCCCGCGACGACTTGATCACCAGCCGGCTGTCGGGCACGGCGCGCAAGACCTCGGTCCAGCAGGCAATGGTGCCCGGTCCGAGCTTGCCGATATTGTTGAAGCTGCCGAACGTCACATAGCCATTCCGCCGCGCCGGTAAGGGCCCGGGTTCAGTCCAGTCGGGCGTCCCGAAACAAAGATAGCTATCGGGCAGGCGCCAGACAGTTTCGGAGAATTCGCCTTCGCTGCCCCCTGGCGCCACCCAGGGGTCGGCCATGATGTAGTCCATACCCGGCACACCAGTGGTCCCGGAATAGCCGAGCCAGCCGAACTGGATGGGGGCCGGTTTCTGCGCGAAAACGTCGAGCCGGGCTCCATCGGTATAGCCGGCTAGATCGACGAGCACGTCGATCGCATCGCCGCGGATCAGAGCCGCAGCATCGGTTGCGCTGAGACCCAGCAAGCTGCGCCACAGTACTGTGCGAGACCGGAGCTCTGCGGTGATGGAGTCTTCGATGCGGCTGGTCGAATAGGCGACAAACTCGATCTCGCTCGGATCGTGATTGACGATTAGCGGCAGCAGAAAGCGCGCGACTGCATGGTTGCGCAGATCGCCCGACACCAGCCCGATGCGCAGCCGCCGGTCTGGATCACGGTGATTGGCGTGCAGCGCCTTTGTCGCAGCCGCTAGTCGCGCCCCAAAGACCTCAGCCAGCCGGCGCTTCTCAACCGCGGTCACATCATCACGGTAGTTCTGCAGAGCGGCGATATTGTAGTGGATCAACGGAAAGTCGGCGCCTCGCTCCAACGCCTTGGCGTAGTGGCCCAGCGCCTCCGGGTGTGCCCCGGTAACGAGGAGTGCGTTGCCGATATTGACCAGCGCCGCGGCGTGGACCGGATCGATGGAGAGCGCGCGGCGGTAAACGGCGACAGCTTCTTCGAACCGCTCGGCGCTCATCAGCGCAACGCCCATATTCGCAAGGGCCTCGGGGTAGTTTGGGTTGAGCCGCAGCGCCGCCTCGAAGCTGTCGATCGCCGCGTCCGTCTCGCCCAGTTCCCGCAAGACATTGCCCAGGTTGTTGAGAACACCGGGCGCGTTCGGCGCAAGTTCCAGCGCTTGCCGGAAGCGTTTGGCCGCCTCCTCGAACTGCCCGACCTGGGCGAGAGCATTGCCCAGATTCGCCATCGCCTGCGCGTGGTTGGGCCTGTGCCGCAGCGCCGCCTCAAAATGCACAATAGCACCGGGCACATCTCCGGATGCCCGTACGATGGCGCCCAGGGTATTGAGGAACTCCGCCTGCCGCGGATCGGCCTTCACCGCTCGGCGCACATGGGCGGCAGCATCGTCAAGACGCCCAGCGCGAAACGCCATGATGCCGAGCAGATGATGCGCGTCACCGGTCGCCGGTGCGTCCTTGACGATGGCGCGACAGGCTTTGTCGGCGGCCTCGAGTTGACCCGACTGAAAGAGTGCGAACGCCGCCTGCAGACGCGCCGCAATGCTCACGACTGGTCCGCGCACCAGCGCCGCCACATGGTTCGAAAGACGGCTTCCAGATCACGTGCGAAGCGCGGCGCGTCACCCAGCGGCGAGGCCATCATGTCCTGCCGCAACCGCGCGCGGATGGACGTCAGGCGGGGAATATCCTCGGCCAACCGTCGGGCGATCGCGACATAGTCCTCGACCGTTTCGGCAGCGAGATCGCCAAGCCCGACGGTGCGCACCAGGCTGGTGCCGACGCGGGAGATGAAACGGTCGCCCACCAGAGTGACAAGCGGCACACCCATCCAGAAGGCATCACAGGTCGTGGTGGTGCCGTTATAGGGGAACGGGTCGAGCGCGATGTCCATTTCTTCATAGCTTTGGAAGTGCAGAAGATGGCTGGGCGTTGACGACTTGAGCAGCAGTCGCCCGGCGCCAATGCCGTGCGCAGCAAAACGTGCTTCCATCACCTTGCGGCCGTCATCGGTTCCAAGAACCTTGCTCTTGAGCAGCAGGCGGCTTGTCGGCACCGCCTTAAGCACCTCAGCCCAGCAGGCCACCGTAGCGTCGCTGATTTTGCTGAGGTTGTTGTAGGTGCCGAAGGTCACGTACCCATTCTTTAGCGCTGGTGGCTGCGCCACCTGCGGGGTCATTCCGGAAAATGCTGGCGGCGCGTAACATAGATACGAGGTCGGCAGGCGGATCGGCTCTTCCGAATAGTACGCGGTGTCGTTGGGCGGAATGATGCTGTCGTCGGCAATGATATAGTCTATCTCGGCAAGTCCGGTGGTGCCGGAATAGCCGAGCCATGTCGCCTGCACTGGTGCCGGCTTGCGGGCGAAGAGCTTCATCCGGTTGCCACCCGTATGGCCGGACAAATCAACGAGAATGTCGATCTTCTCCTCACGGATCAGCGCCTCGGCCTCGGCGTCCGTCAGTTTGTTGATGACGTGCCACGCATCGGCTTTCTCCTTCATGGCCAGGGTCGAGGGATCGCTGCCACTCTGGTTGGCGAAGGCCGTGACATGAAGCTGCTGGGGGTCAAACCGACCGAGCAGATGCCCGAAGAACTGTCCGACAGGGTGGGTCCGCAGGTCTGCCGATACAAAGCCAACGCGGAGAATGCGATCGGGCTCCGGCACATTGAGGTGCGGCGCGACGGGCTCCCGCGTGAGCATCGCGTTGAACCCTAGAGCGTCGGCGAGCGCGTCCGCGGGCGTGCCGCGGCTCAGATAGTTGCGGGTAAAGATCAGGCCCTGATAGCCTTCGACATTCTTCGGATCGAGCGCCAGCACACGTTCGTTGGCAGCAATGGCTTCTTCCATCCTGCCCTGATCGCGCAGGGCCATGCCGCGGCCGATCCACGCCTCGGTCCGGTCTGGAACCAATGCAATCGCCTCGTCGAATGCCCGCTCAGCCGCCTGCAGCTGCTTGTCCCTGAACAGCGCCATGCCCAGATTGGTATGGGCGATCACGTGCTTTGGCTGCAGTGCAATGACACGCCGGAAGCACTCGGCCGCTTCCTGGTAGTGCTCGAGATGCAGGTAGGTATTGCCGAGATTGACATGCGGCCCGGTGAGCGTGGGGCGGAGCGCAATCGCCTTCTGAAAGCTTTCGATCGCGGCGACAAACTCGCTCAGTTGATGCTGTACCAAGCCCAGATTGGTGAGCGTCTCGGCCGAGTCGGGCTTGAGCTCAAGCGCCCGTTGCAGTGCGGCGGCAACCTCGGCGTTGTGCTCCGCAAGCTGGAGCGGTACCCCGAAGC